>CAMUVE010000066.1:0-10954 GCA_947163985.1 uncultured Prevotella sp.
GGCTCATTTCAGTGATGCATCCGCTATGCTGGTGCAGTTTATCGTCAGCATGCCAGCCCTGCTGATCATCGTCACCGACCTGTTCTTTGTGCATTTCTATGTCAGTAAGAAAGGTGGCACCACAAGAATGGTGGAGAAGGTGCCAAGCCTCAATATTGAGGAGGAAGCAGGAAGAGTTGCGCAAGAAGTATAATTTTTGGAAGTATCAGTCATAACATATCCTTGTCGAAATAATTTTTCATAACTTCTCGCCGCAATGTGAACAATAGCGGTCTTTTACACGGACGTTGGAACCACATCGGGGACAACGTCCGTCTTTTGGTTTCTCCTGTGTTTCATCAATAATGGTGGCAGTGACGATGCCCGTAGGCACAGCGATAATAGTGTAACCCAGCAACATTACAAACGCTGACAACAGACGACCGATGGGTGTGACGGGCGTGATGTCGCCATAGCCTACGGTTGTCATGGTTACGATGGCCCAATATACGGACGTCGCCAAGTCGGTGAACTGCGTATTAGGAACGGAGTTCTCCACCATGAACATCAGTGTTCCCAGACATGTGACCATTATCAGCACGAAGAGGAAATATACAGCTATCTTGGTAAGGCTTTTCTTGAGCGACTGCATCAGTATATAGCCTTCGTTGATAAAACTGAACAACTTAAAGATACGGAAGATACGGATGAAGCGGAACGAACGCAACAGAATCATGTAGCGTGCGTTGGGCAGGAAGAAGGAAAGGTATGGCGGCAACGTTGACAGCAGGTCAATGATGCCAAAAAAGCTCAGTACATAGTCACGCTTTCGCGGTGAGCAATAGACGCGGGTGATGTACTCGACGGTAAAGAAGAAGGTGAGAACGTATTCCAATATCTCCAAGGCAAACCGGAAAGCGTGTCGCAATGAAGGTATGGTCTCAATGAACGAGATGACGATGCTTAGCGAGATAGCAACAATCAGAATGATGTCAAAGAGTTTGCCAGCAGGGGTGTCCGATTCGAAAATTATTTCGTAAAGTGCTTTCTTCTCAAGCCATTTTGGTTTCTTCATACTTTCCTTGGTATTATCTTCGTATTTTAAATGGTTGTTCTTATTACTCGTAATGTTATATCCGCTGCAAAGGTAGTGATTTTGTAGCGAATTTAAGTAACTTTGAGAAGAATCTTAACAGCGTTATTTAATTAACTTGTTGATTTGCTTCTCTGTAGCATTTGGCAAGTGTTGTGAAAGATGTGTCACCATACGTTGATATGACTCTTCGGGTGTCCTCTCGCATAGGCAATTCTCTTTGCCCAACAAACGTTCTGGCGTAGTGAGCAGCGACCACCCGAAGCCATATTCACGTCCGTGTTTATCCACAGGATACACAAAATCTTCAGTAACTATGTAGGTACCCATCTGTAAACGACCCACATAGCCATCGAACTTCGAACGCATATTTTTTCCGGTAAAGCCACAAGCAGCACGGAGTTCGCGGGTTATCATATTGCCGTTTTCACGTAACGTGGTCAAGATGGCATCTTCTATGCCTCCATCTTCCGGCACAGGGTTTTTACTTCGACGCCAGTTGTAGAAATCGGGCCACCATTCACGACTGATAAATCCTGCCTTGCCAGCAAAGAACCTGCCATAAACACAACACCCTTCGCGTACTACAGAGCCTTTCCATTGCCACAAGGGCCACTCCCACGATCCGTCTTCAAACTGTGTAAATCTACACTCTTCACCCATCAAACTCTCAGCAGCATAACCCTGTATGCCGCTCTCTAAAAGAGGCAGAAAACCCACCTGTTGGATACACTCCATCAAGTCAGGACAGGAATGAATAAGACCTATCGTTCCACAGTTATTATAGATATTCTTGAAATATTCTGCTAAGCTGTTCATATCGAAAAATTAAAATAATTCTGCCGCAAAATTACTTTTTTTATTTTAAAATAATGTACCTTTGCAAAATAAATGAAAAGAATATTTATACTTATGGCCATAATAGCAAGTACATTGTGTACTTGTATGGCAGAGAACAATATCATCGGAATGTTCCCTGAGAATGGGGCAACTGAAGTGAATATCGACACTCATCTGAGATTGACGATGAGTGATAAGGCTGTTGTTGGCAAAAAGGGATATATTTCTGTCTATGACAAGAAGACGGGGAAACTTGTTGACCGTCTGGACATGAGTATTCCTGCCGGACCCACCAAGAGTCAACCTAAGAACCCTGCGGCACAATATACGCCCATTCCTTACACATATAAATCGCAACACATCACAAATCGCAACACCAAGGCAGGGACTCCTTCTGGTGTTAATGCGTGGGATACTGGTCGCTATCAACTTGATATTATCGGGGGATTCTCCGACGGGTTCCATTTCTATCCCATAATTGCCAAAGACAAAAAACTAACAATCTATCTTCATCATAACATGCTGGAATATGGTCATGAGTATTATGTTACTATTGACAAGGGTGTTATCGAAGGGTGTAATGGTATAAAGGGAAAGAACGCGTGGTCGTTTCGTACAAAAACAAAGTCGCCTGATGCAAACCGACGACAGCTAACCGTATCTGCCGACGGCAAAGGCGATTTCAACACAATTCAAGGGGCTATGGACTTTATTCCCGACTCCATTGCTTCTGCGGAGCAAGGTTATCATATATTTATGAGAAACGGTGACTATGAGGAATTGGTTTATTTCCGTAATAAGCGCTTTGTCACTATAGAGGGAGAAAGCCGTGATGGTGTACTCATTCACTACCCGAATAACGAGGTGTTTAACCCCCATCCAGCCGACATAAAGACAAATGAAGTACGCGGAACATTCCCTTCACGTCGTGCTGCCTTTGCAGCAGACAACTGCTGCGACCTTACATTCCGTAACCTTACTATAAAAACGGATTGCAAAGGACAAGCCGAAGGACTGCTGGTAAATGGAGAACGCAACTATTTTGAAAACATCCACATCATTGGCGATGGCGATGCCTTGCAAGCCAATGGTAGTTGCTATTGGCATAATTGTCACATAGATGGTGGTGGAGACACCATACTTGGACGTGGTCCGTCATTCTTCAATCATTGTACCATAACGAGCTACGGGGCTTTTATGTGGATTAGGAATGGAAAGGAAAATCATGGTAACATCTTTGTTGACTGTCATTTCAAGGGACTGTCAGAACATGCAGAACTTGGTCGATTGCCCGATAATAAAGGGAAGAACTACCCTCACGCAGAGTGCGTCCTACTGAACTGCACATTAGAGAATATCCCAGCCTATGGATGGGGACAGATAGACGATAGTGCCAAGACGGCAACCATATTGGAATTCAATAGTCACGATGTGAACAACCAAACCATTGACATCGCTGGCAGAAATCCGCTAATGCGCCAACTAGACCCTATCCGCGATGCTGAAATCATAGGAAATTATTCAGACAGCCGCTGGGTATTGGACTGGTAACTTTATAACATAATATCAAAAAAAAACATATTAACAACAACGAAATAAACGATTATGAACGTACTTATTTTACAGGCCTCGCCACGTGCGAATGGCAACACTGCCTGGATGGCAGAAGAGTATAAGAAGGCTGCGGAAACAGCAGGTCATAACGTAACATTAGTAAATGTCTCCAAGAAGAAGATTGCAGGCTGTCTGGCTTGTGAGTACTGTCATAATAAGGGCAATGGTGCATGTATCCAGAAAGACGATATGCAGGAGCTCTATCCGCTGATGGCAGAAGCTGAGGCATTGGTACTTGCTGCTCCAATCTATTACTTCACACTGAACGCTCAGATTCAGGCTCCCATCCAGCGTATGTACTGCGTTAATGCACCAGCCAAAGTGAAGAAAATGGCACTGCTCGTTTCTTCATACTCTCCTGGTGTATATGATGGTGCTACTGCTGAGTTCTGCGATATCTGCAACTACTGGAAAGCAGAGAATATGGGTGTTGTAACAGCAAAGATTGACGAACAGAAGACCGAAGAAACAAAACAGAAGGTTGCTGCGTTGGCAGGCAAACTGTAATATACTTTTGCAACCATAAAAGTTTAAACTATGTATTATCCTCTGCTGTTCAAGCCTAATCTGCACACTGTGGTCTGGGGAGGTCAGCGCCTTCGCCAATACAAAGGTATGGAACCTAACGATGAGCCCATCGGAGAGAGTTGGGAGGTTAGTGCTGTACCATCGAGTACCAGTATCGTTGCAAATGGTCCATGGACAGGAAAACTATTGACGGAAGTCATTGACGAGGCGCCCGAGGATATTCTCGGCAAAGCTGTCAACAAGAAATATGGCGGCAAGCTACCCTTGTTAGTGAAGTTCATTGATGCCAAGCGAGACCTTAGCATACAGGTTCATCCCAACGACGAGATGGCTCAGCGAGAACACGGGAAGATGGGAAAGTCTGAGATGTGGTACGTCATTAGGGCTGATGAAGGGAGCTATCTCTATGCTGGCTTCAATAAAGAGATAACACCTGAGGAATACCAGCAAAGAGTTTCCGACGGAACTATTGTCGATGTGCTCTCGAAGCACTATGTCAGTCCTGGTGATGTATTTTACCTTCCAGCAGGAAGGGTTCACGCCATCTGCGGAGGAATAATGCTTGCCGAGGTACAACAGTCGTCGGACGTCACCTATCGCATCTTCGACTACAACCGTCCTGGACTTGACGGAAAACCGCGCGAGCTGCACACAAAGCTGGCAGCACAGGCACTGGACTATCACGTAGAGAAAAACTATCGTACAGAATATGCCGACACAGACAATCGGGCGGTACAGATTATTGACACACCATACTTCGACGTCAGAGTAATGGAAGTATCAAAGTCTTTCCATCGCGACCTACGTAAGTACGACAGTTTCGTCATCTCAATGTGTATTGAAGGCGACTGCAAGATAGTCATCAGAAGTACAGGTGACGAAATTGTTCTTCATGAGGGTAACAGCACACTAATCCCCGCTGCTATAGCCGACTTCGACATCATTCCACTAAACGGGAAATCAAAAATTATAGACGCTTTTATTGATAACAACATTAACATTACGCAAAAGGTAACACGATTTCTACACATCACAAAACAATAAGTAAACCTTTAAAAAAATAGACATTTTTTTGGATAAACGAACACTAAGTCGTACCTTTGCACCTGTATTATCATGTATTAACTATGAAGCGAATCAGCACAACGATAAAATATCTTACAGATTGGTACTTTAGTAAGAACGTACTACCATATTGGTTAGTATTGCTTACAGACTCTATAATAGTTTTTTTAGCAGCTCTGTTTACCTATTGGGTTACGAACAGAACTGGTGTCTTGTTTGACGAGCGAGTGCCCGTTTTCTACACTTGTCTATTATATGCTGTTATCAGTTGGATAGGAGCAAGGGTATTCAAAACCTACTCGGGAATACTACGCTATTCTAGTTCTATAGACCTTATAAAACTGGCGTATGCAAACACGCTCACAATGGTGCTGGCAATATGTATCTCGCTCACAATGGAACACTTTGACTTTGTACTTCTCTCAGCATTCAAGCCGTTAGAGACCATTGTGACATTTATCATAGCTACGATGTTGATGTGGGCTCTACGACTGTTGGTAAAGACAGCATATGAGGGAGCCAGCTCAAACACAAGGACAATGAGAGTTCTTATCTATGGCGCTTTGACAGGCGGCATAGGTATGGCAAAATACATCAAGTCACAGAACCCGAAGAAATTTGAGCTATGCGGATTCATAACACACGAAGAACGAATAAAGGATAAGAAACTCTTCGGCGCAAGGGTATATTCAATAAACGAAGACCTGACGGAGGTAATTAAGAAGGAGCACATTGAGGCTATCCTCGTAGTTCCTCTAAGAGTAGATGAATTCCGTGACAACCAAAAGATGCAGGACCTCTTCATCAACGCAGGGTGTAAGATATTCTTCATGACCAGGATGGCTGAGTATAACTCTGCTAACGAAAAGGACGAAGACAACCAGAAGAACATTAAACTGCAGGAGGTTAGCGTAGAAGACCTACTGCCACGAACAGAAATAAGGGTTGACCTCAAGTCGGTTAACGAACAGCTGTCGGGCAAGAGTGTACTAATTACGGGTTCTGCAGGTTCCATAGGTATGGAAATAGTACGTCAGGTGGCACAGTTCAATCCGAAGAAGATGATTCTCATCGACCAGGCAGAAACACCACAGCACGACGTACGACTGCTGATGGAGAACCAATTCCCCAACGTAGATTGTGAGGTTATTGTGACAAGCATTAGTCGCAAGACAAGAATGGAAAATATTTTCCGCACATACAGACCAGAATACGTTTTCCACGCTGCTGCATACAAACACGTCCCGATGATGGAGGACAACCCCAGCGAGGCTATACTTAACAACGTTTACGGCACGAAGGTTATTGCCGACTTCAGCGTGAAGTATGGTGTAAAGAAGTTTGTAATGATTTCTACCGACAAGGCAGTGAATCCAACGAACGTTATGGGATGTAGTAAACGAATTTGCGAAATCTACGTACAGAGTCTTGACCGCAAGCAGAAGATGCAGGCGATGAGTGACCTTACTAAGAAACAGGATTACACGCAGTTCGTTACAACACGTTTCGGAAACGTACTGGGCAGCAATGGCTCCGTAATTCCATTATTTAGGGAACAGATACGCAATGGAGGACCAGTAACGGTTACCGACGAACGCATTGTACGTTTCTTTATGCTCATTCCAGAGGCTTGTAAATTGGTGCTCGAAGCAGGTACTAAAGGTAATGGTGGCGAGATTTTCGTCTTCGACATGGGAGCACCCGTTAAGATCGCCGACCTTGCAAAGAGAATGATAGCTCTGTCACATGCCAAGAACGTAGAGATAAAATATACTGGTCTGCGAGAAGGCGAGAAACTCTACGAAGAAGTGCTTAACGAGATGGAGGGCACAAAGCCTACATTCCACGAGAAGATTCGTATTGCAATGGTCAGAGAGTATGACTATGATGAAGTTAGCAAACATATTGATGAACTCATTGACATCTCAAAACAGTATGACAATATGAATACTGTACGCAAGATGAAACAACTCGTGCCAGAATATAAGAGCAACAACTCTGTATATGAAGTGCTTGATAAAGAGATAGATACGGGGGGGGGTATTAAATCATAATTAGTCGCTTATGGAAAAGTTGGTTACAATTAGATGTAATAACAACGGGAAGGAGTTGGACATTCCTATCGGTACAACTCTGGAAGAGATATATAAGCTTTTCGGTCTCAACATGGAATATGGTCCTGTGAGCGCCAAAGTAAACAACAAGGTAGAGGGTATGCACTACCGAGTATATCGCCCGAAAAATATTGAGTTCCTTGACATGCACTCACCATCAGGCATGAGGGCATATACACGCACTCTGTTCTTTGTTTTGGCAAAGGCTGCACACGATATATTTCCTGAATGTAGAGTAAAGATAGATATCCCCGTATCAAACGGTTACTACGTGGATCTGGAGATAGGACGCAAGGTAACAGAGAAGGATGTTGAGGACATCAAGCAAAGGATGCAGGAGATTATCGATGCCGATCTGCCTGTGCATCGTTACGAAACAACTGTTGATGAAGCAATAAAAATGTTCCGCAAGGTAGGAGCACACTCAAAGATTAAACTCCTGGAAAGCACTGGAACACTATATACCGTATATTACGACCTCGACGGATATATCGACTACTACTATGGTACTCTGCTTACAAAGACAGGAGGGCTGAAACTCTACGGACTGGTAAAATATTTCGATGGCGTTCTACTGAGAGTCCCTACATGCGAAGACCCTTCCAAACTGGGTAAGATGATTCGTCAAGACAAGATGTTTGAGATGTTCCGTGAACATCATCGAATACAGGAAATACTTGAGATGTCAACAGTTGGCGACCTCAACGAGGCGATAAAAAATGGTCATTCAAAAACCATAGTAATGGTTGGCGAAGCTATGCAGGAGAAGAAACTGTCGCAAATAGCTGAAGAGATAGCAAGTAGGAAGAAGGTTCGTATGGTACTCATCGCCGGTCCGTCAAGTAGTGGAAAGACAACGTCGTGTAAAAGACTGTCGGTACAACTGGTAACAAATGGACTACGCCCTGTGCCAATCTCTCTTGACGACTACTTTACAGATCGTGAAAATACACCTCGTGATGCAAAGGGCGACTACGACTACGAACATCTCCATGCCTTGAATATCTCGCTGTTGAACGAGCAACTAAAAGCACTCTTTGCTGGCGAAGAGGTGGAACTGCCACGATATAACTTCCAACAGGGAAGAAGCGAGTGGAGCGGGAAAAAACTACGTCTTCGCGAGGACGACATCCTGGTGGTAGAGGGCATTCACGCCCTGAATCCCGAGCTGACAGCGAACATTCCAGAAGAACAGAAGTTCCGTGTATATGCCTCAGCACTCACAACAATGCTTCTCGACTCACACAACTACATACCGACAACGGATAACAGACTCCTGAGACGTATCATTCGCGACTACAAATATCGTGGATGCGATGCTCGCGAGACAATACGTCGTTGGGCAAGCGTGAGAGCCGGAGAAAACAAATGGATATTCCCTTACCAAGAGAATGCAGACGTGATGTTCAACACAGCAATGCTCTTTGAACTTGCCGTAATAAAGAAACAGGCAGAGCCACTCCTTGAGCAGGTGCCTGAGAACTGTCCTGAATATTCTGAAGCTTACCGACTGAGGAAATTCCTAAAGTACTTCTCTACAATGTCCGACGAGTACATCCCGTCAACATCACTTCTGAAAGAGTTCCTTGGCGGTAGCGCCTTTGACGTATAAGACACAAGCGAGGTCCAGAAAACCTCGCTTGTTTTTATAACCAGCGCTGCATAATTATACAATTATCCGAAAGGTTTTCGTAGGTATTTGCATTTTTATCTCATTTTTGTTTGGTCTTTTATCGTATTTGCATTACCTTTGCACCTCAAACAACGAACAAAGTACATATTTATATTATGGCTGAAAAAATAGAAGTTAAGGAACTAGACAACGTCGTTGTCCGTTTTTCAGGAGACTCTGGCGACGGTATGCAGCTCGCCGGAAACATCTTTTCAACAATTAGTGCCACCGTTGGTAACGGCATTTCAACATTCCCAGACTATCCCGCTGACATCCGCGCCCCGCAAGGTTCGCTTACCGGTGTTTCAGGATTTCAGGTACACATTGGAGCAGGGAAGGTATATACCCCTGGTGACCTCTGTGACGTCCTGGTGGCGATGAATGCCGCCGCTCTGAAGACGCAGTTGAAATATGCAAAACCACAGGCCACCATTATCATCGATACCGACTCTTTCGGTCCTAAGGATTTGGAGAAGGCACAGTTCCAAAGCGAGGACTACTTAGGTGAGATGGGTGTTGATCCAGACCGCGTAATACAATGTCCACTTACCACAATGGTGAAGGATTGTCTGGCAGAGACTGGTATGGACATGAAGTCTATACTGAAATGTCGCAATATGTTTGCACTTGGACTGGTTTGCTGGCTCTTTGACCGCGACATCAATTTGGTAAACAACTTCCTGCGCGAGAAGTTTGCAAAGAAGCCGTCTATTGCTGAAAACAATATAAAGGTGGTACAGGCCGGATATGACTATGGTCACAACACTCACTCTTCAGCCATCAACGTTTATCGTATAGAATCAAAGCACAAGGAGCCTGGACGCTATATGGACATAACAGGCAACAAAGCTACTGCCTATGGTTTCATTGCTGCTGCCGAGAAGGCTGGTCTCCGACTTTATTTGGGCTCCTACCCCATCACTCCTGCTACCGACGTACTCCATGAACTGTCAAAACACAAGTCATGTGGAGTAATTACAGTACAGTGTGAGGATGAGATAAGTGGTGCTGCGTCAGCTCTGGGAGCCTCTTTCGCAGGTGCTCTTGCAGTAACTTCCACATCCGGTCCAGGCGTTTGCTTGAAGTCTGAGGCAATGAACCTCGCCGTAATTATGGAACTACCCCTTGTGATACTTGACGTACAGCGCGGTGGTCCTGCTACGGGTCTGCCTACCAAGTCTGAGCAGACAGACCTTCTACAGGTACTCTTCGGACGTAACGGAGAGAGTCCTATGCCAGTTCTCGCAGCTACCAATCCCGCAGACTGTTTTGATGCCGCATTCCAAGCTTCCAAGATAGCTTTGGAGCATATGACTCCTGTCGTTCTTCTTACTGATGCCTATATTGCTAACGGCTCTGGAGCATTTAAGTTGCCCAAGATGGCACAGCTTGATGCTATTAACCCCCCATATGTTCCTGAAGAACTGAAAGGTAAGTGGACACCATATATGCGTGCTGAAAATGGCACTCGATATTGGGCAGTACCGGGTCGTGAAGGCTTTACACACATCCTCGGCGGTCTGGAGAAAGACTCCAATACTGGCGCCATCTCTACGAACCCAGAGAACCACGACCTTATGACTCGTCTGCGTCAACAGAAAATTGACAACATAGAAGTACCCAACCTCGAAGTTGACGGTGACGTTGACGATGCAGAACTCCTCATTGTTGGCTTTGGCTCTACCTATGGTCATCTGCATGCTGCTATGGACGAACTCCGCGTAGCAGGCAAGAAGGTTGCACAGGCTCAGTTTAAGTACCTCAACCCACTGCCAAAGAATACAGCCGACGTATTGAAGAAGTACAAGAAGGTAGTAGTGGCAGAACAGAATATGGGACAGTTGGCTGCTTACCTTCGTATGAAGGTCGATGGTTTCGTTCCATACCAGTTCAACCAAGTAAAGGGACAACCTTTCGTAGTAGAAGAGTTAGTTAACGCATTCGAGGAAATCTTGAAGAAGTAAAAAAGGTAAAAAAGTAAAAGGTAAAACCATTATGGAATATACAGCACAAGATTTTAAGAAAGGCCAGCCTCGTTGGTGCCCAGGT
>CAMUVE010000067.1:0-10623 GCA_947163985.1 uncultured Prevotella sp.
TGAATGATGAACAACTGTATCGTCAAGTAATAGAGCATCGCAAAACTTTTATCGGGCTTCGTGAATTCGATTACGATACGCTTTTCCCATCCAGTTTATCAATACTTCCACCTGAGTCTGTAAAAGAAGCATGGCGCTTAGATTATGAACAGATGCGACTACATATGATTTATGGGAAAAGCATTCCATTTAATGACCTATTGGAACAGCTCAGAGTTCTGAATGACTATATAAGAAAGTTGGCTTATTATCCTAAAACACATTAAAAGCCCATCCACGTGAGCATGGGAGGTTTTTTAGGTTTTCCTAAATTCTGGTTTGTAAAAAAACATTACACATTACACAAAGCTCGGTAGCAACGGGGTTTATGGGTGTGTAATGTTTTTAGGATTTCTCAATTTTTATTTTTCAAAAAAAAGTGTCATCCGTCATGCTGCAAACCATAGGTTTTCTCCGACCAAAGCATAGGTTTTCCCCGACCAAACCATAGGTTTTCTCCGACCAAAGCATAGGTTTTCTCCGACCAAACCGTAGGTTTACTTTGGATAAACATACATGCTGACAATCCAAATGTAAAGATTTTTTAATGACGGATGACACTTTTTTTCGAAAAATAAAATTTCCGTAATCCTAAATTGAGGAAAGTTTTTATGGGTACACGGGATATAGATGAAAATATTTCGTGTTTCTTTTGACTTTTTCAAAAATAGTTTGTACTTTTGCAGTTAAATCAATCCTTATACTATGCAGACAAGGTGTCATTTTTCTGTTTTAATACACGAGCAGGCAAAGAAGTACGGCGAGAGAACGGTGTTTGAATATCGTGATTTCGGCAGTACGGAGTGGAGAGAGTGTTCTTGGAAGACATTCTCCGAACGAGTACGTCAGGTGAGCAACGCCATGTTGAACCTCAACGTTAAGGTTCAGGAGAATATGGGAATCTTCTCGCAGAACGTCATTCAGTATATGTTTACCGACTTCGGTGCTTTCGGAATACGTGCTGTCACCATTCCCTTCTACGCTACGAGTAGTGAGCAACAGATACAGTTTATGATTAGCGATGCGCAGATACGCATCCTCTTCGTTGGCGAACAGGAGCAGTACGACAAGGCATATCGTGTGTTGCCGCTTTGTCCGTCGCTTGAGAAGATTATCATTTTCGACCCTGCTGTAAAGAAAGACCCCAACGACCCCAGCTCTATGTACTTCGACGAGTTCCTGAAACTCGGCGAGGGTTTCCCGCGACAGAGTGAGGTGGACGTCCTCAGCAAGCAGGCAAACAACGACGATATAGCTAACATCCTTTATACCAGCGGAACAACAGGCGATTCGAAGGGTGTCATACTCACCCACGGACAGTACAACGCCGCCATGCTTGCCAACGACGAGTGCGTTCCTGTTGGCGAGAAGGACAGGGTGATGTGTTTCCTCCCGCTGACTCACGTCTTCGAACGCGGATGGGCATTCCTTTGTCTTACCGAAGGTGCCAAGATAATAATAAACACCTATCCCAAGGAGGTGCAGCAGTCGTTGCGCGAGACTCACCCCACGTGCATGTGTGCCGTTCCCCGTTTCTGGGAGAAGGTATATATCGGTGTCAAGGAAAAGATTGAGAGCGCCAGCGCCGTGGAGCGTAAGCTCTTCAACCGTGCACTTGCCGTAGGCAGAAGACACAACATAGAGTATGTCAGTCGCGGAAAGCGTCCGCCACTGAACCTGCACTTAGAGTATGTGATGTACGACAAGACTGTGTTCTCGTTGGTGCGCAAGCAGTTAGGACTTGAGAACCCGCACTTCTTCCCCACCGCAGGATCATACGTCTCTTCTGAGGTCGAGGAGTTTGTACACACCATAGGACTCAACATGGTTGTGGGCTACGGACTCACCGAGAGTCTTGCCACCGTAAGTTGCGACCACATGGACAAGGTCTATACTATGGGTTCAGTAGGTCGTCCTATCACGGGCATCAGCATAAAGATTGGCGAGAACGACGAGATACTCCTCAAGGGTCCTACCATCACCAAGGGATACTACAACCGCGACGCCCTCAACAAGGAGGCGTTCGACGAAGACGGATACTTCCACACAGGCGATGCCGGTTACCTGAAGGACGGCGAGCTGTACCTCAAGGAGCGCATCAAGGAGCTCTACAAGACGAGCAACGGAAAGTACATTGCTCCGCAGATGATTGAGTCGAAGCTCCTCGTCGATAAGTTCATTGAGCAACTGGCAGTCATTGCCGACCAGCGCAAGTTCGTCTCAGCACTCATAGTGCCGTCGTTCCCGCTGCTCGAGGATTACGCAAGAGAACACAACATTAAATACGGCAGCATGTCAGAGCTGTGCAAGCACCCCGCCATAATGAAGATGATGCAGGAGCGCATAGACACATTGCAGCAGCAGCTGGCAAGCTACGAGAAGATTAAGCGTTTCACACTGCTCCCCAGCGCCTTCACCATGGAGAACGGAGAGCTCACAAACACGCTGAAGATTAGGCGAGCAGTACTCAACAAGAACTATGCCGCCGAAATAGAAAAAATGTACGAAGAGTAATGATTACAGCTGACCAGCTAAAGGACGTCCAGCAGCGGACAGAAGCACTGCACCACTATCTGGACATAGACCGCAAGAAAATAGAATACGAAGAAGAAGACCTTCGCACTCAGGCGCCGGACTTCTGGGAAGACCGCAAGAGAGCGGAAGAACAGATGAAGAAAGTTAAAGCCATCAAGAAGTGGATTGACGGCTATAACGAGGTGCGTAGTGCCGCCGACGAACTGCAACTTGCCTTCGACTTCTACAAAGAGGAAATGGTCACCGAAGAAGAGGTTGACAGCGACTACGCCACAGCGATAAAACTGTTGGAGGACCTGGAACTGAAGAACATGCTGCGCCAGAAGGAGGACCCCATGGAGTGTGTCCTCAAGATAAACTCCGGTGCCGGCGGCACAGAGAGTCAGGACTGGGCACAGATGCTCATGCGAATGTATATGCGCTGGGCGGAAGCTCACGGCTACAAGGTCTCCATAAGTAACCTGCAGGAAGGCGACGAGGCAGGCATTAAGAGCGTCACTATGGAGATTGAGGGCGGTGAGTTCGCCTACGGTTTCCTGAAGAGCGAGAACGGCGTTCACCGTCTGGTACGCGTCAGTCCTTTCAACGCTCAGGGCAAGCGCATGACAAGTTTCGCCAGCGTCTTCGTATCGCCTCTCGTCGATGACACCATCGAGGTGTATGTTGATCCCGCCAAACTGTCGTGGGACACCTTCCGCTCAAGTGGTGCAGGCGGTCAGAACGTCAACAAGGTGGAGTCGGGAGTGCGTCTGCGCTACTGGTACACAGACCCCGACACCGGTGAGGAAGAGGAAATACTCATCGAGAATACCGAGACCCGCGACCAGCCGAAGAACAAGGAACGTGCTATGGCACTCCTGCGCTCACAACTCTACGACAGGGCAATGAAGAAACGACTCGAGGCACAGGCAAAGATTGAGGCAGGCAAGAAAAAGATAGAATGGGGCTCACAGATACGCTCCTACGTCTTCGACGACCGCCGCGTGAAGGACCACCGCACCAACTACCAGACGTCGGACGTCGATGGAGTGATGGACGGCAAGATAGACGACTTCATAAAGGCATACCTCATGGAGTTCCCAAGCGAAAATGAATAATAACAACGAAAACAACGTAATAACGTAATAACGATATAACGTAATAACGAAACAAAATAAAATCATGTCACAGAAAAGAAAAGCACAGCGCGCACGTCGTGCCGCACAAGAAGAGAAACAGGCTCAGAACGTTATCAAGTGGATCTTTGCAGCATTGGTATTCCTTGCATTACTGATGATTTGCGTTTTCTTCTTTAACTAATGGGCAACCAGGAGATTGAACGCAAGTTCCTGGTATATGGCTACGACTACAAGACACAGGCTGTCAGTCATAGCCACATACAACAAGGCTACATACTGAGCAGTCAGGGACGTACTGTGAGGGTACGTGTCCGCGACGGGAAGGCGTACCTCACCATCAAAGGTCCGGCTCAGGAAGGACACTTCGGACGCTACGAGTTCGAGACAGAGGTGTCGGCGGAGGACGGAAAGGAGCTTATGAAACTTTGCGAACCTGGCATTATCGACAAGACACGATACCTCGTTCCCTGCGGAAAACACACCTTTGAAGTTGACGAGTTCTATGGCGACAACGCCGGACTGGTAATGGCGGAGGTGGAGCTAAGCGACGAGAACGAGCCCTTTGAGAAGCCCGACTTCATAGGAATGGAGGTTACCGGCGACAAACGCTTCTACAACGGGCACATGCGAAAGATGCCTTTTATCGTCTGGCGCGGCACCATTCCCAAAGAATTCCGGCACATAGAATTAGAGTAGCGCCGAAGGTGTTGGCGGCGAAGTCCAACAGTTCTCCGCTGCGTCTGCCGCCGGTGCAGTTGGCTTGAAGCAGTTCTATGACTCCGCTCATAACGACCGGGGCAAGCCATCCGAACAGTATCCAGCGCTTCATGTCTATAACCTTATGACACCGCCAATATTCTACGGCTATGACACCGCACGTCCCGGCGTACATCACCATGTGTGTCCACTTGTCCATAAACGCCACCTCGCCGAGGGGGGTATCGGGAACATCCATGAAACAGAGCACCCAGATAGCGGCTATACAAACGCACGACAGGGGGTAGTCCTTTATTAAATGCAGTAAATATTTCATTTTCCCTATAATTATTGCTGCAAAAGTACCACATTTCTTCGAGATACTTACTCTATTAACATCTGTTTTTTTATTATTCTTTAGAAAACAAGAATTCCATTCGGCATTTTCTTACAATTTTTCAGTAAAAAGAGGAAATAATTACTAAATATTTAGTAATTTTGCAGCCGTATGAGTAAAAACATAACATCTTCAAGAGACAATTTCGGCACTAAGATAGGTGTTATTCTGGCTACGGCAGGTGGTGCTGTAGGCTTGGGAAACGTGTGGCGCTTTCCCTACGTCACAGGTCAGAATGGGGGTGCAGCGTTTATACTCATATATATAGCATGTGTACTTATAATGGGTATTCCCGTCATGCTATGCGAGTTCATGATAGGTCGTCACGCCCAGTCTAACACGGCGCGCGCCTACTCAAAGCTTGCCAACGGTACGGCATGGAAGTTTGTGGGATACATGGGAGTGCTCACGGCAGCACTTATCATAGGCTACTACGGTGTGGTAAGCGGTTGGACACTACAGTACGTCTTCGCGTCGGCAGCCAACGAGCTTCACGGTTCGCCGGAGTACTTCCGGGAGTTCTTCAACGAATTCTCCTCGGACCCTGCAAAACCGGTAGTGTGGATGGCACTGATTGTGGGATTCACCCACTTCATCATCGTTCACGGCATACAGGACGGTATCGAGAAAGCGTCGAAGATAATGATGCCGATACTCTTCATCCTGCTACTTATCCTTGTAGGATGCTCACTGTCGCTGCCTAACGCTATGAAGGGTGTTGAGTTCCTCTTCAAGCCCGACTTCTCGAAGGTCACCAGCGGCACTTTTCTGGAGGCTCTCGGACAGGCGTTCTACTCGCTAAGTATAGCTATGGGCTGTCTGTGTACCTACGCCAGTTACTTTAAACGCGAGACTAACCTTACCAGTTCGGCGCTGCAGATAGCCGGTATAGACACCTTTATAGCTATCCTTGCCGGACTGCTCATCTTCCCGGCAGCCCTCTCGGTAGGAGTGCAGCCCGACAGCGGTCCGTCGCTGATATTCATCACACTGCCTAACGTCTTCGAACAAGCCTTCGGGAACATCGACATCGTGCAGTATGTGGTATCACTGTCGTTCTACCTGTTGCTTGCCATAGCGGCAATAACGTCGAACATTTCACTTCATGAGGTATCGACATCGTTCCTCGCCGAAGAGCTTCACTTAGGACGCAAGGGAGCCGCCCGGGTGGTATCGGCAATGTGTATCATCGTCGGCGCTTTCTGCTCACTGTCGTTAGGCGACTGGAGCGGTCTGCAGATTGCCGGCATGTCGCTGTTCGGCTTCCTCGACTGGTTTACCGCTAACCTGTGTCTGCCCCTCGGAGGTTTCCTGACATGTATCTTCATAGGGTGGTACGTAGATCATAAGTTCGTACACGACGAACTGTCAAACTGGGGAACCATACGCACTCCCCACGTACATGTCTTTGTATTGTTAGTAAAATATGTATGTCCGCTGCTGACACTTTTAATATTCCTTCATCAGTTCGGACTGGTTTAAGATTATGAATTCACGAAGTAAGTTTACATCGAAAATAGGCATCATCCTCGCCACCGCCGGTTCGGCAGTAGGACTGGGAAACATCTGGCGCTTCCCCTACGAGGCGGGACAGAACGGAGGATCTGCATTCATGATAATATACCTGTGTTGTATAGCCGCACTCGGAATACCAGCTATGGTCTGCGAGTTTATCATAGGCCGCAACGCACAGGCTAACGCCACACGCGCCTACGGCGGATGGCCGTGGAAACTGGTGGGATACATGGGAGTGCTCACAGGATTTGTCATCATGGGAGCCTACTCCGTCGTCGCCGGGTGGACACTGGAATACGTCATTGCCGCCATATCCGGAAAACTCATCGGTGACGCCGACTACGTACGACAGTATTTCACCGACTTCACCTCGAACCCCACACGTCCTATAGTGTGGGCTATATTCTTTATCCTCCTTACACATTTAATTGTTATTAAAGGTGTACAGAAAGGCATTGAGAAAGCTTCGAAGATTATGATGCCCCTACTGTTCGTCCTGCTCGTGGTACTCGTGATTTCATCACTGATGCTCCCCAGAGCGTGGGAGGGCGTGAGATTCCTTCTCTATCCCGACTTCTCACAGGTAACAAAAGAAACATTCCTCGACGCCTTAGGACAGACGTTTTTCTCGCTGAGCACGGGAATGGCGGCACTCGTCACCTATTCAAGCTACTTCGGCAAGCAGGTGAACCTTATAAAGTCCGCATGGCAGATAGCGACTATCGACACTATCGTGGCAATCTTGGCATCACTGATGATCTTCCCGGCAGCCTTCTCCGTCGGCATACAGCCCGACAGCGGTCCGTCGCTGATATTCATCACACTGCCTAACGTCTTCCAACAGGCATTTGCCACAGCACCTATCGTGGGCTACATCATAGGCATCCTTTTCTACCTGCTGCTTTCCTTGGCAGCACTGACGTCACTAATATCCATGCACGAAACGCCGACAGCATTCGTCAGCGAGGAGTTTCATCTGGAACGAAAGACCGGCGCTATCGTCGTTACCGCACTTGCCCTCATAACCAGTGCACTATGTTCACTGTCTATCGGTGCAGTACCAAGCCTCAAGGTTCTCGGACGGTCACTCTTCGACTTCTTCGACTTCCTCTCGGCAAACGTTCTTCTTACCACGGGAGGGTTCCTTACCGCGATATACGTTGGCTGGGTGTTAGAACATCGCATTGTCCGTAACCAGGTAACAAACTGGGGAACAACGAACAACAAGTACTTCCACTTCTTTGTACTGTCGGCGAAATACATCTGCCCGACAGGAATTGCTCTGATATTTCTCCACCAGTTCAGACTAATATAATGAAACTACGAAATATAATCTACTTGCACAAGTCAATCAAGCGAGCACTACTCACACTACTACTCTCTGCTATAGCAGCAGGTGTGGCGATATATTACGCAGGGAAAACAGAAGGTGAGGAACAGGGCGACGAGGACACTACACGCTACACCCCACGTGTATCGCAGCTCGCTTCTCGCCCACAGCAGTACTATCGTGTGGAGCAGACTCCCGTAGAACGTTTCGCCTTCGACCCGAATACTGCCGACAGCACACAGCTTCTTAGACTTGGACTGCAACCGTGGCAGGTGCGCAATATATATAAGTACCGCGCAAAGGGCGGCATATACAGGAAAAAGGAGGACTTTGCACGACTCTACGGACTTACGGCAAAGCAATATCGGGAACTGGAGCCTTATATACACATCTCCGACGACTACCGTCCGGCATCGGAACTCTTCAAGAATTCCGAAGAACAACGCTATGAGCGCGACACTCTGAAATACCCCATAAAGCTGAAAGAGGGCGAGACGGTAACTCTGAACATAGCCGACACATCAACGCTGAAGAAAGTTCCGGGCATCGGCAGCGCCTTCGCACGCGCTATCATAGGCTACGGGAAACGACTCGGAGGGTATGTAAGTACCTCACAACTCCTTGAGATATCAAACTTCCCCAGGAAGAGTCTGCCTTATTTCAAGGTTGACAGCACTAAAATACGTAAGATTAAAGTCAACAAACTCACTCTCGACCAGCTGAAACGTCACCCCTACATAAACTTCTATCAGGCTCGTACCATTACGGACTATAGAAGACTGAAGGGCGACTTAAAGAGTCTGGACGACCTAAAGCTGCATAAAGACTTTCCGGAGGCGGAGAGAAAGCGTCTTGAACCTTATATGGATTATGATTTTAACTAATATTAAGAGCACACTAACGGAGACGCTGACAATAAAGAATGACGTTCACGAAGTGAAGCGTTTCAGCGAATTCATGAAATCGGCTATCGGGAAGCTGAATGTTGACACCTCACAGGCTCGTCAGCTGCGTCTGGCAGTAGAGGAGGCTGTAGTCAACGCGATAGAATATGCCTATCCTATAGATTCCGAGGGTGACATAATCATTAATATGATGTATGATGGTAACACCCTGCGTTTCCAGATTATTGACACGGGTGTTGCCTTTGACCCCACCGCCAAGCAAAGGACTGACACGACGCTCTCTGCTGAAGACCGTCAGATTGGAGGACTGGGAATACTTCTGGTACGCGAGCTGATGGACAGCATCAACTACGAGCGCATAGACGGCAAGAATATACTTACGCTAATAAAAAACATAAATAACAAATAATTAAATCATAAAAACTATGAATGCAAAAATTGAAGAAATCGACGGCAAGTACATTGCCACATTAGAAGGAGAAATGGACACCGCAGCTGCTGTGGAAGTTGAAGACGTGTTGAAACCACTCTACGAGAGTAACGGCAAAGATGTCATTATCGAGTGCAAGGACCTGGAATATATTGCATCGAGCGGTTTACGCATCCTTCTCAGCATCCTTAAGGGAGCAAAGGCAGCAGGCAGTAAGGTAACTTTACGCAACGTTAACGACGACATAAAGAACGTATTCAAGCTGACAGGATTCATCAGTATCTTCGAGTTTGAATGAGCACACCCCACCCTCCTTTGAGTAATGACAAAACAATATGACTACAGAAGAAAAGAAAGAGTTTAACATTCAGTTCTGGCGGTTCTTGTGGGCATCCATACTCATTGGACTGTCTGCCTGTTTGGGAAATGTGGTTGACGCAATGATTGTGGGCAACCTGATTGACGAGGACTCTGTGAGTGCCATCAATCTGTCACTGCCATTGCTTCAGTTTATGTTCACCACCAACATGCTACTGGCTACAGGAGCCGGCATGTTGGTGGGAATGGAACTGGGCAAGAAAGACACACATCGTGCATCCTACATATTTATTATTTCTATGTTAGCATGTTTGCTGACGGGTCTCGCATTGACAGCATGCGGTGTGCTGGCACCAGATGTCGTAACACGACTACTGTGTGACAACGACCAACTTTATCAGCCCACCTATAAATATCTGCGGGTGATGCTGATAGGCGCACCTGCCTACATGTTGATGTGGGGCGTTGACACAATGGTCAGCGTTGACGGCAGTCCGCGACTGGTGTCTGTATCCATATTGGTGGATAATGTCGTTCACCTAGTGCTCGACATAGTGTTCATCAAGTACTTCGGCTGGGGCATTGAGGGTAGCTCATGGGCTGCCGTCATTGGTCACATCGTGGGCATCGCCATAATGAGTATTCATTTCCTTTCCAAGGACAACCATCTGCGATTCATTTGTGGACGTCAGAAACCCGTTCTCGGTGCTATCATCTCGCAGGGAGCACCACTTGCTATTGCCTCAATCTGTCTGACGGTATTGATGTTTGCTTCAAATAAGATTATATTGTCATCGCTGGGACGTACGGGCATCTATGCCTTTGCGCTTTGTATGAATCTGCTACTCATTTACAACCTGTTCCTGGGAGGAGTCTGTCGTACCATACAGTCGTTAGGCTCAATCCAAGTGGGAAGGGGCGACAACGAGGCTTTCACACTGGTGTTGCGCAAGTCGTTTAACTTCATCACTGTGGCGATGGTCATCACCTGCTTCTATGTATGGATATGGCCCGAGAGCATCGTCATACTCTTCGGTACCAATGAGAGTGAGATGATTGTCGAAAGCTGTAATGCATTGCGCATCTTTGCCGTCAGTCTTATTCCATTCTGCTACATATACACCATCATGATTGTCTATAAGCTTTACAACTACCATCATATGGCACTCTTCATTTCCTTCGCCCTCTCGCTGACAGTCATCCCCGTACTTTGGCTATTCTCCTTGTACGCTAAGGAGTGGATATGGTATGGTTTCCTGACTGCCTACATCATTGAGATGATTGCCATCTTCGTGCTCCACAAGATGACACACGTCAAGTTTGAATTAACAGATAATAAC
>CAMUVE010000068.1:0-10054 GCA_947163985.1 uncultured Prevotella sp.
TGTTCACGGTATTGGGCAGAGTCGTCAGGAGCGTATCTACCGTGGCGTACAGTATTCCACCGATGTCATCGAACGAGTTGCGTTGACCATTGTGTGTCGCGACATGATAGTTGATCCAACCATCCAGGTTATCCTGAAAGTAGCTCATACCGGTAATGTTGGTGACGGACGAATATTCATCAGCGACATCATCGACACGTGGAGCATCCGTACCGGGGATCATGGTGATACGGTACTTAGAGACAAAAAGTAAAAGGTAAAACGGTTAAAGGTAAAAAGAATTATGAATGAAATAGGATTATCACTCGATACTGTATGGATGTTGTTGGCAGCCATGTTGGTTTTCTGGATGCAGCCTGGTTTTGCGTTGTGTGAAGCAGGTTTCACACGTTCCAAGAACACTGTAAACATCCTGATGAAGAACTTTGTCGATTACATGTTTGGTTCGTTGTTGTTCTTCTTTATTGGCTTCGGCTTTATGTTCGGCAGCGACACATTAGGCGGATTCATAGGTATGCCCAACTGGGGTAGCTTGAGTTTCTACAAGGGCGACTTGCCCGTTGAGGGCTTTCTGATTTTCGAGACGGTGTTCTGTGCCACCTCTGCCACCATCGTTAGCGGTGCTATGGCTGAGCGCACAAAGTTCTCTATGTATCTTATCTATAGCGCGGCTATCTCGCTGTTTATATACCCCATCGAAGGTCATTGGACGTGGGGTGGAGGCTGGCTCTGCAACGATGTTGCTGATGGATTTATGATGAGCACCTTTGGTGATGTATTCCATGATTTTGCAGGTTCTGCCATCGTGCATAGTGTAGGTGGTGTGCTGGCATTGATTGGAGCCATCGCGCTGGGTGCCCGTCGCGGCAAGTATGCCAAGGATGGTAGCAGTCGTGCTATACCCGGTCACTCGTTGATGATGGCTGCTCTGGGAGTGTTCATCCTCTGGTTAGGATGGTTCGGATTCAACCCAGGCTCACAGCTGGCAGCCTCTGGCGAGGTTAACCGTATTGCTATCAGCCATGTTTTCCTTACTACCAACCTGGCGGCAGCTGCTGGTGGTGTGGCAACGATGTTCCTCACCTATTTCAAATATGGAAAGCCCTCTCTCTCACTGACGCTGAATGGTGTGTTGGCAGGATTGGTGGGCATTACGGCAGGATGCGACCTTGTATCTCCTGTAGGTGCTGTTGTCATCGGACTGATATGTGGTACAGTATTGGTTTACGCTATTGAGTTCATAGACCACAAGTTACACATCGACGATCCCGTAGGTGCCTCCAGTGTACACGGTGTGTGCGGTATCTTAGGAACACTGATGACCGGACTGTTGGCAACGGAAAGCGGTGCTTTCTACGGTCACGGATGGGGATTCTTCGGAGCTCAGTGCTTTGGTGTCTTGATTATCGATCTCTGGGCTGCGGCCTGTGGTGTCGTCCTGTTCTATGGCATCAGGAAAATGCATGGTCTGCGTGTCGATGCCCGCATCGAGGACGAAGGTCTCGACATCTACGAACACGGTGAGACATGTTATAACTAACTGAATAATTAAAAGGTATGAAAAAGATTGTAATATTAGCAATGGGTATGGTCATGAGCATGACCACCCTTGCACAGGATAATATAGAGACAACGATAAGTGCCGACTTCGTTAATGAATATATCTGGCGTGGTTTGAAATTAGGCGACATCTCCGTTCAGCCGAAGTTAGGCGTGGGCTACAAAGGACTTAGCCTGACAGCCTGGGGCAACTACGGACTGTCTAACGTGGACGATTCGAAAGAGTTTGACCTGACGCTTGACTACACCATCAAAGGGTTCAGCATAGGTATCACTGACTATTGGTTTTCTAAGGGTCAGGATCCCGACTCACGTTATTTCAAGTACGATGCTCACGGCACGAACCACGTCTTTGAGGCTTATGCAGGCTACGATTTCTCCTTCGCCTCCGTCAAGTGGTTCACCAACTTCGCCGGCAACGATTACAATATGAATGGTAAGCGCGACTACAGTTGTTACGCAGAAGTTAATGTGCCGTTTCGTTTGGCTGCAGTCGATTGGACTGGCTCAGCCGGTGTCGTACCGTTTAAATCTAGTATGTATCGTACCAATGGTTTCGCGGTGACCTACCTGTCGCTACGGGCTAATAAGGAAATACGTATTACTGACACGTTCACAGTCCCTATCTTCGGACAGGTGGCGGCAGATCCCTGTACGCAGAATGCTTACTTAGTTGTGGGCTTGACGCTGCGACCATAATATGTGTTGAATAATAATACCAAGATATGGAAACAAAATACATCTTTGTAACGGGAGGAGTGGTATCCTCGTTGGGAAAGGGCATTATCTCTGCCAGCATAGGAAAGTTGCTGCAGGCGCGTGGTTACAAGATAACCATCCAGAAGTTCGACCCCTACATCAATATCGACCCGGGTACGCTGAACCCTTACGAGCACGGCGAGTGTTACGTCACGGGTGACGGCTTCGAGACAGACCTCGACTTAGGTCATTATGAGCGCTTTACCGGTATCGAGACTACCCGCGACAACTCCATAACGGCAGGACGTATATATAAGACGGTAATAGACCGCGAGCGACACGGTGACTATCTTGGTAAGACCATTCAGGTGGTGCCGCATATCACCGACGAGATAAAACGACGGATGCTAAGAGAAAACCAAGAGGGAGTTGACTTCGTCATCACCGAGGTGGGCGGCACCATTGGCGACATTGAGAGCGCTCCGTTTATGGAGGCTATCAGACAGCTGCGCTGGCAGTTGGGAAGAAATGCTATCAACATACACCTTACCTACGTGCCTTACCTGAAGGCTGCCGGCGAACTGAAGACAAAACCCACACAACATAGTGTGAAGGAACTGCAGGGAATGGGTATCCAGCCCGACATCCTCGTGCTGCGTACCGAACGTCACCTCGACGACAATGTACGCATGAAGGTGGCATCGTTCTGTAACGTAAATATGGAGTGTGTGGTGCAGAGCGAAGATATGCCGTCAATCTATGAGGTACCCGTAAATA
Source organism: uncultured Prevotella sp. (assembly GCA_947163985.1). Lineage (GTDB taxonomy): Bacteria > Bacteroidota > Bacteroidia > Bacteroidales > Bacteroidaceae > Prevotella. The sequence continues at coordinate 3,037 of CAMUVE010000068.1, forward strand.
TGCAGCGACAGGGACTTGATGCGGCAATACTAAAGAAGATAGGCATTCCCGTAGGAGAAATGCCAGCAATGAAAGGCTGGCACGACTTCCTCGACAAGCAGCGCAATGCCACCCGAGAGGTCCACATCGCCCTTGTGGGTAAATACGATTTGCAGGATGCCTACAAGAGTATTCGCGAGAGCCTTAACCTGGCAGGCATATACAACGATGTGAAAGCAAAGCTGCACTTCATAAACAGCGAGGAGATAACCCCGCAGAATATAGCCAAGAAACTGGAAAACATTCAGGGTGTGGTGATATGCCCGGGATTCGGTCAGCGAGGCGTCGAAGGCAAAGTCATCGCTGCCGAATATACTCGCACCAACGACATTCCTACCTTCGGCATCTGTCTTGGTATGCAGATGATGGTAGTAGAATTTGCACGTAACGTGTTGGGCTATAAGGATGCTAATAGTGCAGAGATGTCCCCGGATACTACACATCCGGTAATTGACCTGATGGAAGAGCAGAAAAACATTACGCAGATGGGTGGCACAATGAGATTAGGCGCATACGATTGTGAGCTGATAAAGGGCAGTTGCGCCTACGAAGCTTATGGCGAAGAGGTTCTCATCAGGGAACGCCATCGCCATCGCTACGAGTTCAACAACCAGTATCTGCAGGAGTTTGAGAATAAAGGCATGAAGTGTGTGGGCGTCAATCCTGCAGCCGGTCTGGTGGAGATAGTTGAGATTCCCGAGAAGCGCTGGTACATAGGCACACAGTTTCACCCCGAATATTCTTCTACTGTGCTTCATCCGCATCCGCTCTTCCTGTCGTTCGTCAAAACTTGCTTAGGGAAAATTGAAAATTGAGAATTGAGAATTAACAAGTGATATTATGTGTGGAATAGTAGCAATATTAAATGTTAAGGAGCAGTCGCAGGAGTTACGTAACAAAGCGTTACGCATGAGTCAGAAAATACGCCATCGCGGACCCGACTGGAGCGGCATCTACTGTGGAGGTTCAGCTATCCTGGCACACGAGCGACTGAGTATCGTGGACCCAGAATCGGGAGGACAGCCTTTGTATAGCCCCCTCCCTTTGAAGGGGGATGGGGGAGGCTTACAGGTCCTTGCCGTCAACGGTGAGATATACAACCATCAGGAGATTCGTCGGCGCTATGCCGGTAAGTACGACTTCCAGACGGGCTCCGACTGCGAGGTCATCCTGCCGCTCTATCGTTCGAAGGGCATCAACTTCCTCGAGGACCTTAGTGGCATCTTTGCCTTCGTGCTCTACGACGAAGATAGTAATGAGTTCCTCATAGCTCGCGACCCCATCGGTGTGATACCTCTATATATAGGTTACGACAGCGACGGCACCGTCTATGTGGCTTCCGAATTGAAAGCCCTCGAGGGCGAATGTGAACGCTATGAGCCATTCCTGCCCGGACACTATTACTGGAGCCGCGAGCCAGGGATGAAACGTTATTATCGTCGTGATTGGTTCGACTACGATGCCGTCAAGGACAACGCCTCCAGTGTTGAGGCTGTGCGTGATGCACTGACGGCTGCCGTTAAACGACAGCTTATGAGCGATGTTCCCTATGGAGTGTTGCTGTCGGGAGGCTTGGACTCTTCGGTAATTTCCGCCATAGCCGAGAGGTTCAGCGAACAGCGTGTCGAGGACAACTCCAAGACACGTGCCTACTGGCCTCGACTGCACTCCTTTGCCGTAGGACTCAAGGGCGCACCCGACCTCGCTAAGGCTCGTCTTGTTGCCGATTATATAGGTACAGTTCACCACGAGATAAACTACACTGTTCAGGAGGGACTCGACGCCATACGCGATGTCATATACTACATAGAGACCTACGACGTCACTACCGTACGCGCCTCCACACCTATGTATCTCCTGGCGCGGGTGATAAAGTCCATAGGCATCAAGATGGTACTCTCCGGAGAGGGTGCCGACGAGATATTCGGGGGCTATCTCTACTTCCATAAAGCCCCGTCAGTACAGGAGTTTCACGAAGAGACGGTACGTAAACTCTCGAAACTTTATCTCTACGACTGTCTGCGTGCCAACAAGAGTCTTTCTGCGTGGGGCGTAGAAGGACGCGTGCCTTTCCTCGACAAGGAGTTTCTGGATGTCGCTATGCGTACTAACCCCGAGGCAAAGATGTGCTCGGGCAATACTGTCGAGAAACGTATCGTCCGTGAGGCTTTTGCCGATATGCTGCCCGACGAGGTGGTGTGGCGTCAGAAGGAACAGTTCTCTGACGGGGTAGGATATTCGTGGATTGACGCATTGAAGGAGGTTACCGCAGCGGCAGTGTCCGACGAGCAGATGGAGCACGCTGCAGAGCGCTTCCCCATCAATACGCCAAAGAATAAAGAGGAGTATTACTATCGTAGCATCTTTGCCGAACACTTCCCATCGGACTCCGCAGCACGTAGCGTGCCCAGCGAGGCGAGTGTGGCATGCTCCACATCGACGGCACTAAAGTGGGACGCTTCTTTCCGGAATATGAACGACCCCAGCGGACGAGCCGTCAAGGGAGTACACTATCAGGCTTATTAATGTTTATGTTTGTCATCTCTCTCCTCTCTCCTCAAGAAATCGGCACCCCGATTTCGTTACTGCAAATTTACAAATAAAATCCCATACTTGTATAATTCTGATACCCTGCACTGAAACTTTTTCTCAACCCGCCTAATCAGATGTGTAAGTAGCCCACTTACTGCGTGTAAGTAGCCTACTTACTCGCATTGACGCACTGTAGTACAATTCCAAGTAAGGCACTTCACCCCTCCAGGTGTTAATATGTTAATATGTTAATATGTTAATTTCAATGCTTTATTAACACCAAAAAAAGGGTGAAATATGTCAATCTTGATATTATATATATTATAATATATATAATATTTATAGTATAATATTATTATACTTTATATATATCCTCCCGCCACCTTGATACAGCGAGTAATTTTATTAATTCGTTAACTCATTAACATATTAACATATTAACAAATTAACATATAAGGCACCGCTTTAACTAAAATAATGGCAACTATATAGCAAAGTTAAAAGTTAAAAGTTAAAAGTTAAAAACATTGTGTTTTAATGTTTTCAAAAAAGGGGTGAAAGAGAGTATTATGATATTATATATATTATAATATATATAATATTTATAGTATATATTATTATACTATATTATTCTCTTCTCTTCCCTCCCTCCTTACACCATTATTTTCATTAGACAATTAACTTTTAACTTTTAACTTTTAACTTTCACAACAAGATACTGAAAAGAATGAATTGCCTCTAAACCCTGATAAAGATTGGGTCTCCCTTCCTCAAAATAATTTCCTATCAGAATCATTGAACTACGAATAATTTTTTGTATCTTTGTACTCGAAAAATGTTAGGCATAAGATGACAAAGGACGGCATTCAACTGGTTAGTGTGACTAACCACTTCAAATTTCAGGCTCCAGATGGCAAGCAGCGTGCGGCTGATGCTCTTGATGCTGAGAGTGTTCAGATATTACAGAAGGGCGCTCTGACTGACAAGATAGATGACCGTGAAATCTTCATGAAGGGCATAGACTATTCATATTATTACGAGCAAGAAGACGAGGAATGATTCTATTTCACTTCAGGATTGTCCCTGCGTTCTATCGCCTCACTCCCTGTTGTATAGCGTCTCGCTCCCTGTTTGCCAATACCTTTCCCCCGTTCCTACGTACTATCATTACCTAAGGAATCCCTTTTCTTGCATTTTTTTGTCTTATTCATCCAACAATGGAATATTTTTCTTATATTTGCAGCGTGTTTCGCAAGAGACACAAGACATAATTTGCTTTATAGCTTCACTATCACCACCACGAACGAATGAACAACAACTATTATAGAAACAGCCCCATTATGTGCGCAGATTTCCCGCATATAGTTGTGGTTTGTGGTGAACCGTGAAGCGTATGGCGAAAGTCTGCGCCTCTTGTATTTTAAAACTGAAGAGTCAACAGGATAAAACGGACAAAAAGCACGTGAAAAAATCATTTCTTCTTTTAGGGACAATTATGCTATTTGTTATGTCAACCAAAGCACAAAAGTATAATTTTGAGGATTATGTATATCCTTTCGGCTTCCGAACATACTCTTCGCCAGATAGTAAAGGAAATCTCTCTTCTATGACTCAGTATAGCTTTCAATCTCAGGCCTATGACAATTATCTTGTAGAAGAAGTCTATATTGGTCAAGGGATGATGTCGGCCAAAACGACTTATAGATACCATACAGAAGAAAATGCTCTAATTTCAGATGTTCAACTTCGGCAAACTAGATTAACTGGGAGTACTCGCTATCAAGACAGATTGATTCTTTTTGTTTTTCCTGAGGAGGGCAAGCCTTTTAGGTGGTCTGAAACAGATAGAGGAGATAAGTATCAATGCACATCTGAATATGTGTATATAAATGCTTCCATATATCATAAATCGTTATTCCTGAAATCTATTAAAATAATAAGAGAAAATAGTTATATTGTTGGAAATAAAAAACATAGAATTAAAGAAACAAGTTATTGGGTAAGTAACTATGGTCGTATTATTACTTATGTAGATTTGGATGGCACACAAAAAGTCTCCTCCAAGTTGGATGTTTTAGATTATATTCAGGAAATATCTGAAGAAGAATACAATAAATTAAAGAAATAGCCATATGAGTAAGGAATTTATCATCGGAACAATTATTGGATTGATTGGTATTATTCCTGTCGTTATCAAAATTGTCAAATGGGTCAAGAAGCCCAAGCTTAGCGAGTTGATGAAAAAGTTGGTTGATAACAGCTTATCAACAAATGATCACAGGAAAGTCCTTAAGAGGATGAACCTGATACTTCTGCGCTCTGGAAAGCGTGTATCACGGGGGCTGTCCCCACGATACACAAACACGGTTAAAACAGGAGGTCCATCTCTTGATGAAGTACTTAAAGCGGGATTTGGTTTAGCTGACGGACATAATGAAGATTACAGCATATTTGGAACTGGTAAAGGTGACCTCCAAAAACTCTACATTCAATCTGTATTGAACTCAACAAATTCTGGCAGGACAATACATGTCAGCAGGTGGGTGACATCTGGCGACTGGAGCCAAGACGATGAAGAGATGACAATAACAATTCCTTAAAACTAAAGAATTATGGCATACAAATGCAAGAATTGTGGAAAGTATGTTGCAAAGGATGCAGCAGTATGCAAACATTGCGGTCAGGAGAATCCTGCAGTTTTAGCAAACAGCACGAATAGTGTGAGTGGCGAACAAGTAAATAATGTTACGGACAGCAGTGATGATTCTTGCCAGATACAATGTCCGAATTGTGGAAGCCAGTTGACACTGCCACGCCAATTCAGAAATGATTATTACTTGCATTGCAATATCTGTCAACAAGAATTTGCCAATCCTCTGAAACCAATTGGGAAGAGCGAGAACTTCCTAAAGAAACATGGATGTCTAATTTTTATCATTTTTATTGTAGTCATTTCAGCAATAGCATATATTACTGAAGGTGGTGAGAGAATAAAGGCAGATGGAACAACTGTATATACTATAACAAAAAACATCTATGCGCCATCCACAGAAGCAGCAGCTAAAGCCATGATAAACTCTATGGTGAGGAATGGCAACGACCCAGTTTCTAGCCTTGAACATGTATATAATAACGACGCAGACTTTACGCATGTATTCGAAAATGACAAAGTAGTCGTAATTAAGAAAATATCATCAGGATATCTTATAAGGAAACTAAAAGATTATCAAACAGCTGTCGTACCCGATGATAGTTATTTGAAAGAATGAATAGGAGTATATGGTTTTGTCATAGTATCATAAAGAATTATTAGGTGGGAAGCAGAGGCCGAGGATGTCGGCACGGCTTCCCGCTCTTGCGTATTTATTCAATTTCTCTTTATTTCCGCATCCACCACAAAGATATCGCCATCTTGATCGCGGAGAACATTTCGCGGAATTAAGTCCCAAACAGTATAGGCAGCATTGGAGTAGCGACCAATGGTTTCCTCTCTGGTAAAGCCAAGCGCAGCCATATATGTATCTATGGCTATCTGTGGCGTAGGAGATGCATCTTTAATAAAGTCTTGCTTTAGGATGGGCATGATAGTGCGGTCATCGAAGCCTGTAAAAGCATATAACTGGTAGAAAGTGTCTGGAAATATCTCGTTGTGCATCTTCACCTTGTCGAGCAAACAAAGGATACTTCCGCAGTTCAGCAGATTGTTGACTTTATAGACAATGTCGTCGGAGAAATAAGTGTCGTTCTCGTTTCCGCTTGGGCCAGGAACGCCCAAGTCGAAGACTTCTTCCATTGTTAGCCAAAGGCCGTTTTCCTTTGCATATACCTCTGTCGCCCTTTGCTCTATTTCAAAGAGACTTACATGTGACTGGCTATCTCCACGTTGCGCTTCATATAGTTCACAGCGTCGGCGGAGTCCGTTGGCGATAGCTTCGATTCTGCTATTTTCCGCATCTTGCGCTCTGTCACTTCCTTGTGGAACTGGTTGAGAAATGTCATGATTCATCTTTCTTTAGTTGCTTCCGCTGCAAAATTAAGCATAAATTTTGAATTATACAACTAATAGCGAACAAAAACATAAATATTCTATCAAGGAAAAAGCGGGACGGTTCTTTGATCCGCTTCAAACACATGAAGTCCCTCGTCACACGTTGAGAAGTAGGGTGAAAATATGTAAATCGAATTTTCGATTTACATCGCTAGAGATTGCCGAAGTGACTGGCAAGCCTCACAATGACGTGTTGAAAGCCATCAGAAAGATGGAGCAAGCATGGGTGAACGTTACTCAGGGAAAATTTTCCCTCAGAAGAAAAGCGGGACGGTTTGATTCACTTTTAAGAACAGAAGAAGCCCGACGGGAATGTCTGTTTAAACTCTACGAGAAGACAGGTACAGTACGTGTCACACTACTTCATAATCTGCTCAAAAGTAGTCGCATCAACGATTC
>CAMUVE010000069.1:0-9738 GCA_947163985.1 uncultured Prevotella sp.
CGTGAGGTGATATCGATGGCGAAGCTGACGGAGATGAAGCAGTACGAGGAGCCGGGAGAGTAAGGCGACACCTCAAAATTTAAAATTGGGAAAAGTTATGAAAAAAGAGACATGGAAATTGGTGGTGCAGATACTGATAAGTGTTCTCACCGCACTGGGTACATCACTGGGCGTCACCAGTTGTATGTAAAACAAAAAGCCTCTCCGGTTGGAGGGGCTTTACAAGTTTTATGTTATGGCTGTTTAGAAGCCTTTTGTCATTTCGCGTACTTCGGCATTGATTTTTGCAGCGAAGTCTTCTACCTTCATTGTAGCCTGTTCGCCACCACCCTGCTGGCGCATTGATACAAGTCCTTCGGCAGCTTCTTTCTCGCCTACGATGAGCATGTATGGTATGCGCTTGAGCTCGTTGTCGCGAATCTTACGACCGAGCTTCTCGTTGCGGAGGTCGAGGGTTGAGCGTACTCCCTCGAGGTCGAGTTTCTTGGCTACTTCCTGTGCGTAGTCGTTGAACTTCTCGGAGAGTGGCAGTATTGCTACCTGTTCTGGTGTGAGCCACAGTGGGAAGTGTCCGCTGGTGTGCTCGATGAGTACGGCGGTGAAGCGCTCCAAAGAGCCGAAGGGGGCACGGTGAATCATCACCGGTGTCTTCTTCTGGTTGTCTTCATCGGTGTATTCGAGTTGGAAACGCTTGGGCAGGTTGTAGTCCACCTGGATGGTGCCAAGCTGCCAGCGACGACCTATGGCGTCCTTTATCATGAAGTCGAGCTTTGGACCGTAGAAGGCAGCTTCGCCGTATTCTACCTTTGCGTGAAGACCTTTCTCCTTGCATGCTTCTACGATAGCTTTCTCTGCGAGTGCCCAGTCTTCGTCGCTACCTACGTACTTATCGTTGTCGTTAGGGTCGCGGAGTGATATCTGTGCTTCGAAGTCGAAACCGAAGGCGGTGAGCACTACCTGAATGATGTCCATAACGTTGAGGAACTCCTGCTTTACCTGGTCGGGACGGCAGAAGAGGTGTGCGTCGTCCTGTGTGAAGGAACGTACACGGGTGAGTCCGTGGAGCTCGCCGCTCTGCTCGTAGCGATAGACGGTACCGAACTCTGCGATGCGCAGAGGCAGGTCGCGGTATGAACGTGGACGTGAAGCGAAGATCTCACAGTGGTGAGGACAGTTCATTGGTTTGAGCATATACTCTTCGCCCTCCTCAGGTGTGTGGATAGGCTGGAAGGAGTCTTTGCCGTAGTGAGCATAGTGTCCGCTGGTGACATAGAGGTTCTTGGAACCGATGTGCGGAGTGATAACCTCCTGGTAGCCGTAACGTTTCTGAACCTTGCGCAGGTGGTCCTGGAGGCGCAGACGCAGGTCGGTGCCCTTCGGCAGCCAGATGGGGAGTCCCTTGCCTACTCGCTCGGAGAACATGAAGAGTTCCATTTCCTTACCAATCTTACGGTGGTCGCGCTTCTTAGCTTCTTCGAGCATTACGAGGTACTCGTCGAGCATCTTTTTCTTTGGGAAGGAGATACCGTAGATACGTGTCATCTGCTCGCGTTTTGCGTCACCGCGCCAGAATGCTCCGGCAACACTTGTAATCTTGATAGCCTTGATGTCGCCTGTTGACATAAGGTGCGGACCGCGACAGAGGTCTGTGAAGGCGCCCTGTGTGTACGTTGAGATGGTGCCGTCCTCGAGGTCTTCGTCGATGTGCTCGCACTTGTAGTTCTGACCATCAGCCTTAAACTCCTTGAGGGCATCGGCTTTAGACACTTCGCGACGAACGACAGCCTCGTTCTTCTTTGCCAGCTCTGCCATCTTTGCCTCGATAGCGGGGAAGTCGCTCTCCTTGATGGTCACGCCCTCTGGTGGCATAACGTCGTAGAAGAAGCCGTTCTCTACGGCAGGACCGAAGCCGAACTGTATTCCCGGGTAGAGTTCCTGAAGAGCTTCAGCCAGGAGGTGTGCACTAGTGTGCCAGAAGGTGTGCTTACCCTCTTCGTCCTCGAACTTGTAAAGTGCTATTGTTGCGTCCTCGTTGATAGGACGGTTCAACTCTGTTGTCTCACCGTTGACGCCACAAGATACGACGTTGCGTGCCAACGCTGGCGAGATGCTTTCGGCTATCTGTAAGCCTGTAACTCCCTTTTCGTATTCACGAACGGAGCCGTCTGGAAATGTTATTTTAATCATCTTTTATAGTAAGTTTTTCTATTCTGCGTGCAAAGGTACGAATAAAAGTGAAAAGTGAAGAGTGAAGAGTGAAGAATTTTTCAAAAAAATTACTTTTCCCTATATTTCTTTATGATGCTATAAGCATCGTACAGTCCCAATTCACCTGCTTTGCTGAGGTCGGAGAGTCCTTCGGCGGTATTGCCTGCGAAGATACGTGTCAGTCCGCGGTTGTAGTAAGCCTCAGCGAAGGTAGGGTTAAGACGAATGGCGGCGGTGTAGTCGTCAATGGCGTGAACATAGTCTTTCTGTGCGGCGTAGATGGTTGCGCGGTCGTAGAGCAGGTGTGCATTACGCGGACTAAGTTTCAGCGCCTTTGTGAGGTCGTCGATGGCGAGAGCGTTCTTTATCTGACTCTCGGCACCCTGCGACTCGTTGAAGCGGTTCATCATAGCCTGACAGACGCCACGATGCCAGTAGGCAAGCACGTTGGTGGAGTCGGTCTGTATGAATACCGTCATATCGCTTATCGACGCGTCGAGGTTCTGCACGGTGGCGTAGAGTATGGCGCGGTCGAAGATTAGTGCCCTACCCTCGCGGATGTTCGTCAGTCCCTGAATCTTGTCGGTGAGGTTATTGATGACGTAGTTTATGTTCTGGAAGTCTTTCTGGTCGAGTTGACGACTGCCCCGATTGACGTAAACGGGGCGCTGGCGTCCTTTGTTGAACGCTTCTACGTCGCTGTCGAAGAACGAGACGTTGTTAACACGCTGGTTTGAAGCCTCTATGCGCTGTGTGAACGACAGCAGCAGCATAGGCATATATTCGTCATCGACCTTGCGGTTCTGTACCTTGCCGCGATAGGCTGAGGCATATTCGTGGTCCACTTGTTGCTCGTCAGCCTCGACAAGCTGGTTGTACTTATCCATATCGACGTCGCTGAGTTTGCGCACCTCTTTCTTCTTGCTTGCCGACCAACGGTTCTGTATGCCTAAGTGTTTGTTCATCTGTGCCTTGACGATGCGCAGTTCGTCCTGGTCAGCCTTTGCTGTCATTCCGAGTCTTCTGTAACACTGTGCGCGTCTGTAGAGTCCTGCCCAGAAGTTCGGGAAGCGGTTGATGACGGCGGTATAGTCAGCTATAGCACGTCGCGGGTCACCGGTGCGGTCGAGCAGCAGTGCGCGGTTATACAGCGCCATAACGTTGTTGGGCTCGTGTTTCAGTATGAAGTTGAAGTCGTCGATGGCTCGGTTGTCGTCGCCCACCTGTATGCGCAGCTGTCCTCGGTTATAGTGCGCCATGAAGTTCTCGGGGTCCAGTTCGAGGGCTTTGTCGTAGTCAGCCATAGCTCCGCGAAGGTTGTTAGTGTTATACCTTACGAGGGCTCTGTTTATGTAGAACGACGTGCGGTTAGGTTTCAGGTGGATAGCCTCAGAGAACTGACGGTCGGCATCTTTCCACTTGTTTCTGCTGCAACTGACGACGGCACGTACCGCCCATGCCTCGCCGTCGTAGGGGTCTATCTTCAGCGACTTGTCAAGATACTCGGCAGCCCTGATGGTGTCTTTCTCGCGCAGCAGCACCTCCGCCTTCAGCTGGTAGGCTTTGGCATAGTCCTTCCAGCGTGTAATCATGGAGTCCAGGTCGTGGTGAGCAGCGGTATAGTCTTTCTCTTCGATACGGCAGAGCACGCGGTTGTACCACAGTCCCTGACTCAGCGGGTCGAGTTTTATGGACTGATCGTAGTCGCCGATGGCACCACGGAAGTTCTTCTGACGGATGCGACAGAGTCCGCGGAGCTCGTAGATGCCCGCCACGTAGGGGTTAAGCGTCAGAGCCTGGGCGCAGTCGCTCTCGGCGCCTGAGAAGTCGTCGAGATAGAACTTTGCCGCCCCGCGGAAGAACCACGGTTCGTAGAGATACGGCTTGGCGGAAATAACCTGATTAAAGTATTGTATTGAGAGTACGTAGTCTTCGTAGTATAGCGCAGCACGTCCTGCAGTAATAACACGGTCGATGTTATACTGTGCCTTGGCTCCTATGCAAATATTTAGGAGCACCATAAAGAGGAAATATTTCGCAGCTCTCAACTCTGAACTCTCAACTCTAAACTCTAAACTCAATTCCGTAGTGCCTTAGTCTTGTATCCACAACGGAAACGACCTTGCAGAAGTGCGCGCAACTTACTCTTTATAAGCTGTTTGCGCAATGGTGAGATGCGGTCGATGAACATGTGTGCATCGAGGTGGTCGAACTCGTGCTGCATGACGCGTGCCAGGTAGCCCTCTACCCACTCGTCGTGCTCCACACGCTTCTCATCTTCATATTTTACGTGTATGCGCGTGGGGCGCTCTACTTTTTCGTGGATTGACGGCAGCGACAGACAGCCTTCCTCCATAGCGTCGGTCTCTGTGTCGTCGTATTCTACGATGTGGGGATTGATGAATGCATGACGGAAACCCTTGTATTCGGGCATATCTTCGGCAAGGACATTGAGGTCGATGACGACCACTCTAATGTTCTTTCCCACCTGTGGCGCTGCCAATCCTATGCCTTCGCTGGCATCGAGGGTTTCGTACATATCGCTGATAAACTGGTCGAGTCCTTCGTAGTCCTTGGGGATATCAACGCTCTCCTTGCGCAGGACGGGCTGACCGTATGTATATATAGGTAATACCATTTGTAGTTTATAGTTTACAGTTTATAGTTTGTAGTTTATAGTTTATAGTTTATAGTTTGTAGTTTATAGTTTATAGTTTATAGTTTGTAGTTTGCGGCTTCGCATGTAGTCTTCGAGTATTATGGTAGCGGAAATTTCATCAACAAGGGCTTTGTTTTGTCGTGCTTTCTTGTGAAGTCCTCCGTCTATCATTGCCTTGTGTGCCAATACGGAGGTGAAACGTTCATCGACATACTCTATGGGTACCTGCGGTTGGGCTTTTCGCCAGCGGTTCACAAACTGCTGTACGCGTGCTAAGTTCTCGCTCGGCTGACCGTTAAGCTGACGCGGTTCACCGATAATAATACGCTCTACTTTCTCCTTCGACATATAGTCGAGCAGATAATTGTAAAGCTCTGATGTAGAGACAGTCGCCAATCCTCCTGCTATTAGCTGAAGAGGATCGGTGACTGCCAGTCCGGTACGTTTCTTACCGTAATCTATTGAAAGTATTCTTGCCACGCTTTTACTGCTGGTTGTAGAGCAGCCAAGCGTCAGCATACTTAGAACGAAGATCGTTGCGACTGCGTACTGCACTCTCCTTATCGTTGTAAGTAGAAGCAATAACGCGGTACATGCTGCGAGCGCTGCTGAAAGCAATCTGCGCATCGTAACCTGCGTTCTTAAGTGTCTGCTGCAAACCTTCTGCATTAGCCTTAACAGAGAAAGAACCTACAACAACGCTGAAGTTCTTCAGACCGGTACCATTAACGAGAGAAACGCTCTCCTGACGAACGCTGACATTGTCAACATTATCAACAACACGTGTCTCAGTAGCAGGACGTGTCTCTACGGGAGCAACGACTGTCTCCTCAACTGGAGCCTGAGCCTCAACAGCCTGAGCTGTCTGGTCCTGAGCCTTTGCCTTCTCGTAAGCCTTACGATAAGCACTCTCATTTGATTTACAACTTGTGAAAGCTAAAGCCACGCACATAGCAGCGCAGACAAACATAATTTTCTTCATGACTTGTTATTTTTGATTGTTATACATTATTTTTCTGCATTCAACGTGCGAAAGTACAAAAATTACACGAAATAACGACCAAAAGTGAACATAAAGTTTGTTAAATTGAGAAATTACATAGTTTTTAACAAAAGAAACGCTTGTTATTAATAAAATAATGTGTACTTTTGCTACTGATTTTTTACTAACAACTAAAAATTTATATAGTATGAGAACATTAGGTTACATTGGCGCTTTCCTCGGTGGAGCTATCGCGGGAGCAGCATTAGGTCTTTTAGTAGCACCTGAAAAGGGCACTGACACACGTGAGAAAATTACTGACGCTATCGACGACTTCTGCAAGAAGCACAACATCAACCTCTCTCGTAAGGAGATTGTTGACCTGGCAGACGACATCAAGGAGGCTGCAGAAGATATAGCTGAATAACGAACAAAAGAGAAGAGTATGTTCTCGAGCGACAAAAACGTAGAGACCATAAGTCAACTCATTGACCTTGTACGCCATTACATCGGACTTCAAGGCGAGTACTTGAAGCTCGATGTAATCGACAAGGCGGTGCGACTGCTTACAGTACTGATAATAGCGTTGGTGCTCTTCACCTTCCTTATTATCACTTTGATATATCTGTCCTTCGCCGCGGCATACGCTCTCGCCACATGGATGAGCACCGCTGCTGCCTTCGCTATCGTGGGCGGATGCTACCTGCTGTTTATCATCATCTTTGTTTTGATGCGCAAACGCTGGATAGAAAGACCGCTGGTAAGATTTCTTGCAGAACTGTTAATGAACCCATAGCCCATGAACAAGACTACAACATTCGACTCATTGCACGACGTAGAAATGCGCAAAGAGCAGCTGCTACGAGAAATAAGGAAAGACAGTAAGCAGATGGACAACCTGTCGCACCAACTATTTACTCCATCGGAACCACTAAGGGGAAAACGGGGAAACTTGCGACTACAGGGACTTTTCAACATAGGAACGAACGTCTTTGACGGACTGTTCCTCGCTTGGAAACTCTACCGCAAGCTAAAAAGATAGGTAAAAAGTACAGTAAAAAGAGTGATAGAGAAACACATTGTTTTAGAGGATATTGACCCCGTAGTATTCTACGGAGTGGGAAACGCGCACCTACAAATGATTAAGGCGCTATACCCGAAACTAAGAATAGTAGCACGCGACAACGTCATAAGAGTTATCGGTGACGAAGAACAAATGGCCGTCTTTGAGGAACAAGTGGAGACAATGCGTAAACACGTCCTCAAATACAACAGAATAAGCGAAGAAGACATTCTCGACATAACGAAAGGACAACGTACAAAGGAGGACGCTGTCAAGGGCGTCGTCGTTTACAACATCTCCGGACGACCAATAAAAAGTCGTAGCGAGAACCAACAACGACTCATTGACGCCTTCGACACAAGCGACATGATATTCGCCGTAGGACCAGCGGGAACAGGAAAGACATACCTGAGCATAGCGCTGGCGGTAAGAGCACTGAAAGAAAAACAGGCAAAGAAGATAATACTCTCAAGACCTGCCGTCGAGGCGGGCGAGAAACTGGGATTCCTCCCCGGTGATATGAAGGATAAGATTGACCCGTACCTGCAACCTCTTTACGACGCTCTGGAGGATATGATGCCTACAACAAGACTTCAAGACCTCATGGAGAAGCACGTAATACAGATTGCTCCGCTGGCATTCATGCGAGGCAGAACACTGTCGGACGCTGTGGTAATCCTCGACGAGGCACAGAATACCACACCGGCACAAATAAGGATGTTCCTGACACGTATGGGATGGAATACAAAGATGATTATTACCGGCGACATGACACAGATAGACCTGCCCCACGAAACGAAGAGCGGACTACGCGAAGCTCTGCACATACTGAAAAACGTTGAGGGCATATCGTTCGTGGAACTGACAAAGAAAGACATCGTCAGACATAAACTGGTGACAAGGATAGTAAATGCGTATGAAGCATATGATAAGGGAGTGAAGAGTGAAGAGTGAAGAGTGAAGAATTAAACAAAATAGGTATGAAAGCATTAACAAGAACAGACTTTAAGTTTGAAGGACAAAAGAGTGTTTATCATGGAAAGGTAAGAGATGTGTATAACATCAACGACGACCTGCTGGTAATGGTGGCGACAGACCGCATATCAGCATTCGACGTGGTGCTGCCGAAGGGAATACCCTTCAAGGGACAGGTGCTCAACCAGATTGCTGCAAAGTTCCTCGACACCACAACGGACATCTGTCCGAACTGGAAACTTGCCACACCAGACCCTATGGTAACCGTAGGACTGAAGTGCGAGGGCTTTCGCGTAGAGATGATTATACGCAGCATACTGACCGGTTCTGCGTGGCGCGACTACAAGAAAGGTGTTCGCGAGATATGTGGCGTGAAACTGCCTGACGGAATGCGCGAGAACGAACGCTTCCCAGAGCCTATCATCACTCCGACGACAAAGGCTGACGAAGGTCACGACATGAACATCTCGAAGGAAGAGATAATAGCACAAGGCATCGTGAGCCGCGAAGACTATGAAGTAATGGAGGACTACACACGAAAGATCTTCGCACGCGGACAGGAGATAGCCGCTAAGCAGGGACTCATTCTTGTTGATACGAAATACGAGTTCGGCAAACGCGACGGAAAGGTATATCTCATCGACGAGATACACACACCCGACTCCAGTCGATACTTCTATGCCGACGGATACGAGGAGAAATTCGCTAAGGGAGAGCCTCAGCGACAACTGTCAAAGGAGTTCGTAAGACAGTGGCTCATAGAACATAACTTCATGAACGAACCTGGACAGGTAATGCCGGAGATTACTGACGAATACGCCAATAGCGTTAGCGACCGCTATATAGAACTCTATGAACACATCGTCGGAGAAAAGTTCAACAAGTCGGAGAACAACGACGATATAGCTGCGAGAATAGAAAAGAACGTTACCGAATACTTAAAGAACAGATAATGGATAAGTACGGACTGATAGGCTATCCATTGGGACACTCGTTCTCAATAAGCTACTTCAACGAGAAATTTCAAAATGAGGGCATCAATGCAAGGTACATAAACTTTGAGATACCAAGCATCGACGCGCTACCTGAGGTTATAGCCTCGAACCCAGAACTGAAAGGACTTAACGTCACTATTCCCTACAAAGAGAAGGTAATGAACTTCCTGGACAGCGTAAGTCCGGAGGCAAGAGCCATAGGTGCCGTCAACGTGATACGCGTAGAGCACAAAGGCGACAAGGTTGTCCTTAAAGGATATAACAGCGACGTCATTGGTTTCACACAGAGCATTGAACCACTTTTAGAGCGCTTCCACAAGAAGGCGCTAATCCTCGGAACAGGAGGTGCGTCGAAGGCTATCGATTTCGGACTGCGCTCACTGGGACTCGAGACGGTTTTCGTAAGTCGTTATGAACGTCCCGGGACGATTCAGTACGACAAGATAACCCCTGAGGTTGTTCAGGAATACAACGTCATCGTGAACTGCACACCAGTGGGAATGTATCCTAAGTTCGACGAGTGTCCTCCCCTGCCCTATGAGGCTATGGACAGTCATACCATTCTGTACGACCTGATATACAACCCAGACCAGACCCTCTTCATGAAGAAGGGTGCCGCACAGGGAGCGACGGTAGTCAACGGACTCGAGATGCTTCTGTTACAGGCATTCGCATCGTGGGAGTTCTGGCACGGAAGAGAAGAATAAAAACCGTAGGACAATGACTTTCGCACAGTGGAAAAGGTTTTGGGGCATCCTCTTCTGGATAGGCATCGTAGCAGCCGTCGGGTCGTGTACCTGGCACGTTGCAACGGAACCCGTAGAACCCATTACTGTGTGGAACGCCGATAACATAC
>CAMUVE010000070.1:0-9681 GCA_947163985.1 uncultured Prevotella sp.
TGTCAGACGAGAGCAGGGCTTCCTTGACCTCTTCAAACTTGGTCTTTCGGATAATTGCTTCAATCTTTTTCATACCTTAATACCTTTTAAATAAATACTGTGTTTGTGTCATCTTGCAAGATTACGGCTGCAAATGTAAGATGTTTTCAATTAAGTAAAAACAGGATTACAATACTTTAAAACTAAATTTCGACACCAACTTACAAGCTAAAACATTATTGTATTATTTTACTTTCATTTTGTTATAAAATATACAGCGATTAAATACAAAATGTAAGTTGAACGAATAATTTAGATTAAAAAAGCAAGCATATTTCTTGTTTTATTTACATTTTGCATTATCTTTGCACCGATAAAAGAGCAAAGTGGAAGATTATTACAGGATTAATATGACAAAAAGTAAGCAAACACAAACAGGTAAAGGATTGTATAATTCTTCTTATGAGCACGACGCCTGCGGCGTTGGAATGGTTGTCAATATTCACGGTGGCAAGAGTCACGAGTTGGTGGACAATGCGTTGAGAGTGCTTGAGAACATGGAACATCGTGGTGCCGAAACCCGCGACAAGACGGGCGACGGTGCAGGTATCATGGTGCAGATTCCTCACGAATTCATCCTGCTTCAAGGTATTCCAGTACCAGAAAAGGGAAAGTATGGTACAGGACTGGTATTTCTTCCGAAAGAAGAGAAGAGACAACAGGAAATACTGAGTGTGATGATAGAAGAGATAGAACGCGAGGGACTGACACTGATGCATCTGCGTACGGTACCTACAAACCCCGAGGTACTGGGTGTTGCCGCTCGTGAAGTGGAGCCCGATATAAAACAGATTTTCGTGAAGCCCGCTCCAGAGCACGACATTTCCTTTGAACATATATTATATAAGGTACGCAAGCGCATAGAAAACCGAATAGACGACGAGGACTTCTACATATGCTCGCTGTCTAACAAAAATATCATTTATAAGGGCATGCTGACAAGCGGACAGCTGCGTCGATACTTCCCTGACCTGTCGAACGACTACTTTACAAGCGGACTGGCGCTGGTACACTCGCGATTCTCTACCAACACATTCCCAAAGTGGAAGTTGGCACAGCCCTTCAGACTGCTGGCACACAACGGTGAGATAAATACTATTCGTGGTAATCGCGGATGGATGAAGGCTCGCGAGAGTGTGCTTAACAGCGAGGCACTGGGCAACATAAAGGACCTGCGACCCATAGTACAGGAAGGCATGAGCGACTCGGCAAGTCTTGACAACGTATTTGAGTTCCTTATTATGAGCGGACTGTCGTTGCCACAGGCAATGGCTATCCTTGTACCCGAGAGCTTTAACGACAAAAACCCCATCAGCGAAGACCTCAAGGCGTTCTACGAGTATCACTCAATACTCATGGAGCCGTGGGACGGTCCTGCAGCTCTGTTGTTCAGCGATGGTCGCTATGCGGGTGGTATGCTCGACAGAAACGGATTACGCCCTTCGCGCTATACTATTACCAAACAGGGCATGATGGTGGTAGCAAGTGAAGTTGGAGTGATGGACTTTGAACCTGGCGACGTAGTGTCGAAAGGTCGTCTGCAACCAGGAAAGATTCTGCTCGTCGACACCCAGGAAGGCAAGATATACTACGACGGCGAGATTAAAGAGCTGTTGGCTAAAGCACATCCTTACCGTGAATGGCTTTCAGAGAACCGCGTGCAGCTGGAGAAACTGAAGAGTGGACGTAAGGTGGACAACAGCGTGAGCGACCTGCAGCGCAAACTGATACAGTTTGGCTACGGACAAGAAGATATCGACAAGACCATAATCCCGATGGCTACCGCTGGTCAGGAGCCTGTAGCCGCAATGGGTAACGACACTCCGCTGGCGGTAATAAGTGACCGTCCACAGGTGTTCTTCAACTACTTCCGCCAACAGTTCGCACAGGTCACAAACCCAGCCATAGACCCCATTCGCGAAGAACTAGTGATGAGTCTTACGGAGTACATCGGTGCCGTAGGGACAAACATCCTTACCCCCGATGCCTCGAACTGTAAGATGGTGCGACTGCCACAACCCGTGCTTACCAATACGCAGCTCGATATATTATGTAATATAAGGTATAAGGGCTTTAACACGAAGAAGCTCACGATGGCATTTGAAATAGCAAAGGGTGAGAACGCACTGCGACAGGCACTCGACGACCTATGCAAGAAGGCAGAGGAGAGTGTTGATGAAGGTGTGAACTACATTATCTTGAGCGATCGCGACATTGACGAAATGCACGCTGCAATTCCATCGCTGTTGGCTGTTTCTGCTGTACACCACCATCTGATAAGTGTGGGCAAGCGTGTGCAGACCGCCCTGATAGTAGAGAGCGGAGAGATTCGCGAGACTATGCATGCCTCCCTACTTCTGGGCTATGGAGCCAGCGCTCTGTGTCCTTACATGACCTTCGCCATCCTCGACGACTTGGTGAAGCGTGAAAGGATACAGGAGGAGTATGCTACTGCCGAAGCTAACTATATCAAGGCAGTGGACAAAGGACTGAAGAAGATAATGTCGAAGATGGGTATCTCTACTATACGAAGCTATCGTGGCGCAAAGATTTTCGAGAGCATAGGACTTAGCGAAGACCTGTTGCATCGTTATTTCGGAACAGAGATAAGCACCATCGGCGGTGTGGGGCTGAAAGAGATAGCCCGCGATGCTATCCGTTTGCACGAGGCTGCTAAGGAGCAGGCACTGCTGCAGAACCAAGGTCAGTTCTCGTGGCGCAAGGATGGTATTAAGCATGCCTGGAACCCTGAGACTATTGCGAAGTTGCAGTTGGCTTGTCGTCAAGGAGACTACGAGAAGTTTAAAGAGTGGTCAAAATTGGTTGACGAGAAGGAATCGCCTATCTTCATCCGCGACTTCCTGAACTTCAAACATAACACTCAGCAGAGACTCTCTATCGACGAGGTAGAACCCGTTGAGAGCATTGTAAAGCACTTTGTGACAGGTGCTATGTCGTTCGGTGCGCTGAGCATAGAAGCCCATGAGGCATTAGCATTAGCGATGAACAAATTAGGAGCACGCAGTAATACTGGTGAGGGCGGTGAGGACAATGCTCGCTACCATACGGATGTTGATGGCGTGAGCCTGTCAAGTAAGACCAAACAGATAGCATCTGGTCGTTTCGGTGTTACTACCGAATACCTGGTGAATGCCGAAGAGATACAGATTAAGGTGGCACAGGGAGCTAAACCTGGTGAGGGTGGACAGCTTCCTGGTTTCAAGGTGAACGACATTATCGCAAAGACACGTAACGCCATCCCAGGCATCTCACTCATCTCGCCGCCGCCTCATCACGACATCTATTCTATAGAGGACTTGGCACAGCTCATCTTCGACCTAAAGAATGTCAACCCTACAGCTGCTGTCAGCGTGAAACTGGTAGCAGAGAGTGGCGTGGGAACGATAGCTGCTGGTGTGGCTAAGGCTAAGGCAGACCTTATTGTCATTTCTGGCGCTGAGGGCGGTACTGGTGCTTCGCCGGCTTCGAGTATGCGCTTTGCGGGTATCTCGCCCGAGATAGGTCTCGCTGAGACGCAGCAGACGCTGGTAATGAACGGATTGAGAAATCAGGTGCGTCTGCAGACCGACGGACAGTTGAAGACGGCGAAGGACGTGATTATCATGGCGATGCTGGGTGCTGACGAGTTCTCGTTTGGTACGTTGCCGCTGATAGTGCTGGGCTGTGTGATGATGCGTAAATGTAATACGAATACCTGTCCGATGGGTGTGGCTACGCAGGACCCGGAGTTGCGTAAGCACTTTGAGGGAAGGGCGGAATACGTAGTGAACTACTTCACATTCTTGGCCCAGCAAGTGCGCGAGTACTTGGCGGAGATAGGTGTGAAGAGTCTGAAGGAGATTATCGGACACACAGAACTGATTGAGGTGACCCCCTCCCAACCTCACCGAGGGGAGGAGAGTGCTGCCGCTGAGAAGTGGAAGACCATCGACTTTGCCCGTCTGCTTCACAAGCCCGAAACAGATAAGGCGTTGTACTGGGACCGTGGTGCTTACACCAAAGTAACTGGTGTGAAGGACGAGGATATTATCAAAGCAGCCGAGAAGGCTATCAACGATGGCGAGGAGATAACGATCGACTATGCCATCAAGAATACCGACCGTGCCGTTACCACCATGCTGAGTGGTGTCATAGCCCAGAAATATGGTGAGGAAGGTCTGCCCGACGGAACCATAAAGATTAAGTTCAAGGGTAGTGCAGGTCAGAGTTTCGGCGCATTTGCTGTCAAGGGTATTGACATCCGTTTGGAGGGTGAAACTAACGACTACTTCGGCAAAGGACTCTCTGGCGGACGTATCTCGATACTTCCACCAGCGCTCAGGAGCGACGACTTTAAGGCGGAAGAGAATATAATAGCAGGAAACACAGGGCTCTATGGTGCCACCAGCGGTGAGCTGTATATCAACGGTAAGGTTGGTGAACGCTTCGGTGTGCGCAACTCAGGTGCCATAGCTGTTATTGAGGGTGCGGGCGACCATTGTTGCGAGTATATGACAGGCGGTCGTGTGGTGGTATTGGGAAAGACAGGCAGAAACTTCGCTGCAGGTATGAGTGGCGGTGTGGCTTACGTCTATGACCCAGACCATACGTTTGACTACTTCTGTAACATGGATATGGTAGAGCTCTCGTTGGTTGAGGACTCCGTATCGCGTAAGGAACTGCTGGAGCTGATTCGTCAGCACTACCTGCACACGGGCTCAGCGCTGGCAGGAAGGATGTTGGACGACTGGCATCGCTATATCGAGGACTTCATTCAGGTGGTACCTATCGAGTATAAGCGAGTGCTTGAAGAGGAGAAGATGGCGAGACTTCACGAGAAGATTGCAGATATTCAACGCGACTATTAATTATCAATTCTCAACTATCAATTATCAATTAGAAAAATGGGAAACCCAAAAGCATTTTTAGAGATACACCGCCAGGAGGCGGGCTACCGTCCTATTAACGATAGGATTCACGACTTTGGCGAGGTGGAGCAAACGCTCTCAACGCGTGAACGTAAACTGCAGGCAAGCCGCTGTATGGACTGCGGAGTACCTTTCTGTCATTGGGCTTGTCCACTGGGCAACAAAGCACCAGAGTGGAACGATGCCCTGTATAAAGGCGACTGGGAGTTAGCCTACAAGTTGCTTAGCAGTACCAATCCATTCCCGGAGTTCACTGGTCGCATATGTCCTGCGTTGTGTGAGAAGGCCTGTGTGCTGAATCGTTTTAACCACGAGCCGACCACCAATCGCGAGGATGAGTGTGCTATAATTGAGATGGCATTTCAGGAAGGTTTCATCCAGCCCAAGACGGACATCAAGCGTAACGGCAAGAAGGTAGCTGTGATAGGAGCTGGTCCTGCAGGACTCGCTGCTGCCAACGACCTTAACCAAAGAGGTTATACGGTAACGGTATTTGAGAAAAACGAGGCTGCTGGCGGTTTACTGCGCTACGGCATCCCTAACTTCAAACTGAACAAAGCCGTCATAGACCGTCGCATCAAGTTGTTGGAGCAGGAAGGTGTGGAGTTCTGCTACGGCAAGAACATTCAATTTGCTGAGGCAGAGCCTCAGCTTACAGGGGTCTTCGATGCTGTTGTCATAGCCACAGGTACTCCGACAGCCAGAAATTTGAAGGTGCCGGGTCGTGAATTAAAGGGAGTACACTTTGCCCTTGAGATACTGTCACAGCAGAACCGCGTGCTGGCAGGTATGGAGTTCTCGAAGGACGAGCGTATCACCGCCAAAGGCAAGGACGTGCTGGTGATAGGTGGTGGAGATACGGGTTCTGACTGTATTGGTACTGCCCACCGTCAGGGTTGCAAAAGTGTCACCCAGATAGAGATTATGCCAAAGCCTGCAGAAGGTCCTGAAGACCCACAGAACCCTTGGCCCAACTGGCCCCGCACGTTGAAAACTACGTCGAGTCATGAGGAGGGATGCATCCGTCGTTGGAACATCAACACCCTTGAGTTTTTAGGCGAGAATGGCAAACTTACAGGTGTTAGAGTGCAGGAGACAGGCTGCGAGCCCGAAATTATCAAAGCCGAACTATGTTTGTTGGCAATGGGTTTTTTGAAACCCGAGCACCCGGAGTATCCCAAGAACGTCTTCGTATGCGGCGATAGCGCCAATGGTGCATCACTCGTGGTGCGTGCGATGGCAAGCGGTAAGGAGACAGCAAAGAAAGTTGATGATTTTTTAAGGTGAAAGATGAAAATGAAAAGTAAAATTTCTTTTTGTAAGATGCACGGCTGTGGCAATGACTACATCTATGTCAATGTTATGCAGCATCCTATAACGGACCCTTCTGCCGCAGCCATTGCATGGAGCGACCGTCATAAGGGCATAGGTTCAGATGGTCTTGTGCTAATAGACAAGAGTCCTGTTACCGAAGCAGACTTTTCGATGCGAATCTTCAATGCCGACGGTTCTGAGGCGAAGATGTGCGGTAATGCGTCAAGGTGTATTGGCAAGTATCTTTATGAACGAGGCGTCACAGATAAAAAAACAATAAGACTTTTGACGCTATCGGGTATTAAGACACTTAAACTGCATGTAGAAGAAGGTATTGTGAAGAGTGTGACAGTTGATATGGGAGAACCATCGTTTGATAGGGAGACAGGGAGTTCAAGGAGTTCAGGTATATTTGTATCGATGGGCAACCCACACTATGTTATCTTTACTGAGGACGTTGACCAGGTGGGTGAGATTGAAGGAGTGAGATGTAATACAGAATTTGCTAAAGTACTTCCAGACGGTTCCATAAGGGTGCGAGTATGGGAGTTAGGCAGTGGTATTACACAAGCTTGCGGAACGGGTGCATGTGCCACAGCAGTTGCTGCAGCATATTCAGGCATCGCCGGTAGAGAGTCGCTAATAGTGATGGATGGTGGCACGCTAAATATTGTGTGGGACGAGCGTGACAACCATGTATATATGACAGGTCCTGCAGAATTTGTCTTTGACGGGGAGATTGAGTTATGGCATTAGTAAACGAACATTTTTTGAAACTTCCGAACAACTATCTTTTTGCAGATATCGCCAAAAAGGTAAATGCGTTTCACATTACACATCCTAAGAAAGATGTGATAAGTCTTGGTATTGGTGATGTTACGCAGCCACTGTGTCCTGCTGTTATTGAGGCTATTCACAAGGCGGCTGACGATATGGCAACGAAGCAAGGGTTTCACGGGTATGGTCCGGAGCAAGGGTATGACTTTCTTCGCGAAGCAATTCTGAAAAATGATTTTCTTCCCAGAGGAATACACCTTGATCTTGACGAGATATTCATCAACGATGGAGCCAAGTCGGATACGGGAAACATACAAGAACTTATACGTTGGGACAACAGCATTGGTGTTACCGACCCTATATATCCTGTTTATATAGACTCAAATGCAATGATTGGCAGGGCAGGAACGAAGGGTAAAGACGGTTGCTGGTCGAACGTTGTTTATATGCCCTGTAATGCCGAAAACAATTTCGTACCACAACTGCCAGACCGTCGGGTGGACGTGATATACCTATGTTATCCCAACAACCCAACAGGAGCAGTAATCACCAAAGAGGAGTTGCGAAAATGGGTAAACTATGCGCTGAAGAACGACACGCTCATATTCTATGATGCAGCATACCAGGCATACATTCAGGATCCAAACATCCCCCACTCCATCTATGAGATACGTGGTGCGAGGAAGTGTGCCATAGAGTTTCACTCATATTCCAAAACGGCAGGATTTACGGGTGTACGTTGTGGTTATACCATAGTACCTAAAGACCTTACCGCAGAGACTCTTGACGGTGAGCGCATACCACTTAACCCGCTGTGGCTTCGCAGACAATGTACGAAGTTCAACGGCACGAGCTATATCAGTCAACGTGCGGCAGAGGCAACATATAGTGAAGAAGGAAAGAAACAGGTTAAGGAGACCATCGGCTACTACATGAATAATGCCAAGATGATACTTACAGAGTTTCGCAGACTCGGTTTTGAATGTTATGGCGGCGAGAATGCACCATATATATGGATGAAGACCCGAGGACAATCTTCGTGGCAGTTCTTCGAAGAACTCCTTTACGGAGCCCAGGTGGTATGTACTCCTGGTGTCGGTTTCGGTCCTTCAGGAGAAGGTTACGTAAGATTTACCGCTTTTGGCAGCCAAGAGCGTACCGAAGAAGCCCTTCAACGTATTGCAGGATGGGTAAACAAATAATAAAGACTATATCAACATAATAAATTAAAGTTATGGAAACATTAAGATTTCAGGTTGTAGGAGAGGCATTCAAGAAAAAGCCTCTTGACGTAAAATCACCAAGTGAGAGACCTTGTGAATACTTTGGCAAGAAGGTATTCAATCGCGAGAAAATGTATAAGTACCTTCCTAAGGACGTATACGAAAAGATGGTTAAGGTGATGGAAAACGGAGCACATCTTGACAGGAACGTTGCCGATGCTGTGGCAGCAGGTATGAAACAATGGGCTACGGAAAATGGTGTAACCCACTACACACACTGGTTCCAGCCGTTGACAGAAGGTACTGCCGAGAAGCACGACTCATTCATAGAACACGACGGTAAGGGCGGAATGGTTGAAGAATTTACTGGGAAGTTGCTTGTCCAGCAGGAACCAGACGCATCAAGTTTTCCCTCAGGAGGTATTCGTTCTACTTTTGAGGCCCGTGGTTATTCCGCATGGGACCCCACATCACCAGTATTTATCATAGATGACACACTGTGTATTCCGACTGTATTTATAAGTTATACTGGAGAGGCTCTGGACTATAAAGCACCGTTGCTGCGTGCACTTCATTCTGTTGACACGGCAGCCACTGAAGTGTGTCACTATTTCGATCCTTCTGTAAAGAAAGTTACTTCAAACCTTGGTTGGGAACAGGAGTACTTCCTCGTTGACGAAGGATTATACTCGGCACGTCCCGACCTTCTACTTACCGGACGAACTCTTATGGGACACGACAGTGCGAAGAACCAGCAGATGGACGACCACTACTTTGGTGCTATTCCTGAGCGCGTAGCAGCCTTTATGCGCGAGTTGGAGATTGAGGCCCTTGAGTTGGGTATCCCATGCAAGACGCGTCACAACGAAGTAGCACCAAACCAGTTTGAGTTAGCACCTATATTCGAGGAGACAAATCTCGCCGTTGACCATAACATGCTGCTCATGTCACTCATGAAGCGCGTAGCACGCAAACATGGTTTCAGAGTATTGCTCCACGAGAAGCCATTTGCCGGCATCAACGGCTCTGGAAAACACAACAACTGGAGTCTTTCCACTGATAATGGTGTGCTGCTACATGCTCCAGGTAAGACGGCGGAAGAGAATCTACGATTTGCAACGTTTATCGTAGAGACATTAATGGGTGTATATCGTCATAACGGACTACTCAAAGCCAGCATAATGAGTGCTACTAATGCTCACCGTCTGGGTGCCAACGAGGCCCCACCAGCTATTATCAGTTCATTCCTCGGTAACCAGGTTAGCGAACTTTTAGACCACATAGAGAAAGCTGACGTGACGGACATTCTTACTATGGAGGGTAAACAAGGTCTAAAGATGGATATTGCAGAAATTCCCGAGTTGCTCATCGACAACACAGACCGTAACCGCACATCGCCA
>CAMUVE010000071.1:0-9585 GCA_947163985.1 uncultured Prevotella sp.
ATCTGACTGTAGCTGATGTCGATATTTGCATTCATACCTTCAAATATTTGAATTTCCGTTGCAAAGATAAGAACTATTTCTGAGATTCTCAAATTCTTATGGCTAAAGTTTTGGCGGAAAAAGCGGGAAGGTTCTTTGATTCTCTGAAGATGATATTGTGTCAAGTGACAGACTGACTTTGAGAAGTAGAGGGAAGAAGGTTGAAGGTTGAAGGTTGAGGTGCGATGTATTGCCTACGGCAAGTAGGAAGTATAAAGTAAGATGGAAGATGTAAGATGGCTGATGGATGATGGATGATGGCTGATGGCTGATGGCTGATGGAAGAGGGATGAAGGTAGAAGTAAGTTAAAAATGGAAAAATGAACATTTTTCTTACAAAATATTTGGAGATTTGGAATAAATATATTACTTTTGCAGCATGAACGAAGATGTCAGAGAGACTTTCCACTCTGCGGAGTACGATGAATACTACGCCAGCCTTGATGCTAAGACAAAGGCGAAGTACGACTATGTGGAGACGATTATAAAGACTCAATATGTGGTCAACAAGAAATTCGTGAAGAATCTCGAAGGAACGGAGTTCTATGAGGCACGTATATCTGTGGGCACCAATGAGCATCGCACGATAGTATTTGCTGTTGATTCTGTTTCGTTCATGGAGAGCAAACAGGTACTTTTCTTGAATTCATTCTTGAAAAAAGGCACCAAGCAATATAAGGGTGAGATAGAAATCGCCCGTCAGATTTTGAACAAATATATCCAAGGAGGACAAGAAGATGATAAAGCTTGACGAAAAGAAACTGGCCAGGCTGAAAACTGGTTCACAGCATTTGGCAGAGACGTATGGTGAGAAGGGAACTCCCAGCCGTGAGGAGTTTGAGGCAAAGGCCAAGGCTTGGTACTATGCCGAGTTGTTACGTGACGAACGCAAGCGTCAGAAGCTGACCCAGCAGCAGTTGGGTGAGCGCATCGGCAAGAAGCGCGAGTACATTTCTTCGCTTGAGCAGGGACAGACGGACATGCAACTCTCGACGTTCATGCTTATTGCGAATGCATTAGGACTGAGATTCTCATTGGTCGTTGGTTGATTATGCCATAGGGACAGAATCCAGATGGAAGAGGGATGAAGGCTGATATGATGATAGATACTATAATATTCGACTTCGGAGGGGTGATAATGACGTCGGCGCAGGAGGAGGCTATCCGGCGCTTTGACGCCATAGGCATTACGCAGGACAAGATGGCGCTGAACAAACATACGCAGACGGGACTGTTTGGCGACTTTGAGGAGGGGAAGATTAACGAGGAGGAGTTTCGTAGTAGGTTGAGCGAGCTGGCGGGTAAGGAACTGACTCACGAGGAGTGTCAATGGGCTTGCAGGGGTTACGTGAAGGAGGTGCCAAGACGTAACCTCGACACTATGCTGCTGCTGCGTGAACGTGGATACAGGGTGCTGCTGCTTTCGAATACTAACCCGTATATGATGGGGTGGGTGCTGTCAAAGGACTTCGACGGCAGGGGTAACGGCTTGGACAGGTATGTGGACAGGTGGTACGTGAGCTACGAACTGGGGATGTCGAAACCTAATCCGGAGATATTCAAATACGTGATAGACCACGAGGGACTGAACGCTGAAACGGCAATATTTGTTGACGACAACGAACAGAACATTGAGGCGGCAAAGAAATTCGGGCTGCATACGCTGCAACCCGAAAATGGAAAAGACTGGACAAAGAGTCTTCTCAGTATGTTGGGGTAGATTCTTTAAATTCCCATAACAAACTTTACAAGTATCATGACAACGGGTATAGTTACGATGGAGATACCCACGAGGTCGATGTAGAAACCTGATTTTATCATCTTTGTAATAGGTATGTAGCCCGATGCATAGACAATAGCATTTGGGGGCGTTGATACCGGCATCATGAAGCCGAGTGACGACGACAGCGCAATGCCGACGGCTACGGGGATAGGGCTGAAGCCTAACGACACGGCAGTACCGATGGCTATGGGGGCGATGAGATTGGTGGAGGCGGTGTGCGAGGTGAGCTCGGAGAGTATCAGCGCTGATACGCAGAAGACGCCTACGAAAGCCCACTCTGACGGGTTGCCGCCAAGGAATTCCTTGATGCCTGTACCTATCCATGCTGACAGTCCGGTGGAGTACATCATAGCACCCATAGCCAGTCCGCCGCCAAAGAGTAGGAGGGTGCCCCATTCTATGCCTTCAACACCGTCTTTCCAACTTAACGTCATCTGTCCTTTCTTGATGTCAACGGGAAGGAAGAAGAGCAACAGTCCGCCTATCATAGCGGCGATGGCTTCGGGGAAGTGACTGTTGTAGAAGGTCATGATGTCGGAGTGAGGACCGTGAATCAGTGTCAACACGCTTGGTGCTACCCACAACACGAAGGCTGTGGAGAAGGCTATCATGGTGTTCTTCTGTGCACGGGTCCACTTGCCCAGGTCGTTGACTGACTGACGTATGAATTCGCGTGCTCCTTCAATATGTTTTACGTCGGCAGGGAACATCTTCCACAGCACGGCATAGGCTAAGATGAAGTATAAGGTCATAGCCACGATACCCCATATCATCCACTGGAAGAACGATACGGTAGGCGCGGTAGGTGCCAGCTGCTCAACGAAACCGAGCATAATGATGTTTGGCGGTGTTCCTATAGGTGTCATCACGCCACCTATGCTACACGCATAGGCTGTCATAAGCATCAGTCCTGTAGCGTATTTGTAGTTGGCGAGGTCAATGACTTTCCCGTTCTTTGCCATCATCTTGCGTATTGCTTCCAGAAGTCCCAAGGATATGGGGAACATCATTGCTGCAGTAGCGGTGTTGCTAATCCATCCGGAACAGAGGATACACGCCAGACCGATGGCGAGGAAGATGCGTTTCGGGGAGTTGCCGACCCACTTCATAGACATTATGCCGTAGGCAATACGTTTGTCGAGTCCGTTGACCATCATAGCCTTCGCCAGCAGGAATCCTCCCAGGAAAAGGAATATCATAGGGTTTGCAAACTTTGCGTACGCCTCTTCCACATTCACGATGCCAAAAGCGACGCAAAGTGTAGGACCTAACAACGAGGTGACGGGGATGGGGACGGGCTCTGTAATCCACCAAATAGCAACCATCGACATCAATGCCAACAGGTGATGTGCCTGCTCTGCCAGTCCGTCGATAGGCATAAACCACAATACTAAGGCGCACAGTGGACCCAGTACGGCTCCTACCAACTTACGCAGTCGTTCTGTGTTGTTCTTTGTTAATGCTTCAGTCATTTTAATTGAAAATTGAAAATTTAGAATTTTGATTTCTTTATGCAAAGGTATAAAAAGTTATTGATAATTTTTTGTAAATAGATAAAAAAAGTTTACCTTTGTGCCAAACTTAAAAAGATTAATTACAGATACTATGAAAAAGAGAATAGTGATATTATTGGCGGCGTGCTTCGGCATAAGCATTGCTAATGCCCAGTTGTTGCCTTATCAGGATGCAACGTTGTCGGCAGGACAGAGGGCTGACGATTTGCTTAGCAGATTAACCCTTGACGAGAAGGTAAGTCTCATGATGAACAACTCGCCGGCGATAGAACGCTTGGGAGTGCCGGAGTTTAACTGGTGGAACGAGGCGCTGCACGGCATAGGGCGCAACGGTGTGGCTACGGTGTTCCCGATAACTATGGCTATGGCTGCCTCGTGGGACGACGTGCTGTTGCACAAGGTCTTTACGGCTGTCAGCGACGAGGCACGTGTGAAGGCTAAGCAGGCGAAACGCTCCGGAGAGATAAAGCGCTACCAGAGTCTGTCGTTCTGGACTCCCAACATTAACATTTTCCGCGACCCGCGCTGGGGACGTGGACAGGAGACATACGGTGAAGATCCTTATCTGACGAGCAAGATGGGACTTGCTGTGGTGCGTGGTCTGCAGGGCGTAGGCTACAACGGCGAAGACCTGGGCATCAGTCCCTACAGAAAACTGCTGGCGTGTGCAAAGCACTTCGCTGTGCATAGCGGTCCGGAGTGGAACCGCCATACCTTTAATATAGAGGAGTTGCCCGAGCGTGACCTCTGGGAGACCTACCTGCCTGCCTTCAAGACGCTGGTTCAGCAGGGAAAGGTGGCAGAGGTGATGTGCGCATACCAGCGTGTTTATGGTGAGGCATGCTGTGCCCACACCCGCTACGAGCAGCAGATACTGCGTAAGGAGTGGGGCTTCGACGGACTGGTAACCAGCGACTGCGGAGCCATTCGCGACTTCCTGCCGGAGCGTCATAACGTAGCTCGCGACGGAGCGGAGGCAAGTGCCAAGGCTGTGTTGACGGGTACCGACGTGGAGTGCGGAAGCACATATAAGAACTTGCCTGAAGCCGTCAAGCGCGGCGACATCAGCGAGAGCGCTATAGACACGAGTCTTAGACGTCTTCTCGTAGCACGCTTCGAGTTGGGCGATTTCGACGACGACAGTCTTGTGGCGTGGACAAAGATTCCTGAGAGTGTGGTAGCCAGCAAGGAACACAAGCAGCTGGCTCTCGATATGGCACGAAAGAGCATCGTGCTGCTGAAGAACGACGACATACTGCCCCTGCGGAAAGGACATGATATTGTTGTGGTGGGTGCCAATGCTACCGACTCCGTGATGATGTGGGGCAACTACAGCGGATTCCCATCGCACACGGTAACGGCAATGGAGGGAATAAAGAGGTTTGCTCCCAATGCGAAGTTTATAGGCGGCTGTGGACTGACACGCAATGAGACTACAGCGGACAGTCTGCTGCAGAAGATTGGCAACACGGAGACGGTAATCTTCATTGGAGGCATCTCGCCAAAGTTGGAAGGTGAAGAGATGAAGGTCAGTGAGGAAGGTTTCAAGGGTGGCGACCGCACAAGTATAGAGCTGCCGCAGGCGCAGCGCGATATGCTTAATGCCCTGAAACGTGCAGGAAAGAACGTGGTCTTCGTGAACTGCTCGGGTTCCGCAATGGCGCTTGTGCCAGAGCAGAAATCGTGTGCCGCCATCATACAGGCGTGGTACGGAGGAGAGCAGGGTGGTGAAGCACTCGCCGAGGTGCTCTTCGGACAGTATAACCCCAGCGGAAAGCTGCCCGTGACATTCTATAGGAGTACCGACGACCTGCCCGACTTCCTGGACTACACGATGAAGAACCGCACCTATCGCTACTTTACCGGAAAGGCGCTGTACCCCTTCGGCTACGGACTCAGCTACACCACGTTCTACATTAGCAAACCGAAGTACGAGGACGGCAACTTACAGGTCAGCGTGAAGAACACAGGAAAGGTGAGCGGCACAGAAACCCTGCAGGTATATGTGCGTAACACCGCCGACAAGGAAGGACCGCTGAAGACACTCCGCGGCTACAAGCAGGTGACGCTGACTCCCGGAGAGCAGCAGACGGTAAGTATAGACCTGCCCCGTGAGAGTTTCGAGGGGTGGGACTCACAGACTAACACTATGCGTGTAGTTCCCGGAAAGTACGAGGTTATGGTGGGCAACAGCAGCAGCGACGACAGCCTTAAGAAAATAATAGTAGAAATAAACTGATACGCAGTAATGGAATATATGTCACAAGAGGGCTACGACAAACTGGTAGCCGAACTTCACCATATGGAGACCGTTGAGTTGCCACAGGTGCGCGACGCTATTGCGGAGGCTCGTGACAAGGGAGACCTCAGCGAGAACTTCGAGTATCACGCAGCAAAACGTGAGCAGGGCAGGCTGCTCAGCCGTATCCGCTTTAAGCAGAAGGTGCTGGCAAATGCTCGGGTTATCGACATGTCGAGACTCAAGGGCGACAGCGTACAGCTGCTCAGCAAGGTGGAGATGACAAACGTGAATAACAATGCGAAGATGACCTACACCATAGCGAGTCCCCACGAGGCGAACCTTCGTGAAGGAAAGATTTCCATAAAGTCGCCGATAGCCCAAGCCCTGCTTGGCAAGAAGGTGGGTGACGTCGTTGAGGCGCGGGTTCCTGCCGGCGTGGTGAAGTTGCGTATAGAAAGTATTACACTTTAAAACTCGCGCTCCCTCCACCGCTGTGTCCTCACGGCGAAGTTACGTCTTAGACATTCGCTGTAGAGCCACGGTTCGCAGCTGTGGATGTCGCCTATGTTTATGAAGTTCCGGAAGGGGCGGTATTCCTTTCCCTCGTAGCCCTTAACAACAAGCACGTGATATTGCGGCGACAGCGTCACCGTTATGGTGTCGTGCAGTATTGCCGGCGTGTCGTCGGTGCGCCAGTTTACGGGGTTTATTGCGAAGCATGATGCCGAGAGGATAGGTTTCACGTATTTCACATCCTTCACCGTATTATAGCATATTGTTACCCCTGTGTCCGTTTCTCCTGTGGCCGGACGGATATGTCGGCATGCGGCTGTATCCTCAGGCAGTACCATATAGCCCAGGACATACGCTGCCGCCAGTTTGCTATACGTACTGTCGTCCATGTGTTTCAGCAGATCCACGACAGCCCTGCCTCCTTGGCTGAAGCCCGCCACGATAAGCGGTCGGGAGTTGTCGCGCCGGCTGAGGAAACTGTCGAAGGCGTCGCACACGTCCTTCATTGCCAGACGAACCCTCCGTTCTATAGTATCCTTGTTCTCCGTCACCCATCCGTCTATGGTCATATGTCGATAGTAGGGCGCATAGAACCTGTTTCCCGGTGCCATATATTTCGCTACGCCGTTAATCTCTGTCGCCATGTGCTCACGGTGTTTCGGGTTCCAGACGTCAGCATAGTGGCACGTCAGGCTGTCCGGCGTTTTCCAGTCGAGTTCCCATGTCGAAACCACGTAGAAGACGTCCGCCCCCGTCCCTGTGCTGTCACCGTCAATGGTTACCCACATTGTGGGGTCATTGTAGTCGGGAGCTTTTGGAATAAATTCCGCTTCCTTGTCGTTAAGTCCTGCTGCTATTGCGTTAGATATGACAACAGCGATAAAAGCCAGTAATACGATTCGTTTCATAACATGCATTTTTTATGAAGAAAGAGCATCCGCAGATGCTCTTTTCTCTTGTTTATTGGTTTATTTCAAAGCTTCGTTAATGTCGTCTAACCAATTGTTGAGGTCGTTAAGGAAGTCGTCCAAGTTATCATCGAAGACTACGTTGCCTTCATCGCCATATGGTGGGTTGTCGTAAGGAATACCTGTATTTTTCTTCATCCAAGCAGACCAACCTGTTTTTCCGTCGAAGGCCGTTGTTCTATAGGTGTTGTCCCAGCTCTCGTATGAGTGGCTACCCTTTGCGTAGTAGTTATTTACGAAACGAACATTTAACTCCTGACCTTCCTGCCATGAAGCGTAGTAGTTTTCACCGTTCTCCAGCATGAAGTCGTTGTAGTAAGGATCAGCTGGTTTTCCGTGGCCGGCTTTAATTGCTACCATGATGACACCCTGATTAGGTACGTTGCGCTTGTCAGCTTCCTTGACATTTGAGAAGTCGAGACGGCTGCTGTTGAAGCCGAGGGTAATGCTATAAGAAAGGTTCCAGTGTGGTTTGTCTTTCTCTGTGTCGTTGATGTAGTTATACTCCTGGTGAGCTGCATGACAAGCATAGATAGCTGTCTTAGCGTTCTCAACAAGCTGTGCGAAGGTCTGGTCGTTAGTAAATACCTTCTCCTTCAGCATATTGAAATAGCTCATGACGTCATAGAAAGGATCGGTATTAGTGTATTGATAGCAACTGCTTGCTGCTGATGTGAAGTCGTCCATCTTTGTTGACAAAGTAGCGTCAGGAAGAGCAACGAGATAGTCTGCCACAGCCTTGATGCTTGCTAAGGCAGCAGGGAGCTTGCTCATATCGGTAAGCGTGTAGTCCATGTTTCTGCCGGCTGTTGTAGGACTATTTTTGTAATAGCCTTCCTTGAGGTTTGTGATGTCTTTAACATACTGTTTTGCACCGTCAAGCCAGTTACCCTTGTTGAGACCCTTTACTACATCCTCGACGAACAGAGACATAGGACACTGTGTTACAGTGTGACCAGAAGCGAAGACATAGTCGATAAGGTTTGATGAATGCAGCTCGCTAAGTACCTCGAGGTTGCTCATCAGACAGCAGTCGAAGAATACCAAATCGATTTTCTTGCCGACAGCCTTTACTGCAGTAGCAATCTCTGTAGGTGACATACAAGGACTTCCATCGAAGTTGTCGTCGTACATCACACCGCGGCTCTGAGCCAGACTCTTGTTGTAGTCAGCAGTTATCTTATAAGCACCACCGTGGTCACCGAAGGCTAAGACGTAAACCTTAGCATTTGGCTCCTGCTGCATACAATAGTTGATGAAGTCTCTGAGGTTGTTGGGGTCGTACATCTTATAAGTTTTGTCGCCCACTTTCATCTTGTCGTTAAGATTAAATACCTTACCAACTTTTTCAATGTTTGACTCACCTTTTTCGTTAATGGAGAAATTTGGATTAAGGTTCTCTTTTGAAGCCTCGAAACGGTAAGCGCAACCTGGGTCACCACTCATCACGTAGCCTTTTTCCCACTTAGGATTAGGCTTTGCAGAATACTTGTACTGTATGAAGGTACGTGCATTAGCGAATTTTGTCGGCTGATCGTAAGCAACCGCAGCAAGTGCTTCTTCAGTACCGTCGTCAAGGTCGCTACCGCCAACGGCGTAATACATCATTACAACGTCAGCCTTTCCTGTTGGAGTTGGAGTAGGAGGATTTACACCACCAGGATTGTCGTCGGAAGAAGAACAAGCTGTGAACATTAAGCCCGAGATAAGAAGGGCTGCAAAAAATAAAATCTTTTTCATTGTCTTATATTTTTTGATAAAAATAAATGCTGTTGGTTTTAAAGAGGAGCGCCCACGCGGGGCACTCCTCTTCTTATTATAGAGGATATTGGGAAATTACTCCTCCCAGTTCTCCTGAGTCTTACGAACATAAGTCTTGTAACGGAGCTGTGCCATACGCTGTGCTTCAGCGAAGAGCTCTTCAGCCTCGTTAGGATAAGCCTTCTTAACAGAGAGGTAGCGAACCTCGCCCAGCAGGAAGTCGTGGAACTTCTCCCAGTCAGGCTCCTTAGAGTCGAGTGAGAATGGGTTCTTGCCTTCCTCGATGAGTGCTGGGTTGAAACGCCAGAGGTGCCAGTAACCGCACTCTACGGCGCGCTTCTCTTCTGCCTGGCTCTTGCCCATGCCGCCCTTAGCCTTCAGACCGTGGTTGATACATGGAGCGTAAGCTATGACGATAGAAGGTCCGTGCCAAGCCTCTGCCTCGCGGATAGCCTTGAGTGTCTGGTTGTGGTCAGCACCCATAGCAATCTGAGCTACATATACATAGCCGTAAGTAGTAGCAATCATACCGAGGTCCTTCTTGCGGATGCGCTTACCCTGAGCAGCGAACTGAGCAATAGCACCAAGAGGAGTAGCCTTAGAAGCCTGACCACCAGTGTTAGAGTAAACCTCAGTATCGAGTACGAGGATGTTAACGTCCTCACCAGAAGCGATAACGTGGTCGAGACCGCCGTAACCGATGTCGTAAGAGGCACCGTCACCACCGATGATCCACTGGCTGCGCTTTACGAGATAGTGGTCGAG
>CAMUVE010000072.1:0-9528 GCA_947163985.1 uncultured Prevotella sp.
GTTTGCCATGAAAGGCAACGTAATGGACATGGCTGTCGGTGTTATCATCGGTGGCGCATTCGGCAAGATTGTTTCTTCACTCGTTGACGACATTCTTATGCCATGTGTTGGTATGATTACAGGTAACGTTGACTTCACGAATCTGGCATTCCAGATTGGTGAGGGCGAGGGCGCTGCTGTGTTGAAGTATGGTATGTTCATCCAGAATGTAGTGGACTTCCTTATCGTTGCTTTCTGTATCTTCCTGATGCTGAAAGGTATTAACAAACTGAACCGCAAGAAGGTTGAGGAGCCCGCTCCTGAGGCACCTGCTGGTCCTACACAGGAAGAGTTGTTGGCTGAGATTCGTGATATATTAAAGAAGAAGTAAAATGAAAAAGATAATGATGACATTGGCGCTGATGATGGCTGTTGTAACAGTATCAGCGCAGGACGCAAGGACTGGTGCTACACCACAGAACGTCCAGAAAAAAGAGTGTGTAGCCAAGAAAGGCTGCTGCCAAGAAGGCAGTGACTGCTGTAAGGCTTCGAAGACCTGTAAGAAGGACCTTTGTAAGGACTGTTGTAAGTCAGCCACACCTTGCAAGGACTGTTGCAAGGAAGCAAAGGCTTGCTGCAAAGAGGCTGTAAAGGCAAAAGCTTGTGAGAAAGCAAAAGCTTGCGAGAAGGCAAAAGCTTGCGAAAAGGCAAAAGCTTGCGAAAAGGCAAAAGCTTGCGAGAAGAAGTGTGAGAAAGCACAAAAAAAATAAGTATAGATAGTCACAAAAAATAGAGGATTAATCCTCGAAAGTGTCTTTTAATGTCAATATCGTGATACGGAGTATTTTCGTATCACGATATTTTGCTTTATCTTTGTGCCTGGATATACTAATCAAAAAACATAAATTATGACACAAAAGACTATTTTAAATTTAGCAGTTACGTTATTATTTGGTGCTTTCGTTTCGTCATCATTAGTTTCATGTGGCGGTGATGACGGCGGTTCGTCAACTAATAACCCCAATGGTAGCAACACGGAACAGCCTCAGAATGAGAATCCCGTTTCCGATGGTGAAAGTATGTCAAGTGAGCAACAAAAGCAGAAGTTGCAGGCTGTTGCCAATCAGTTTATAAGCTATGCCAAGGCTTCAGATTTTGCTGACGTGCGTGACCTTGCCAACGAACTTAATCTTCTTTATAAAGAAGCAGACAGTCATGATCTTGGTAATTGGTGGAAAGCGACTTTGGATGACATTACCACCTTCATTAATGGCAACTCTGGTTCTGATGGTTGGGGTGGTATGAATTATTACAATTATTATTCTCGCCTTTACTCTGCAGCCAA
Organism: uncultured Prevotella sp.; assembly: GCA_947163985.1. GTDB lineage: Bacteria > Bacteroidota > Bacteroidia > Bacteroidales > Bacteroidaceae > Prevotella. Next base: position 1,325 of record CAMUVE010000072.1, read on the forward strand.
GATTAAGGGACACTTTACTGTAAGTAATGGCAAGTGGATACGTACCGATGCCAACGACCTTCAGATTAGTGTCAAGGACAGAAGTGGCAGAGACTGTGTGGCTACGCTCACCACATCAGGAAGTACGAAAACAATTTTTGTTGGCGAGAGCAGCGACAGAGATAATCAGTATGTAGATGGTGCCTCTAAATACACATATTCTAATTATAAGAATTATGCTGAAGTTCCTCAGAATATAAACTTTCTGTTAACTGTTGGTGGTCAGCAGATTGTGAATGTTACCGTTACTACTGACATAAACGCCGTTAGCGAGCAGTTAGACCTTGCTACGGACAGTTACAGTGTGACTGTCAATGCGACTGTAAAGAATTACAATGTTAATGTTTCACGCCTTATCTATAAGGCACAGGGACAGGCTGCTCTTACAATGACGTTGAAGAAGGACAATGTACAGTTGTTGAGCGTTACTGCTGACGGAACGAGCAGTGTTTCCGGTAATCCCGATAGAGGTTACGAAGTAAAGGGCGGCAATGTATCGAGTATGAATGTTGACGTGTTAGGTCAGGTACAAGTGAAAGGTTCTTTGGACGTTTCTGCTGTAATGAAAGAGAAAACAGACAATCTTAACGACGAAGCTACTGCCAATCGTGTTGCCAACAACCTGACTGCTCATCTGAAGAACCTCGGTGTATATTACGATAATGGTGGTCAAAGACGTGCATGGGTAGAGGCTGCTCCTACTTATCGTAGCAAGTCATACTATTCTACTTGGACAGTGCAGCCAGTTGTATGTTTCGACGATGGTACCAAGTATTCATTCGAAGAGTATTTCGAAGAATCAAGTTGGAGGACTATCATAGAAGCTGCCAATCAGGTTGCTAAGGATTTCCAGAACCTTATTAATGGTCTGAACTTCAAGAAATAGTGTTCTCCGTGGCGAGAATAGTACGAAACATTTTTGTTACTATAGTGCTGACATCAGTTTCGTCTGTTGTTATAGCACAAAGCGATACCCTACAAGGACGACTTGACAATGTCGTCGTTGTAGGGCATCGTTATTCGTCACCTTTGCGGATAAGCAGCGACGGCACCACTACATGGAACATGCAGATGATGGCAGACCTGCCAAAGATTCTCGGCAATGCCGACCCTATGCACTACACCCAGTTGTTGCCAGGAATTCAGACCAATGGTGAGTACGACGCCGGCATGCATGTTCAGGGTTGTGAGAGTCAGCATAACGTTCTGTCTATTGACGGCATACCTTTATATAACGTTGCCCACATGTTAGGTTTCTTCTCCGTTTTCAATGCCTCTCACTTTTCGAACATGCAGTTGCGTCGTTCTTCCAGCGCTACTGCTTCCGCCAATCGCTTAGGTGCAGAGCTGATAATGATGCCGGTAGATACCGTTGTAAGAGTTACGAGCGGAGAGATTAGCGTAGGACCTATGTCGTCTCAAGGTACATTGCGTCTGCCTCTTAACAATCGTAGCTCCCTTGTCGTGTCCGCCCGCAATGCGTATCTTAATCTGCTTTATGGACCGCTGCTGAAAACCGACGAGCAGAAGTTCGGTTATACCTTCGGCGACTATAACGCCACATGGCTGTGGCAGGCAGATGCTCAAAATAGCGTTTCCATCAACGGATATTACGGTTTTGACCGCCTGACGTTAGATGATATTTCGTCCAACGTGTCGTCAAGACTGACGTGGGGCAACTATATGGCATCGTTGAAGTGGGTACATAGAGAAGATACGTGGAAAACGTACCACACACTTTACAGCACCTCATACAGGAACAGTTTAAGGGCGGCGATGGACGCAGCGCTTTTTGTGATACCTTCCCGCATTACCGACTACGGTTACAAGGGCAGGTTAGAGTATAAAAATTTAGAGGCAGGCGGTGACATCGTAATTCACGACATAAAAGAGCAAGAGCCACGGGTGACTGGTTTCCATAGTCGGCTGGACATAGAGAACAGAGGGAAGACAAGATACGTGACACAAGAATATACAGCCTTTGCTCAGGGTAGATTGCCTTTAACCGAGCGTTTCATGGCGACGGCAGCCCTGAGGGTGTCCGGTTACAGCGACAAAGACCACCATTTTTCCGTTAACATAGATCCGTCCGTAGCCTTGCAGTACAGCTTTACGGAGCGTTGCGTTATGTCGTTGCGTTATAGCCAGTCGCACCAATATCTTTTCCAGACAGGTTTCTCCAATATGGGGTTACCAACCGAGTTCTGGTCATCGTCAAGCAGGGCTATTCCGGCACAGTGCAGCAGGGGTGTATCGTTAGGTATAGAGAGCGATTTCGCCCGCTCTTACTATCACGTCTCCGCAGAGTTGTACTACAAGAAACTTACCAATCAGGTAGAATATACTGATAATCTGTTAGACATGCTGTATAGCACCTACAACTTAAACGATGCGCTGATGGTGGGGCGGGGGAGCAATTACGGTATAAACGTAATGGTGAACAAGACACGTGGTCGTCTTACCGGTTGGGTAAGCTATTCCTACGGCAGGGCTTTGCGCAGGTTTTCTTTGCCGCAGTACCCCGACGAATATCCTTCAAGTCACGAACGCATCCACGAGTTAGATGCTGTAGCATCAATAAAGATAGGTCGGCGTTGGAGTATCGGCGGCACCTTCGTCGCAGCCTCCGGCACCCCGTTTACCGCTCCCCGTTCGTTTTATATCATAAACAGCCGTTTAGTCTCCGAATATGGTCCGCACAACGGCAACCGGCTGAAGCCCTACGTACGTTTAGACCTCTCCGCAAACTATTACTTCAAGAAGTCGGCAGGGCATGAAAGCGGCATAAATATCTCGGTCTATAATGTCCTGATGCACAGCAATGACCTCTTTTACAGGTTGAAATACTACGAGGGGAAGTTCGGCTACCGTCCCTTGCGGTTTATAGGGAAGTTGTTACCCTCAATAAATTATTTTTATAAGTTCTGAGGATGAAGAGGCAGATTATATATACACTATTTGGATTGTTGCTGTTGATAGCCGGTTGTCAGGGCAATGACGAGATTGGGGAGGCTCCTCGTCTTGTAGTAGAAGGATGGATAGACGGCGGCGGTTTCCCTCAGGTGATGCTTTCCACTACCGTTAGTGTGAATAAAGAGTACCAGTCGTTAGACTCGTTGCAGGAGCACGTCCTTAACTGGGCGAAAGTTACTATCAGCGATGGTACGGAAGAGCACGTTATGATAGGCTATCCCGACAAGAGGCTGTTACCCCCATTTTATTACACCACTCCCTATATGCGCGGCGAAGTAGGTAAGACCTATACCATTACGGCGCGTTACGGCGACTACTACGCTGAGGCGACCACCACTATCCCCAGTCAGGTAGCGGTAGATTCGTTTGTCGTAGAACGGTCCGCTGTCAGTGACACGCTATACACGGTACGAGCCTATTTTACCGATAATCCGGAAAGCCACGACTACTATATGTTCTTTACGAAGGTAATGGGGCATACCGACTATTATTTAGTATCCCATTTCGGAGTCATAGATGACATCGGGACGGAGAATCCCATAGGTGTTGACATATATCCCGGTCATACGGTATATGACGAAGAGTACAAGTCGCAGTTCCATTATGGCGACACCGTGATGGTAAAGATAGCCCATATTGACGAAACCGCATATAATTTTTGGCGCGACCATGAGACCACGCTGATGATAGGCCGTAACCCGCTGTTTCCCGTCACGAATAATATCCGTTCCAATGTCAGGGGCGGTTTAGGCTATTGGTTCGGTTACGGTTCCTCAGAGTATTGTTTGTTTATTCCGAAGACCAGCAAGCGTGAAGTGATAGTCTATCCCTCGTCGCTTGGCTCGTCCAACTGATTACTCCATAGGTATTTGCGCGTTTCCTCAACGATGATTTTTGATAGGAACAATAGTGCCAGGAGGTTAGGAATAGCCATCAGCGCATTCATACAGTCGGCGAGGTTCCACACTATAGCCAGTTGCATAGTACTACCGGCAAATACCGAGATGATGTATATAACTCGATAATAGTAGCGATAAGGCTTTCTGTTGAAATAGTCGATGGCACGTTCACCATAGAGTTCCCATCCGAGAATAGTGCTGAAGGCGAAGGTGAGCAGACCGAAGGTGAGTAACGGAGCTCCTATGTATGGTATCTTTGAGAATGCCATATTTGTCAGTGTGGCACCGTTGTTTTGGTCGATGTCAGGGTATGCTAATACAGAACTAACGATGACAATACCAGTAAGTGCACATATCACTATGGTGTCCCAGAATGTTCCCGAGGAAGACACCAACGCCTGACGTACCGGGTTGCGTGTCTGTGCTGCTGCTGCAACGATAGGTGCGGAACCCAGACCACTCTCGTTAGAGAAGAGACCACGTGCTATTCCGTAGCGTGCCGCCAGCATGATGGTACTTCCGGCAAAGCCGCCACCAGCAGACTTCTCAGAGAATGCCGACTCCACAATGAGTTTTATTGCAGGCCAAACGTAGGCACCATTTATTATAAGGATATAGATGCAGCCAAAGATGTAGAACAAAGCCATGAATGGTACCAGCATGCTACACACACGAGCAATACTTTTGATGCCCCCGATGACTACCAATCCAGTGAAGAAAGCAATGATGATACCCATGAGGATGGGCGAGATGCCATAGGTCTGCTGCGAGAGAGTTGCGATAGCGTTTGCCTGAACGGTACTTCCGATGCCGAAAGATGCTATGGCAGTGCAGGCAGCAAAGAAGATGGCCATTTTCTTCCATCCCAGTCCGCGTTCAAGCGCATACATTGGTCCACCCATGTAGTTTCCATTCTCGTCCTTGACCCTGTATTTTATGGCGAGAAGTCCTTCAGCATATTTCGTCGCTATTCCGAAAAGACCTGTCAGCCAGCACCATAGTACGGCGCCAGGACCACCGAGAGCCACCGCAGTAGCCACACCAATGATATTTCCTGTACCGATAGTTGCTGCTAACGATGTGGCGAGGGCTCCAAACTGGCTCACGTCGCCTCGTGAGCCTTTGTCTTTCTTTATGGACAGACGGATAGCCTTCCATATATATCGTTGTGGGAATCGCAGACGGATGGTAAGGAAAATGTGAGTTCCAAGGAGAAAAAATATCATTATCCAGCCCCATAGCCATCCGCTTATATCTACGAGTATGTTATTTATTTGCTCTACCATATTATTTAGGAGCTTGGTTATTGGTGTTGGGTTATTGCGAAGCGCTTGAATCCCATAGAGCGCAGGAACTGTCGCATTTGAGTAGCAGCATTGTCTTGTGCCGTCTTTATGTTCTCTGGGGTCAGACAGCGTTCCTTCATATTTGCCTTAGCACGCTGGTACATCTCTTCGCGGGCAGCGTCGTTCCATGAGCCGCTTTCGTAGAATGACATGGTGCGTGCCTCGTCGATGAAGTTGTCGTCAAGTAGAGTAACCTTTGGTAAACTGATGCTTACGCTGTCGCCTTCAGAATGAATGTCACCAGGACGAAGACTCTTCATGTCAATGCCTATGCGTAGCGTACCATAGTATATGCGAATAAGTTCATCGTCGGAGAATATTCCGCGACGTATAGTGTCAACGAGTTCCTCGTCATGAATGGTAAGGAACTCCCACTGACCAATATTCTGAATTGACGTTACGAGGGTAGGCGACATAGATGTGTCGCCATCGTTGTCAAGGTTTATGTCTGTATGACTCAGCGAGCGAAAGAACCACACTACGCAAATAGTGAGAACCACCAGACAGAAAACGGCTATTATGGTTTTTATCTTTCTCATTCTTTTTCGCGTGTTATGGTGTTGTTACTGTTGTCCGAGGCAAAAACGACGGTGATGTTCTGTTCCTCAAAACCCAGCTGCTCTATGATGGGGATTATTATCCTGGCAGCATTCTGGCGCGCCAAAGCCGTGAGTCCCAAGCGTGGGATATCTTTCTCTATAGCCTTGCGCCCCTGCTTTTCAAGGGTGGTGAGTTCTTCGTCGGTAAAGTCAGTACGGAGGATAGACACCCGTTTCTGCACTTTGTCGTGACGTATCTTGCTCGCCGTTATCTCCACTTGTGGGTCGGGAAGAGTTATCTGTATCTTGTCGCCATTACGCACCACATTATCCTCGCTAATCTGACTGAAGTCTATCCATGCCTTTATCGTGGCATCGATAGGAATAGCCACATTACGTTGACCTACAGGGAGCTTCAGGTTGAAATCCTTTGAGAACAGCGTGCCTCGTAGAGCCATCTGGTCCTTGTGGGTTATTATCTTGTGAATCTTGCACTCGGCAGTGTGAAGACGTGAGCATTTCTGGATTTGCATAACTATCATAGGTATGGTGTCAACGGGTGACGCAGGCTCCGTCTTGTTCTCGTTAGAACAAGAGCAAAACACCATGATAGTTATAACAATAATGTAGAAAAACCGTTTCATTTCTGCAAAATTAGAAAATAATTACGAATTATTGGGTATTTATTATGAATTATTTATTACTTTTGCAAAAAATAAGTCTGATTATGAAAGCATATCTAATAATATTACTCTCTTTGTTGTTAATGGTTTCGTGTGGAAAAAAGAAGGAGTCGCGCACGATAATTGTCCCTAAGATGGAGGCAGAAAAAGTCACAGGACCTCTTGAAATGCAGGCTATCAACAATGCAGAAAACGAAGTAGAGTGGCTCGGCACCACTTACAAGGTGGTTGTGAATCGTCAAGTCGATAAGGATTTACCGATGGTGGAGTATGAGAATGGCAAGAAAGCCTATGACAACAGAATCCGTCTGGAAGTAAAGCGTAAAGACGGCTCGGTATTCTTCACACGCGAGTTCACAAAGAAAGATTTTGAAAGATACGTTGACGACATTACGAAGAAACGAGGAGTACTATTGGGTATAGTACTTGACCGCGCCGACGAAGACAATTTGATTTTCGGTGCTTCTGTAGGCAGTCCCGACGTGCTTTCTGACGAGTATGTACCAATGGAACTCATTCTTAACAGGATGGGTAGTGTGACAATAAAAAAGAGCACTCAGCTCGATGCTATTCAAGAACAACCAGAAGACGAAGGAGTATGAAATACGCAGAGTACATAAAGAGTATAGAGATTACAGCTCTCTGGGGAAAACGCAAGCACATAATGTGGAACCTGGACAGGTCTGTAAATATCCTCAGTGGCATAAACGGTGTCGGAAAGAGTACTATCCTCAGCAAGATTATTCATAGCATTGGCGATGGAGGTGCTCTTAAGATAGAGTCATCGCCAAGTGCAAAGGTGACGTTAGTGCCTGAGGATGCAACTCACATTCGTTACAATGTTATCCGCTCGTTGGATAGTCCTGTACTTGACCTTGGAACGATGGCACATGTGGATAGCAGAATAACGTCGGCCCTTGACTTCCAGTTGTACCATCTGCAGAGAAAATATCTTGATTATCAGGTAAAGGTGGGCAATAAGATTATCGAGGAGCTGCAACAAGGTAATGCCAGTGCTGCACAGCTGTTATCTGAAAAGAAACGTTGCTTCCAGGATATCGTTGACGACCTTTTCAAGGCTACAGGAAAGAAGATAGTGCGTACAGAGAATGAGATTCGTTTTGACCAAATGGGCGAGATTCTTGTGCCTTACCAGTTGTCGAGCGGCGAGAAGCAGATTCTTGCAATACTGCTTACTGTATTGGTGGAGAACGAAGAGCCCTATGTTCTTTTTATGGATGAGCCCGAAGTCAGCTTGCACGTAGAGTGGCAGGAACGACTTGTGGAGTTAATACTGAAACTGAATCCGAAGGTGCAGATTATCCTCACCACACACAGTCCTGCGCTGATTATGAACGGCTGGATGGACAAAGTTACTGAGGTTACCGACATAACACTTCATGAATAGAAGGCTTAATGATAACATATCGTCGAAATATTTAGAGGCAGCTAACAGGCTGCGTTCTAAAAGTGCACGTAGAAGAATTGTTGCCTACGTGGAGAGTTACGACGATGTGTTTTTCTGGCGTACTTTGCTTTCACCATACGAAAACGAAACGAGGTATTTCGAGGTTATGTTACCATCGCACAACCGACTGGAACGAGGAAAGAAGTCGGTGCTGGTGAACCTTCTTGCAAAACAGGCAGGCGAGGATATGATAGCATGTGTCGATGCCGACTACGACTGGCTCATTAAGGGCGCTACTGCTACCTCGAGAGAGATGA
>CAMUVE010000073.1:0-8921 GCA_947163985.1 uncultured Prevotella sp.
GCCGATAATGTTTCCTTTACCGTCCTTCTGGAACCACTTGTCTGCCTTTGCTCCAAGTCCCGGAGTCTCGGCATGCTCAAGAATTGTGTAGCCAAGGATAGTGCCCTTGGGGTCGAAACCTACGAGAACCTTGAGGTCGCCACCGAAACCGCCGGTAGTGCTCTCAACGGCAGCACCGAGATAGTTCTTCTGTGCGTCCTCGGTTCCGTAAATAACGAATACCATTTCCTTGCCTTTTTCGTCGTTCTGGCGAACGGTGTCGGTCTTAGCGACTGTCAGCTCACCACCACCCATAACGGTCTTGATACCGTCAGCGAGGGTCTTCTCCTTCTGCTCAGCGATAGGACCTTCTGTGGCGTGGTTAACGTAAGCAAGGATACATCCTGTGATAAGTGCTACGCCTACGAGCACTATCACCATATTCTGTACTGATGATTCTAACTTTTTCATTTCTTCTCCTCCTTTGCTTTAGCAGGTACCTCACCGAAACGCTTTGGTTTGATGTAAGCGTTGATAAGCGGTGTGAAACCGTTCATGATAAGAATAGCAAAAGACATACCCTCTGGATAAGAGCCCCAGTTACGAATTACTACGGTAAGGAAACCGATAGCAATACCGTAAATAATCTGACCCTTTGCCGTCATTGGAGAGGTCACATAGTCTGTAGCCATGAAAATAGCACCAAGCATAAGACCACCACTGAGTATCTCTGTGCAAGGATCTGCATAAGCGGGGTTGATGAGGTGCATCAGTCCGCTGAATACGAACACGGTACAGATAATGCTGATAGGGATATGCCAAGTGATGATTTTCTTCCACAGCATGTAGATAAGACCGAGGATAAGTGCGAGAGCACAAACCTCACCGATGGTTCCAAGACCTAATGTAGGGTTGGAGCCAAGGAGCAGCTGTGTTGCTGAAGGAAAATTCTCGAGTACGGAAACGTCGCCGGTCTTTATGGCTTCCTTCATATAATATAAAGGTGTAGCGGCGGTCTCCGCGTCGAGGTAGCTTGTCAGCTGTCCTGCCTTAGGCCATGAGGTCATCTGTGCAGGGAAACTAACGAGGAGGAAGCAACGGCCTACAAGAGCGGGGTTGAAAGGGTTGTTGCCCAGACCGCCGAAGGTCATCTTGCCTACTCCGATAGCTACGAGAGCACCGAGAATGATAATCCAAATAGGAAGATTTGATGGCAGGTTGAAACCCAAGAGCAAACCGGTAAGGATTGCAGAGCCATCGCATATCGTGAGTTTCTCACGTTTCATAATAAACTTAGCGATTGCCCACTCAAAGAGTACACAGGCAAGTACGCTGGTAGCAAGCACTATGGCTGAACCTAATCCGAAATAGATCAGCGATACCAGAAGAGCAGGAACAAGGGCGATGATAACACCGTACATGTTCTTCTCAACAGTGTCGGTTCCATGTGCGTGCGGCGAAAGTGAAACAATTAACTTTCCCATTATTATTTTCTTATTTAATTTGTTATTCTAATTTTTATTTCGCGTTACGAGCACGGATGATGCCCATTACAGTACTCTTTCCCTGACGGATATTGTCGAGAAGTGGACGATGAGCAGGACAGGTGAACTGACAAGAACCACACTCAATACATGAGGTGACGTCCTCTGCCTCTACCCTCTCCCAGTTCTTCAGACTGCTAAGAGTTGCCAACAAGTATGGCTCCAAGCCCATAGGACAAGCACCCACACACTTTGCACAACGGATACATGGCTGTGGCTCCTTACGACGTGCATCGTCATCAGTAAGTACGGTAACACTGTTAGTACCTTTACATACAGGAACTTCTGTCGAGGTAAGTGCCTTACCCATCATAGGACCACCGGCAAGAATCTTGTTGTCGCCCTCGGGGAGTCCACCGCAAGCGTCGATGAGCTGACTCATTGGGGTTCCCATACGAACGAGGAAGTTTCCTGGGTTCTTAAGCTGTTTACCGGTTACGGTGGTATAACGCTCGAACAATGGCTTGTTCTTCATAACTGCCTCATAGACAGCGAATGCAGTACCAACGTTCTGGACAATAGCACCAACGTTAACAGGAATTGCTGGAGGAGCAGGTACCTGACGGCGGATAACAGCGTCAACGAGCTGCTTCTCACCACCCTGAGGATACTTCTTAGCCAGAGGAACAATCTCGACGTCGCTACGACCGGCCGTCTTCTGCTGGAAGAGCTCGATAGCAGCAGGCTTGTTGTCCTCGATACCGATATATCCCTTTGTAACCTTTGCTGCCTTCATCAAGAGGTCGAGACCAACGAGTATCTCATCAGCTTTCTCCATCATAAGACGGAAGTCGGCGGTGATGTAAGGCTCGCACTCTACGGCATTGATGATGACACACTCTGCCTTTGCTGTTGGCGGAGGGGTAAGTTTAATGAATGTTGGGAAACCTGCACCACCCATACCAGTAACACCGGCTTTCTTTACACGCTCGATGATTTCTTCTGGGGTAAGTTCAGGATGATCCTCGAGACGCTCCAACTTATCAGAGCGGTCGATAGTCTCTTCCCACTCGTCACCCTCTACCTTTATTATAATAACAGGCTTGCGGTAGCCGGTAGCGTCGATTGCTGTGTCTATCTTCAGTACTGTTCCTGACACTGACGAGTAAATGGGGGCGGAAACGAAACCTCCTGCCTCAGCGAGGAGAGTACCTACTTTTACTTTATCACCTTTTGCCACAACAGGCTTTGCCGGGGCTCCGATGTGCTGAGACAATGGGAATATTGCCTGTGCAGGGAGAGCAGCAACCTGGGTTACTGCATCGTTGGTTAACTTATTTTCTGCGGGGTGTACACCACCGATTCGGAATGTTCTTACTTTCATGCTTTTTCCTCCTTTCCTACTTCTGGTTTAGGGGTTTCTACTACAGGAGCTGCCTTTGGAGCTTCTGCCTTCGGAGCAGCAGGTTCCTTTGGTTTTGGAGCTGGAGCTGGTGTGGGGAAGTTAACGTCGTGGATGGCCTTTGTAGGACATGCTGTAACGCACTTACGACACAAGCGACACTTGTTGAAATCAATGTAAGAAACATTGTTCTCAACAGTGATAGCCTCAAACTGACACTCCTTAACACATTTACCGCAACCGATACAAGCTGCCTTACATGCCTTCATGGCAACAGGACCCTTGTCCTTGTTCACGCAGCTAACGAATACACGGCGATTCTTCGGACCCTTCTTGCGAAGCTCGATGATGTGACGTGGACAAGCCTTAGTACATGCACCGCAGGCAGTACACTTATCGTCATCAACTTCAGGAAGACCTGTCTCTGGATTCATGTGGATAGCATCGAACTGACAGGCAGCAACACAGTCGCCACAACCAAGACAGCCGAAACCACACGCTGTTTCACCAGCGCCACAACTATTCACTACGGCACAAGTCATCAGACCATCATAAGATGCAATGCGTGGACGGTTCTCGCACGTACCATTACAACGAACGACAGCGACCATTGGGTCTGTATTGGCAATAGCCATACCCAAAAGGTCTGCAACTTGACCCATTACATCGGCTCCTCCCACAGGACAAAGAAGTCCGTCGAGAGAACCCTTGTCAGCAGCCTTCACCAAGGCGTCAGCCATTCCTGAACAACCAGGATAACCGCAACCTCCGCAGTTTGCACCAGGCAACACGGCTGTGACCTGATCCACACGTGGATCTACGTAAACAGCAAACTTCTTGGAACAAATGTAAAGTACCACCGCTGCAACGAGCGCGATACCTCCAAGAACGAGTACTGCAGTCAAAATAAAGTTCATAACGTATTTGTTTTTTTAGATTATATAATTTGTTTGTTTATCATTATTCAACAGTAAATGCGAACTTCTCTTTTATGCGGTCGCGAAACATGTAGAGCAACAAGTAATATGGTATTAGACATACGATGCTTACGAGTGCCATAAGTGGTTCGTCTGACGTAAAGCGGCTTGCAATGTAAAGTGCAAGAATCATTATGAGGAAAGGAACGCCGAAGCCCATAAGGACCGCATTCATACCTACTCTGGAAGAAGCAACCACCGTCACGGTGTCACCCGTCTTGCATGCTGAGGGGAAGTCGTAAACGTCAACAATCTTCTCTTTCTTCTCTGAAGCAGAGCAATGACTCGCCACCTTACAAGCAGCACAGGCAGAGGTCTGTACGATTCTAACTCTCATACATCCATCTGCTATTTCCTCAACAATCCCGCTATGTCTTATCTTGTTGCTCATGCTATTATTTCGGTCGACCTTTTGCAATGTAGAGATTGCAAATGCAAAGGTAATACTATTATTTTACTCTCGCAAATAAAATGAAAATTATTTCAAGAGATTAGCTAAGAAGTCATCTAATTCGTCATCTAAGCCATCCATAAGGTCACCGCCTAGAATTATAGTATCTCCATCGACAACCATAAGTTCGGCAATGTGCTCATGATCCTCATTCTCAAGTACAAAGCTGAAAGGCTTTAGGATGCTCATCTCCTCGACTATGGCACGGTGTGTCTCTAAACACTTGCGCAACTGGGCAATCACTGAAGGATAGAAGTCGTCTTCCTTGTAGTCTATCCACTGCTCCACGACACAACGAGTAATCTCGTCGTCATCATCATCAAAGGCCAGCAGTTCACCACCATCCTGAGTGACGCGAACATGAATGTCTGTCATGCGCTCTGCCTCATCAGAGATGGGGAACTTGTGTGAGACTTTCACCAAGAAACGTTCCAACTGTTGTAATGTCTGGTCATTTGCTTTCATATCGTAGTATTGATTATTAACGTTTCAATCAAAGAAATCGGCGTCCTTGAACTCGCATCCGTTCTCGTCCTTAGGACTTGTGAGTATCTCGTCTTTGGGCAGTCCCCACTCCACACCTATCGTCGGGTCGTCATAGCGAATACTTGCCTCTGCCTGAGGGGCATAGACATTGTCAACCTTATACGTAAAGATGGCCTCGTCGGAGAGGACGGCAAAGCCGTGAGCGAAGCCGCGAGGGATGAACAACTGACGTTTATTCTCGTCGCTAAGCTCTACCGCAACATACTTACCGAACGTCTTGCTGCTCCTGCGGAGATCGACGGCGACATCAAGCACCCTACCCTTCACGACTCTTACAAGTTTTGCCTGCGAGAATTCGCCCTTCTGGTAGTGAAGACCGCGAAGAACGCCTCTTGTGGACTTTGACTCATTGTCCTGGACAAAAGTCACAGGGTATATGTTTGCATCGAAATCTTCCTGCTTCCACGACTCAAAAAAATAACCTCTGGCATCAGGAAAAACGCGAGGCTCTATAACATAGACTCCTTCAAGTATTGTCTTTATATATTTCATAGTGCCTGCAAAATTAAGAATAATTATTGATTTTCCAATACATTTTGGTGTTTTTTGTGTTTTTAAGAAAAAAATTTTGCGAAATCATTCCATTTGTATTACTTTTGCAACCGTGATTGAACTTGAAAGACATATAGAAATACTTCTTCTGCAGAACGATTGTGTAATTGTTCCGCAGCTTGGAGGCTTTGTTGCACACCATGTTGACGCACGCTATGACAGCAGAGACAATATGTTCCTGCCACCTATGCGTACGTTAGGGTTCAACCAAAAACTCCAGATTAACGATTCACTACTCGCGCAGTCGTATATCGAGGCATACGACATCAGCTATCCCGAAGCGATGAGCAGGATTAACGATGACGTTAATGAACTGAAGCAACGCATTGAGAATGAAGGAAGTTATGCGCTTAACGGTATTGGAGTACTGTCGTATAATGAAAATGGCAGTTACGAGTTCAAGCCTTGTGAAGCCGGCATCCTTACACCAGATATCTATGGTCTCGGAGGAATTGAGATAGATCTGCTCAGCAACGTTTCAAGGAAGCATGCTCCTATGGTAATTGAGCCTGTTATTGAGAATGATGTCGAGGAAGAACAAAAACATCACGAAGGAGCAAAAATTATCAGTTTGCGCGTAGATACACTGAAAAATGCTGTAGCTATTGCTGCAGCGATATTGGCTATTTTCTTCTTCTCTATTCCACTGACTAATGGTGATAGCGGTGACGTGAAGATGAGCCACATTGACACAGGAATGCTACAGCGACTGATGCCCAAACAGGCTGTCAAAGGGAAACCAATAGTACTTACCGAACACATAGATACGGCAAACAAAGAATCCGTGGAAACAACTACGGTAGCAAAGAAAGACAGTCTGCCCGTAGAAACTGTTAAGACTGTAGAACCTGTCAAGCAGGAACAAACAGAAAAGAGTTACTTCGCTATTGTTCTTGCAAGCAAAGTATCGATAAAGAATGCTTCTATATACGTTGAACAGTTGAAAAAGCAGGGTTTCTGCAATGTTGAGATACTACAAAAGAACGGCAACAAGGTACTCATGGGTCACTATGATAATATGAACGATGCTTACCAGGCACTTAACTGTCTTAGGTATAAATGTGATAAGTTTGAAGATGCCTGGGTCTATGAAGTGAAGATATGAAGCGAGTACGTTGTCCCAAATGCGACAATTTCATCACTTTCGATGAAACAAAATATTCAGAAGGTCAGAGTTTAGTCTTTCAGTGTCCTGACTGCGGCAAGCAGTTTGGCATAAGGATTGGCGTCAGCAAGCTCAGGGCACGACAGAAGGAGGAGAACCCCGACGAATATGCCAACGAGAACGGCTTCGGAAGCATTGTCGTCATTGAGAATGTTTTCCACTACAAGCAGGTAATACCGCTGAAGATGGGCGACAACGTCATTGGCAGATATCAGAAAGGAAACCCTATAAACACTCCTATAGAAACCGTTGACCCGAGCGTTGACAATACCCATTGTGTTATAAATGTGTCACGCGACAAGCACGGGAAACTGAAATATGTTCTTCGTGACGGTCCAAGCAATACCGGGACATTCGTGGATAACGAGATTTTAGGAGACCGTGAACGACGGGTTATCTATGACGGTTCGCTATTTACCATCGGAGCAACGACAATTATTCTTCGTGGAGCAACGGAAGAATAAGAACTATATCCGCTTACACAATTGTGACATCATAGCAGCCGAAAGTGCTGCCGTTTCTGTACGTAAACGTGACGTACCCAAGGAGATGCTCTCGTAACCATTATCTATTGCAAGACGCACCTCATCAATAGAAAAATCACCCTCCGGACCAATAAGGATAGTAATATCTTCTTCTGTACTTTTTACATCCTCCTTGCTGATAATATCAAAGAGGTCTGGACGTTCTATCTCATTATAACAATGAGCAATGAACTTACGACCAGAACGTGGTTGCCGGATAAAATCTTTAAAGGGAATCATGTCATTTACTACAGGCATCCATGCCTTACGACTCTGTTTTACTGCTGCAACCACAACCTTCTCTATGCGATCTATGCGCATCACTTTGCGGTCTGAAAATCTGCAGAGAAGGAAACTAAACTCATCGACGCCAATCTCTGTTGCCTTCTCGACGAACCACTCCACCCTTTCCATCATCTTCGTAGGAGCCATAACGATATGGATATGTCCTCGCCATTTACGCTCCTGAGGAAGAGACTCTTTTATTTTATATGCACAGTGTTTGTTGGTAGCAAGGGTTACCTCCGCACGATAGAAAGCACCTTCTCCGTCCATAAGCATCATCTCGTCGCCGCTCTTCAGACGCAGAACACGCACCGCATGTGCTGCCTCTTCGGTAGGCAGTTCTGTTCGAGATGATGCTTGTGGAACGAAAAAGTAGCGTTCTTCCTTCATTATTTCTTCTTTTCAGGATTGAATACAAGGGCAAAGCTAACACCTACAACGAGGGCAAAGCCGGCGAAGATAAACCAGCACGTCTGCCATTCGCCCACGAGGAAGCCATCCGTCCATTGACAGTAGCTGTTGACGATCTCTCCTGCCGCGAGAGTTCCGATAGTGGCTCCTATGCCGTTTGTCATCATCATAAAGAGTCCTTGGGCAGAAGCCTTTACGGAAGGCTCACACTCCTGATCGACAAAGATACCGCCGGAGACATTGAAGAAATCGAAGGCTACACCATAGACGATACATGAGAGTATGAAGAGGATGACACCTGGCATCGTCGGAGAGCCTATGCCGAAGAATCCGAAGCGGAACACCCATGCGAACATAGACATAAGCATCACCACCTTAATGCCGAAACGCTTCAGGAAGAACGGTATCATAAGGATACACAGGGCTTCGCTGACCTGCGAGATAGAGGTAAGAAGCGTAGCGTTGTTAGCAGCGAAGGAACTTGCTATGGCGGCATCCGTAGAACCCTTGAAACTTGTTATGAAAGGACCCGCGAAACCATTGGTAACCTGAAGACACATTCCCAAGAGAGCCGAGAAGATGAAGAAAAGAGCCATCTTCTTAGTCTTGAAAAGCTTGAAGGCGCTAAGTCCGAGACTTTCGGCAAGTGAAACGCTCTTCTCCTGTTTCTCTACACGGCATGAAGGCAGTGTAAAACAGTAGAGAAAGAGCAGCACACTGAGCACTCCCGATACGAAGAACTGCATATAGGTATATTGGAACTTGTGGGAGTTGTCTGCCATAGTGAACATAAACTGTCCGTCTTCCCATACTGCGCAGTTCACGAACCACATCGTCACGATGAAGCCCACCGTTCCGAGGACACGAATCGGCGGGAAGTCACGCACGGTGTCCAGACCGTTGTTCTTCAATATGGTAAAGGCTACGGTGTTCGTCAGGGCTATAGTAGGCATAAACATCGCTACACTAAGGGTATAGAGTGCTATAAAGGCAGTCTTGTCAGGCAGTTCCTGTCCGAAGCCTGCCTGTACACCCATCCACCAGCATCCAAGCATGAAGCCGCCGGCAAGAAGGTGACACAAGCCGAGGAGTCGCTGAGGCTGGATATACTTATCGGCAACGATACCCATCAGCGTAGGCATGAA
>CAMUVE010000074.1:0-8719 GCA_947163985.1 uncultured Prevotella sp.
CTCTCTGATCAGGTTGTCTGCTTTCCTGCTTTTGTTGTCCCTTTTCCCGGGTTAGAAAAAGTTGAAAAGGTTACTTCGTCTCGGAAAAACTCAAATAAATTTGGCTTTTCGCTCGACTTTTCGTAACTTTAAATAAGTTACAATGCACTCGGCATAAAAAATAAATTGATTTATTTTGTTTTGCTCTCGATTTTTCGTAACTTTGCAGATTGAAAGTCACAAGGTGACGTCAACAATCAATCATGGAAGAGAGTAAAGAGAAGCGCGGCAGTTACGAGCACGTCCTGAAATATATGGGACTATTCGGTGGCATACAGGGAATGGGAATAGCCATTTCGCTGTTGCGCAACAAACTCGTAGCCGTACTGCTTGGTCCTGACGGTATGGGACTTATCTCCCTTTTCAACTCATCGATAAAGTTTGTTTCCGACTCCACCAGTTTCGGCATCTCCGTAAGTGCCATAAAGGCCCTCTCCGAAGCCTACGAGAAAGGCGACGAGGAAGAGCTTCAGCGGTTGATGCTTATTGTGCGTTCCTGGGGACTGTTGACAGCCCTTCTCGGAATGTTCCTGTTGATGGTGGCGGGTCCGCTGCTCAGCAGTCAGACCTTCAGCTGGGGAAACCACACCCTTCATTACGTCTTCCTTTCGCCCGTTGTTGCCATGATGGCGATAACCGGTGTGGAAATGGCAATACTGAAGAGTACGGGGAAGTTGCGTAACATAGCCGTAATAACGATGTACACGATGCTCTCGTCGCTGTTCATCGCAGTACCAATATACTTCTTCTTCGGCATGAGTGGTATCGTACCCACCATAGTACTGACGACGTTTGCGCAGATGGTGGCAACACTGAGCTATTCCTATCGTCACTTCCCGCTGAGTTTCTCGTTTCGTAGCAGCGTGCTTCGTGAAGGTCTGGGAATAGTGTGGCTCGGAATAGCCTTCGTGGTGGCAGGAATATTCGGCAGCGGTGCTGACTTCATCATCCGCTCATATATAAATAATGTGGCGGGTCTTGATATGGTGGGTTTCTACAACAGCGGCTACATGATGACGATAATCTACGGAGGGATGGTATTTACTGCTATGGAGACCGATTTTTTCCCCCGACTGTCGGCAGTGAATAAAGACAGAGAGGCGTGTAACCTCACCATAAACCGCCAGATAGAGGTGTCGCTGCTCATAGTGTCGCCGATGCTTGTGGCAATAATTATTTTCCTTCCGATAATAATACCGTTACTTTTCAGCGACAAGTTCCTGCCGGTAGTAGGACTGATACAGCTTATGATGCTGGCGCTCTATTTCCGTGCTATAAAACTGCCTGTTTCCTATCTTACCATCTCCAAGGGCGACTCCTTCGCTTATATGTTGCTCGAGGCTACCTACGCCGTAATGATAGTCCCTGCCGTGATATTGTGTTTCAACGCCTGGGGACTCATTGGTACAGGTATTGCTATTGTGGGAATAGGAATTGTGGAGGCTATCATTATCTTCATCTTTAACTACATTCGCTACGGTTACGTTATTTCGCGTGAGGTGGTAGGCTATTCCGTCGCACAGATACCAATAGGAATAATGGCGTACCTGATGACACTAAGTCTGCAGGGCGTGGCATACTGGATGTCGGGAATACTCCTTATGATAACCAGTATGGCATTCTCGTTTATCATTCTAAAACAAAAGACATCGTTATGGAACAAACTAACGTCGAGGTTCAGGAAAGACGAGTAAAGGTATCAGTGCTCGTTGCTGTATATAACGGAGAGCGCTTCCTCAGGAAGTGCCTGGACTCGCTACTGCGCCAGACGCTACGCGACATAGAGGTGATATGTATTGACGACGCTTCCACCGACGGTAGTCTTGGGCTTCTGCAGGAATATGCCCGAAAAGACGAGAGGGTAGTGGTGATGCACCTTGACGAAAACAAGGGACAGGCCCATGCACGCAATCGTGGACTGGAGAAGGCACGCGGAGAATATGTATGTATGTTGGACTGCGACGACTGGATGTCTGACGATGCACTTGCGTCGGCGGTGGAGGTCTTTGAGGCTAATGCTGATACCGACAGCGTGCTGTTTGACCTTATCCTTGTTGATGAGGCTACGAGCAGAGAGGAGCGCTTCAAAACAACAGGTCCTGCGGTGCTGTCGGGAAAGGAGGCTTTCCGTAAGAGTCTGGTGTGGGACGGTATTCACGGAGTATATATGATACGTACGGAGATGCACCGTCGTTATCGCTACGACGAAACGTCGATGCTGTATAGCGACGACAATACCTCACGCATACATTTCTTCTTCTCCCGAGAGGTGCGTTTCTGTAGCGGAAAGTACTTCTATTTGCAACACTCTTCATCGATGACTCATGCTGTTGGAGTACGACGTTTTCTGGTAATGAGAGCCTTAAAGAATTTAAAGAACGACGTAGTGCAAATGACTGGCGACAGGGAAGTTATAGATAGTCTGGAAAACACCATTTGGCTAAAGACCATAGACTCATACTTCTTCTATTACACCCATCGTGGAGAGCTTTCCGGGGACGACCTACGCTTTGGTTTGGAAGAGATAAAAACAGCTTGGCGCGAGGTGGAGACAGACAGGCTCGACAGGCACACCACCCGTAAGTTCGGATACGTGCCTTTGCGCCCTTGGATGCTCTTCAGACTCCAGGAAGAGATGTATTTTACACTAAAAAAATGTAAAAACGTTTGGGAGAAAGTCAAAAGTTAGTATCTTTGTAGCTTGAAATGACGCTTGTAATTGTTACCATATTGCTTTTAGGTTATGTTCTGATAGCCACATCGGAGCTGACGAAGATAAACAAAGCCGCCGTTGCCGTCTTTGCGGGAACGGTAGGGTGGGTGCTGTATATCTGTTGGGGTGCCGACTTCGTCATGAAGATGCACTCCGCGGAGTATATAGACTGGCTCGGTGGTGCCAGCGCTACAAGTCTGGCGGTAAAGCAGTACATAGCCCAAAACATTTATTTAAAATATGTCGGTCGAGGTGCCGAGATAGCCCTGTTCCTGCTGGCGACAATGACTATCGTGGAGATATTGGACAATAACGGCTGTTTCGACTTTATAAAACAGATAATGCGCACACGGCGCAGCAAACGGCTGTTGTGGATAATTTCTGTGGTAACTTTTGTGTTGTCGGCAAATCTCGACAACATAACAACTGCCACGATGATGGCGGTAATGATGCACAGCATAGTACCGGGAAGGAAACACCGACAGATTTATGGCGCAGCAATAGCTATTGCCGTAACATGCGGAGGAGCCTTGACGGTTATAGGCGACCCTACGGGACTGGTGCTATGGACGAATGGTTACGTGACGGCTACAAGCTATTCTATGTCGCTGGCGCTACCTTGTATGCTTTCGTGGGTGTTGCCCACATGGTGGCTGTCGCGTCAGTTGCCCGAAAACATAGACTCCCAGTGGAGCACGATGCCCTATCGTGGCGACGATACTAATCTGAAGAAATGGCAACGACTCGTGATGCTCTTCGTAGGCGTCGGCGGACTGTGGTTCATACCGACATTCCGCGACATTACACAGCTAAGTCCGTTCCTCGGGGCACTTTGTGTCCTCTCCGTACTATGGGTAGTCAACGAGGCTATGAACCGCAAGCTCGTCGATGTTGACAAGATGATACAACGTCGCACCCCGCGAGCCCTTCAGTATGCCGTCATTCAACGCATACTCTTCGTCATGGGTATAATGCTCGCTATCGGTGTGACGTCGGAAACGGGAGCAATAGCGTGGTTGGCAGACCTTTGCGATGCTCACATAGGTAATGTGTGGGTTATGGCGGCGTTGTCGGGACTCCTCAGTATGGTGCTCGACTCGTTTGCGTCGGCACTGAGCTTCTTCTCGCTGTATCCCGACGCTCCCCAGAACGACATCTACTGGAAACTCGTCTCCTACAGTACGGCGATGGGTGGCAATATTCTTCTTTTCAGCAGCGTGAGCGGTATAGTAATCATGAAGATGGAGCGCATCTCCATAGCGTGGTTCTTTAAAAATGTGGGCTGGGTATCGCTTGTTGCGTGGATGCTCGGAATGGCGCTAATTGTGGCGTAAAGAAGAAAAATAACCAATTTTATGAGGAAAAAGTTTGTCGGAAAGAAAAAAGTTACTATCTTTGCGACAATATTTTGATTATACTAATCTTAAAACTATAAAAACTATAAAAGCTTATGTCACAAATTAAAGGACGCATTTCTCAGATTATCGGTCCTGTTATCGACGTGTATTTCGACACAGAGGGTCTTGATGCTGAGAAAGTGCTACCGAAGATTCATGACGCTCTTAAGGTTGTCCGCGAAGACGGAAGTGCTCTTATCGCTGAGGTGCAGCAGCACATTGGCGAGGATACCGTTCGTTGTGTCGCTATGGATAATACCGACGGTTTGCAGCGTGGATTGGAGGTTATTCCTCAGGGCACGCCGATTCTTATGCCCTCAGGAGACCAGATTAAAGGTCGTATGCTGAACGTTATCGGTCAGCCTATCGACGGTATGAAACAGCTTGACATGCAGGGCGCATATCCTATCCATCGCGAGGCACCTGCTTTCGAGGAGTTGTCAACCCGCAAGGAGACTCTTGCCACAGGTATCAAGGTCATTGACCTGCTGGAGCCTTACCTCAAGGGCGGTAAGATAGGACTCTTCGGTGGTGCCGGTGTGGGAAAGACGGTGCTCATCATGGAGCTCATCAACAACATTGCCAAAGGACACAACGGTTTCTCAGTGTTTGCCGGAGTAGGAGAGCGTACCCGTGAGGGTAACGACCTTATCCGTGAGATGATTGAGTCAGGCGTTGTACGCTACGGCGAGAAGTTCAAGAAGGCAATGGAGGAGGGCAAATGGGATTTGTCTCTCGTTGACCCCGAGGAGCTCAAGAAGAGTCAGGCAACACTTGTCTATGGACAGATGAACGAGCCTCCAGGTGCCCGTGCTTCAGTAGCCCTCTCAGGACTTACCGTTGCCGAGGGCTTCCGTGATGGTGGCGGTAAGGACGGTGCTTCTGCCGATATCCTTTTCTTCATCGACAACATCTTCCGTTTCACACAGGCAGGTTCTGAGGTTTCCGCACTTCTCGGTCGTATGCCTTCTGCCGTAGGTTACCAGCCAACGCTGGCATCGGAGATGGGTGCTATGCAGGAGCGTATTACTTCTACGAAGAAGGGTTCTATCACATCAGTACAGGCTGTCTATGTGCCTGCTGACGACTTGACCGACCCTGCTCCAGCAACAACGTTTACCCACCTCGACGCTACTACGGTGCTTAGCCGTAAGATTGCTGAGCTTGGTATCTATCCTGCTGTGGACCCACTTGGAAGTACATCGCGTATTCTTGATCCGCTGATTGTGGGCAAGGAGCACTATGACTGTGCACAGCGAGTAAAGCAGATCCTCCAGAAGTACAACGAGCTCCAGGATATCATTGCTATCCTCGGTATGGACGAGCTCTCTGACGAGGACAAGCTCACCGTGAACCGTGCACGTCGTGTACAGCGCTTCCTGTCGCAGCCGTTTACCGTTGCAGAACAGTTTACCGGTCTGCCAGGCGTGATGGTAAGCATTGAGGATACTATCAAGGGCTTCAATATGATTATCGACGGTGAGGTTGACGACCTGCCAGAGCAGGCATTCCTCAACGTAGGTACTATTGAGGATGCTATTGCCAAGGGTAAGAAACTCATGGAAGCAGCTAAAGGGTAATTGAAATTGACAATTGAAAGTTGACAATTATGCTTAAATTAAAGATAGTATCTCCAGAGAGAATAGAATATGACGGTGAAGTCGTTAGCGTTACTGTACCGGGTTCTTCCGGCAGTTTCGAGATTCTTAACGACCACGCACCAATCATTTCCTCGCTTGACAGCGGCATCGTAGAGTATGCTACTGCCTCAGAGAAGAAGCAGCTCCCCATAAAGGGTGGTTTCGTTGAGGTTCAGAAGAATCAGGTGAGTCTCTGTGTGGAACTTAACTAAAGTAAGTATTGCAAAGATGGACGACATAAAAAGACAGAGTTTCCGATACATTCGTCAGCAGCTGCAGATAGTTGTTGCGCTGTCGCTTGTAGGACTCCTCGTTATGCAGGTGTGGCACCTCGACACCCTTCTGGTGCCCGTCGTAGTGAGTGCTGTCTTTATGTTAGTCGTCAGCGGCGTGTATGGAAAGTTGTGGAGCGTGGTGGCTACGAAGTCGCCCGACAACCTCACGACGTTCTATTCGGCAACATCGGGATTCCGTATGCTCCTCGCCCTAATGACAATGGGAGTGTATTACCTCGTCCCGGGTCGCGGCACGATGCTGGTGTTCGTCCTGGTGTTTATGGCATTCTACATGATATGTCTCGCTCACCACACGATATTCTTTGCACGTCTTACTAATCGTTCTTAAAAAACAACGAGAAAAAATGAGAAAACTAAAGTCCATATTCCTTCTGATGCTGATGGCTATAGTGCCGCTGCAGAGCTTCGCTGCCGAAGAGGAGAGCAAGGAACTCGACATCCCTGAGATAGTCCTTGAACACCTGGCAGACGCTTACGAGTGGCATATCGCGTCATATCAGGGGAAACACCTAAGTATTCCTCTGCCCATCATTGTCCGCAGCGAGAATACCGGGGAGTGGCATTTCTGTACGGCTCACAGTCTTCCCGAGAGCTTCTACTTCGACCAGGAGCATCACGGAAAGATATATGAGAAGATGCCCGACGGCACAGCGGTACGTCCACTCGACCTGAGTATTACGAAGTCGGTAGCGCAGATATGGATTGTGGTAATCGTCCTTATTGTGGTGTTCCTCTCTTGTGCCCAGTGGTACAAGAAACACGACGAGAAGAGCGAGGCACCAGGTGGCTTTGTGGGATTTATGGAGATGTTTGTCATGATGATTCACGACGACCTCATAAAGTCGTCTATTGGCGAGAAGCATTATAAACCCTATGCTCCTTACCTGCTGACAGTATTCTTCTTTATCTTCACAACGAATATCATCGGACTGATACCTATCTTCCCTGGCGGAGCCAACGTAACGGGAAACATCAACATCACGTTCTTCCTGGCTCTGTGTACTATGCTTGCCATAAACCTCTTTGGCAACAAGGAGTACTGGAAAGATATCTTCTGGCCCGAAGTTCCTCTCTTCCTTAAGGCTTATCCCGTGCCTATCATGCCTGTGATAGAGCTTTTCGGAGTATTCACAAAGCCTTTCGCACTTATGATCCGTCTCTTTGCCAACATGATGGCAGGTCACGCGGTGATACTGAGTTTCACCTGCGTCATCTTCCTCGGTTGGTCAATGGGAGTAGGCTTCGGTCTTGGTCTTAACGCCTTCAGTATCATCATGCTTCTGTTTATGAACATGCTTGAGGTGCTGGTAGCGTTTGTGCAGGCTTACGTATTTACAATGCTTAGTGCTGTCTTCATCGGTTTGGCACACAAAGAGCACGAAGAATAATCTTATATATATTATAATTAAGGTATAAACAAACATTAATAATATTAACTAATAAAAATTTTAAAACTATGATTACATCTATGTTATTAGCCGCTGAAGGTCTGGCACAGCTGGGCTGCGGTATCGGAGCAGGTATTGCAACAATTGGTGCAGGTTTGGGTATTGGTAAAATTGGTGGTAGCGCTATGGATGCTATTGCTCGTCAGCCCGAGGCAACAGGTAAGATTCAGACAAACATGATTCTGACATCTGCATTCGTTGAGGGTTGTGCCCTCTTCGCAATCGCTGCTTGTGCATTCTTGATTAAATAAGTAAGTAATTCTGTAACTAATGGATTTCACAAAATTGCCAGCAATCCTCACGCCTGATCTCGGACTCTTGTTCTGGATGCTTCTGGCGTTTCTGGTAGTCTTCTTCGTGTTAGCGAAGTTCGGCTTCCCCGCCATAGTCAATATGGTGTCGGAGCGTAAGCGCTACATCGACGAGAGCCTTCAGAAGGCTCACGAGGCTTCAGAGCGTCTCGAGAACATTCGCCAGGAAGGAGAGGCCATGCTTCAGGAGGCTCGCGAAAAGCAGGCTCAGATACTCAAAGAGGCTGCCCAGACTCGCGACGACATCGTTGAGAAGGCACAGGAAAAGGCAAAGACGGAAGGTGCTCGAATGCTCTCCGAGGCTAAGGCCGAGATAGAGAGTGAGAAGCAGCAGGCTATCAGCGACATCCGCGCGCAGGTGGCTGAACTCTCCGTAGAGATTGCCGGAAAGGTTCTCCGCGAGAAACTTTCCTCTGATGCCGAGCAGATGAAGCTCATTGAAAGACTGCTGGATGATGTGACCGCCAAAAAATAATTAACCATGGATATAGGAGTAATATCGGTAAGATACGCCCGTGCGCTCTTGAAGAGTGCCACAGAGCAGAAACAAGAGGATGCAGTCTATAAGGACATGCAGACGCTCGCCGAGAGCTATGTCCAGGTGCCACAGCTGAGAACGACAGTAAACAACCCTATGCTCGCCGCGCAGAAGAAGGAAGACCTCCTTCTTACAGCGCTCGGCAGCAAGCCCACAGAGCTGAGCAAGAAGTTCATACAACTCGTCGTAAAAGAAGGTCGTGAGGCTATAGCGCAGTTCATGGCTAACTCGTACATTACGCTGTACAGGCAACAGAAGAACATCATCCGCGGACGACTCATCACCGCCACCGCCGTCAACGCTGCTACCGAGCAGAAGATGCGCAAGATGGTGGAGA
>CAMUVE010000075.1:0-8602 GCA_947163985.1 uncultured Prevotella sp.
GCTCAGGAACTTATAAATAAAGTTAAATTATAGTGTTGCGGAATTAAGGAAAGTCTTTTTTATTTTGTATTGTCCTCGCTTAATCGTACCTTTGACTTCGTCCAAAGTACTCCCGCTCGACAATAAAATTTAAAAAAGTCTTTTTTATTTTGTATTGTCCTCGCTTAATCGTACTTTTGCAGAGTAAAATTAAGACTTTTGTTTTTCAATGAAAAAGTACTGTTCCGACCTGGTTGTGAACTCTGTTGAGCGGATAAGCAACCGTTTTGTACTCATAAAGCTTACTCAGGGCACCCCTCTGCCCCCTATCATGCCCGGTCAGTTTGTCGAGGTTCGTGTTGACGGTTCGCCCCGGGCGTTCCTTCGTCGTCCTATCTCGGTGCATTATGTCGATAGGGAGCTCAACGAGTTATGGCTTTTGGTAGCCGTTGTTGGCGAAGGCACCCAGTGGATGTCGCAGTTGCGTTTTGGCGACGTCCTGAATGTCGTTTATCCTCTTGGCAACGGTTTCTCGCTCTCCGTAGCCCCCGGACAGCGTTGTCTGCTCGTTGGCGGTGGTGTGGGCATCGCTCCCCTTCTGGAGCTTGGCAAGGAGCTCAGTGCCCTTGGTGCCGACGTCACCTTCCTCCTTGGTGGTAAGAATGCCTCCGACGTCTCCTATGTGGATATATATAAGAAGTACGGGCGCGTGCTGCTGACCACCGAAGACGGCAGCGTTGGCGAGCAGGGCTTTGTCACCCAGCACAGCGTCCTTTCCCAGGAGCGTTTCGACAGCATCAGCGTCTGCGGTCCCAAGCCTATGATGGTTGCTGTGGCGCGTTATGCTAAGGAGCACGGTATCCCCTGCGAGGTAAGTCTTGAGAACCTCATGGCGTGCGGCTTAGGTGCCTGTCTGTGTTGTGTTGAGAAGACCGTAGAGGGCAATCTCTGCGTATGTAAGGAAGGTCCAGTGTTTAACATCAATCGACTATTATGGCTCAGTTAAGTGTGAATATAGGTTCTTTGAAGCTTAAGAACCCCGTTATGACAGCCTCCGGAACCTTCGGCTACGGAGTGGAATTTGCCGATTTCCTGCCTTTGGACGGCATCGGTGGCATCATTGTTAAGGGCACCACCCTACATCCCCGCGAGGGCAACGACTACCCCCGAATGGTAGAGACCGCCCAGGGTTTGCTCAACTGCGTAGGACTGCAGAATAAGGGTGTTGACTATTTCTGTGAGCACATCTACCCTCAGATTAGCGACATCGACACCAATATCCTCGTCAACGTCAGCGGCAGCAACATCGACGAATATGCCGAGTGTGCTGCTCGTATCAATGAGTTAGAGAAGATTCCCGCCATAGAGCTCAACATCTCGTGTCCCAACGTTCGTCAGGGCGGTATGGCGTTCGGTGTCACCTGCGAGGGTGCTGCCAGCGTTGTTCGTGCTGTCCGCAAGCGTTACGACAAGACACTCATCGTGAAGCTCTCTCCCAACGTCACCGACATTGCCGAGATAGCCCGTGCTGTGGAGTCAGAAGGTGCCGACAGCGTCTCGCTTATAAACACCCTCATGGGAATGTCCATCGACATAGAGCGTCGTCAGTCGCGTCTCAGCATCGGCACCGGTGGTCTCAGCGGTCCCGCCGTGAAACCCGTTGCCCTCCGTATGGTGTGGCAGGTAGCCCGTGCCGTCAGCATCCCCGTCGTAGGACTTGGTGGCATCAGCACTGCCGAGGACGCCATAGAGTTCTTTATGGCTGGCGCCACCGCCATAGAGATAGGCACCGCCAATTTCCTCAACCCTCACGTCGCCATTGATGTCCGCGACGGCATCAACAGCTGGCTCGATGCCCACGGGTGCAGCGACGTTCGGGAGATTATTGGAATAGTGAATAGTGAATAGTGAATAGTGAAGAATTACGAATTACGAAAAAGGGGCGACCAAACAGCCGCCCCAAACCAACACAAAAACTAAACTAGACTTATTATAACCTAAGTGGATTTTCTCAAACCCGTCCTTAAGTCGGTTGCAAAGTTATGTATTATTCTCGGAATAACAAACCATATAAACATAATTTAACCAAACAAGGTGCATTATTCGTTTATTTTTACGGATTTTCCCGATAATATATTGTCATAAATGGTCATTGCCGCCATAGCTTCCACTATTGGTACCGCCCTTGGCAGCACGCACGGGTCATGTCTTCCGTGCGCCTTCAGCGTAGTTTTGTTGCCTTCCAGGTCTATTGTTTCCTGTTCTTTAAGTATTGTAGCCACAGGTTTGAACGCCACTCTGAAGTATATGTCTTCGCCGTTGCTTATTCCTCCCTGTATGCCTCCGCTGTGGTTGGTATATGTTCTGAAGTCCGTATTTTCCGTGTTAGGCACGAAGACGTCGTTCTGTTCGCTGCCCTTCGTCAGCACCGTGTCGAAGCCCTCGCCGTATTCGAAGCCCTTAGCCGCGTTGATGCTCATCATTGCTGCCGCAAGCTGTGCGTGTAGTTTTCCGAACTCCGGCTCTCCCACACCTGCGGGACATCCTTTTATTACGCACGTTATGCATCCTCCTATGGTGTCGCCCTCACCCTTTATCTGGGTTATCAGCTCCTCCATCATCTTCGCCTTTTCAGCGTCAGGACATCGTACAGCGTTGTTCTCCGTAGTGCTCAGGTCGTACTTCCTGTAGTCTTTGTCCAGCGCTATGGTGCCCACCTGCGAGGTGTATGCCTGTACGGTTATTCCCATCTTCTTGAGTACCATCTTAGCCAGCGCGCCACCCACCACACGACTTATCGTTATTCTTGCCGACGAGCGTCCGCCGCCTCTATGGTCTCTGATGCCATATTTATTATAATATGTATAGTCCGCGTGCGACGGTCTGAAGAGACACCTCATGTTCTCGTAGTCCTGCGAGTGCTGGTTGGCATTTCTTACTATGAATCCTATGGGAGTACCTGTCGATTTCCCTTCGAACACGCCGCTCAGTATCTCCACCTTGTCGCCTTCGTTGCGTGCTGTGGTTATGTTACTCTGTCCGGGACGTCTTCTGTCTAATTCCTTCTGGATAAAGTCCACGTCGATGTCAATGCCTGCCGGCATTCCATCTATTACTCCTCCTATGGCTTCTCCGTGACTCTCGCCAAAGGTGGTAAGTCTGAAAAGATTTCCGAAAGTATTTCCCATTTTTTCTTACTTCTTACTTCCTTAATTTTTCCTCGCCGAAGGCGACACATCGTAATTCGTAATTCCTACTTCGTACTTCGTAATTAGCATCCGCCGCAGCAGCCGCCTTCGCAGCCCCCTTCGCAGTTGCCGCCACATCCGCCGCAGCCTTCGCCGCTCAGCAGCTGTGCCATCTGTTGTATCTCCCCGTTGGTGGCGTCCCTGTTGTCCAGCACCTTTCCTTTGAACCTCAGTGCTTTTCCTGCCAGCGGGTGGTTAAGGTCTATTTTCACGTTCTCGTCGGTTATCTCGAGCACCTTTCCCTGGAATCTGTTGCCGTCTTCGTTCTGCAGCGGCAGCATAGCTCCCACGAATACGTTTTTGCTGTCGAAGGCACCGTTCACGTTGAATATCTCCTTTTTCAGTGTCACCACCCTCTCTTCGAGGTGTTCTCCGTAGGCGTCCTCCACCTCCAGTTTCAGTTCGAATTCCTGTCCGCCGTCAAGGGCTTCCACCGTCTCTTCGAACTTTGTCAGTGCCACTCCGAAACCGCTTAGAAACACGAAGGGTCTTTCCTCCGTAGCCTCCTCTATGAGTTTCTCTTCTCCGTTCTCGTCAGCATATAGTTTGTACGCTATGACAAGGTATTTATTGATGTTCTGTTCCATATCGTTTGCAAATATACGACTAAAATCTGATATTTCTTTGATTTACGTCAAAAATAATGTTGTTTTCGCACACAATTGTAACTTTTAGTGTTCACAATATAGAAAATAGTCATAATTTTGCATCGTCAAAAGGAACAAAAAAGTACTTTTCGACACAAAAAAACATTTAAGGATAACAATTAAAAGAAAGGTAAAAAGATGAAAAGAATGTTTTTGATGATTGTAGCAATGCTCAGCATGACTACAATGTTTGCAGAAGGTGAGAACATGAACAGCGTAGAGAGCGCAAGCGTATATGATATGACCGTGAACTACGCTAAGTTAGCGAAAGCACTGAACCTGTCTTACGACCAGCGCGAGGCTGTTGAGGACGTTCACGATGCATTCATTGCCGACATGAAGAGCGTCGCAGCAGCAAGCGACGACTCACGTAAGGCAATGCTTAAGAATGCTATCAACAAGGACCTGCGTAACATGCACAGCGTACTCGACCACGATCAGTATCGTAGTTACGTTCGTCTGCTCAATCTGACACTCGTAAATCGCGGATTGAACAAGTAAATAACAAGTAAAACCTCTAAAATGTGGGCTATAGGTCGAAAGATTTATAGCCCTTTATTTTGTTGTGTGGAAAATTTTTCTTTCCTTTGCACAATGATGCTACGACACCTCGTCCTACTGTTTATGCTGCTCTGCGGACTTCATTCGCAGGCGCAGTCACAGGTCACCGCCTTTGTACGTCTCTCCGGCGACGACACCGCGCTCTTCGAGCGCTGCGGCTGTCGTTGGCTTCATCAGTGGGGCGACATCCACGCCGTCAGCATCCCCTTGAACCGTATCGACGAGCTCTTCAGTCATCCCGAGGTGCTGCGCATCGAGGCAGGCAAGAGCTGCACCACCCTCACCGACACCACACGTCAGCTCATCGGCGTCAGTCGTGTCCACGAAGGCATCCGTCTTCCCCAGGCTTATACCGGCAAGGGCGTCGTCGTAGGCGTCCAAGACGTCGGTTTCGACCTCACCCATCCCAATTTCTACGACCCCACAGCCACCCGTTACCGTGTGAAGCGCTTCTGGGACCAGCTATCCCTCGACACCGTAGGCAGCCAGCTCTATGTCGGTGCCGACTACACCACCGAGAGCGCCATCCTCGCCTATGCCCATTCGCGTGACGGACTCGACCAGACCCACGGCACCCACACCGCAGGCATCGCTGCCGGCAGCGGCTACAACCGTCCCTATCGCGGTGTGGCTTACGAGAGCGACCTCTGTCTTGTCAACAACGTCGTCACCGACGACCTCCACCTCGTCGATAGTATCGACCGTTATAAGTACACCACCGCCACCGATGCCCTCGGTTTCCAGTACTGTTTCGACTATGCCGAGTCCGTTGGCAAGCCCTGCGTCGTCAGCTTCAGCGAAGGCTCCTGTCAGGACCTCTACGGCGACGACCAGCTGTACTACGAAGTCCTTGAGCGCATGACGGGTCCCGGACGCATCATCGTAGCATCAGCAGGCAATAGGGGAGGCAGCCCCACCTATTTCCACAAGCCCCGCGGTGTGGAGCGCTCAGGCACCTTCATGACCTCCTATCTCGACCACGTCCACGGCGAGCTGCGTGCCGACGTCCCCTTCCGCTTCCTGCTCACCTTCTATCACCCCTCCGGCTACCGTCATAAGGTCGAAGTGCCCTCAGAGCGTATCTTCCAGCAGCCCGACTCCCTCATCGCCGACACCTTCAAGATAGCCAACGTGCAGTATGTCGTCATGATGGCAGCCTATCCCAACTGCTACAACCCCGACGAGAGCGCCTACGAGGTCTATGTAAAAGGTCCCGGCGGCTTTGGCAAGGAGACACCCTTCTCCCTCGAAGTCATAGGCAACGATGCCGACATAGAGTTCTTCCTCCTCAAAGGCGAGATGGGCACCAATCCCCTTGACCCACAGCTCGTTGCCGGCGAACGTCGTTACAGCATCCATTCCCCCAGCTCCGCTCCCGCCGTCGTCTGCGTCGGTGCCAACAGCTACCGCCCCGGAGCCCTTAACTATAAAGGCGAGTGGAAAGAATACTTCACCTTCGAACATTCCGGCGACGTAGGCAGCTACTCCAGCGTAGGACCCACCCTCATGGGACTCACCAAACCCGACGTCGTAGCCCCCGGCACCAATATCATCTCCTCCTACAGCAGCTACTATCTCGAGAACCATCCCGACGCCAACGATATCCAGTGGGACGTAGAGCACTTCCCCTTCAACGGTCGCACCTATGCGTGGAACTGCAATTCAGGCACCTCCATGTCAGCACCTTTCGTAGCAGGCATCATAGCCCTGTGGCTCGAGGCGTGTCCCACGCTAACCCCTCAGGATGTCAAGGACGTCCTCTCGCGCACCTGTCGTCGTCAGCCCGCCCAGAAAGACAACTACACCGGCTACGGAGAAATCGACGCCTATGCAGGACTCCTGGACGTTCTGCAGATACCCACCCACGACGGCACCATCTCCACACGTCATCCCTCCTCCCTCCGTCTCACCGCCGTAGGTGACGGCAGCGCCCTCCTCACCAGCGACATCCCCACGTCGTCACCCCTCACCGCAGCACTATACACCCTTCAGGGAACACTCCTCGAGAGCCACACCTTCCCCCAGGGCGTCACCACCCTCCGTGTGCCCCTCACCTCCTGTCCCTCAGGTGTTTATGTCCTCCAGCTAACCTCCTCCGACGCCACCCTCACAGGCTCCTTCCTCCTTCGCA
Organism: uncultured Prevotella sp.; assembly: GCA_947163985.1. GTDB lineage: Bacteria > Bacteroidota > Bacteroidia > Bacteroidales > Bacteroidaceae > Prevotella. The sequence goes on from CAMUVE010000075.1 coordinate 6,567, forward strand.
CTACCAACAATTAGGTATTTTGCAAAAACCCTAATTTTAGGTATTGCACAAATCCCCGGAACCCCCTACCTTTGCAACCAGAATTAATTAAGATAAATTTTTTGTGGTTCATAATGTTTTTTGTATAAAAAACAAAGGCTGTCCGTGAGGATAGCCTTTTGTTATTCTTTACATACAACTGGTAACGCCCAGTGATGTACCCAGTGCGGTGAGAACACTTATCAGTATCTGCACCACCAATTTCCATGTCTCTTTTTTCATAGCGTAATTTTTTTTAGTTTAAAAAATTATCAAAATCTCCCCCAAAATTTTGCTATTTTCGGTAAAACCCCTTACCTTTGCAACAGGAAAAGTGTATTTTGTAAAGAACACTTTTGTGTAAAAAACGTTCTTTATAGAGAACACTAAATGATATAAACAACTGTGATATGGAAAGACTTTTTGAACGTCATGATGCTTATATATCCATTGTTTCTATGGGGTATGTACGCAATATCATGCAGCAGATTAATTGGAACGCAAGACTGATTGTAATCAGAGGTCCAAAGGGTGTTGGCAAATCGACGCTCATGAAACAATACATCAAAAGCAACTTTGAGGCTGGAGATAGGCATGTTCTCTATTGTTCTGCAGATACAAATTACTTTGCCACTCACTCACTACTCGATGTAGCAGATAAATTTGTAAAAATTGGAGGACAATGGCTCTTCATAGACGAGGTACACAAATACCCTGGGTGGAGCCAGGAAATAAAGGAAATCTATGACCTTTATGCAAATCTGCATATAGTACTTAGCGGCTCGTCATTGATACAGATTAACGACGGGCAGGCAGATTTGTCCAGACGCATAGTGATGTATGATATGCCAGGATTGTCGTTGCGAGAATTCTTGCGTCTTGATATGGGGCTGAACTTCGAACCTATATCATTGAATATGTTGTTGGAAAATCCCAGCCATTTCTGTGCAAAGATTTGTTCGCAGTGCCATCCGTTAGAAAACTTCAATCGTTATCTGAGATATGGTTACTATCCATTCTATTTTGAAGGCAAGCAGGAATATGAGGATAAATTAGAGAATGTGGTAAACTATATAGTCGATGTGGAACTTACCAAACATCGCAATATGGAAATAGGTAATACTCGGAAAGTAAAGGCATTGTTGCAGATTATTTCGCAAATGACCCCATACGAGGTTGATATTGCAAAACTTTCGAAGTCAACAGGTATTATGAGAACTACAGTACTGAAATATCTTAACTATATTGAGGAAGCCTCACTGATTAAACGTCTGTTTACTGATTTAAAACGTGTGACAGACCTACAGAAGCCTGACAAGATTTATCTTGACAACTCCAACCTACTATATATGTTAAGCACGGAGAAGCCTGAAATAGGGACTGTTCGCGAGACATTCTTTGCCAACCAATTAGCTTCAGCAGGACATACTCTGGAATATGCTGGATACAAGAAAGGCGACTTCCGTATTGACGAAAATGTTGTGATAGAAGTGGGAGGTGCCGACAAGGGCTTTAGCCAAATTACCGACACAAAAAAATCGTATGTTGCAGCTGATGACATAGAATCAGCCTCTGGAAGGAAAATTCCACTCTGGGCATTCGGCTTCTTGTATTAAAAAGCCCCGATTAAGCGAGAACAGAGCCAAGCTTGCTTGAGCTATGTCGAGCGTGAGGGGGTTAGACGAAGTCAATAAGCCCCGACCACTCGGTCGAGGCTTGATTCTTTAGATGTATATGGGTCCGTGACCCATGCACGATGTCGTTCCCAATGCAGTCAGTGCTGCCGTCAATACAGATATCACCACCTGTATAATCGTCTTCCATGTATCCTTTTTCATAGCGTAATTTTTTTGATTAGTAATTTTCGAGGTTCGAGGTGTCAGGCGCTCAGTACTATTCTCTCTCCTCTCTCCTCTCTCCTCACTCCTCTCTAAAAGCATCGGGGCGTCGAGCCCCGAGTGCTTTAAGCCTCCGGCTCCTCGTACTGCTTCATCTCCGTCAGCTTCGCCATCGATACC
>CAMUVE010000076.1:0-8537 GCA_947163985.1 uncultured Prevotella sp.
TGATGAATCCTTCTGAAGCTTGGGCAATCCTGCGTCGTTCAGACTATCCTACTATTTTGGACCGTACAAAGTTACCCAGCTATAATTGGACTATCGATGACAAGGCTCACATGGAAACTCCTATGCGCTTACGCTATCCTGTATCAGATAGGAACTATAATAGTGTGAACTATGATGAGGCTGTCAGTCGCATGGGTACAAAGAATGAAAAGGGTGAATACATTGACGACTGGCATAAGCCCGTTTGGTGGGATAAGGACTACTACCACGTTAAATAATTAATAATAATAATCCGCTTATAATTATGAATACTAAGAATATGTTCAAATATCTTGCTGCAGGTCTCGTCTGCTTTGGCTTTGCTGCCATACTTACCTCCTGCTCCAAAGACAATGATCCGTTTTTCTCTGCAGAAGAGGGCGATGCTCCACGCATCTTGAATACCGACATTCCTGAAGGTAAGGGTGGAGAGCCTGGATCATTTGGAAGTATTGATCGCACCACGAACTTCACTTTCGAGGTGTTTGCTACCCCTATTAACCACACCACCATCTCATGGTACCTTGATGACGAGTTGGTGTATGAAGGTTCTAAGATTGATATGCCTTTCCTGGCTGGAGATTACTTGGTGAAGATAGTTGCTACCACCACAAAAGGACTCTCTACCTATCGTCTCTGCAAGTTGACAGTCCTTCCAGTTGAAGGTGATCCCGAGGTGGCTAATGATGACAAGTCTCGTTGGCTCACCATTGGAAAGACTAAGAATATTGGATGCAAATTTGATAAAGAAATTAAGAAAGTTTTCATTGGTAAGCAGGAAGTTGCCAACGTGTCTTTCGTCAACAATGTATTGACCTTTGACGTACCTGAGATGGAAGAGAGACAATATAATCTCATCATCGAAGATGCCAACGGTACTCGCTATGGATGCGGTAAAGTCACTGTAAGCACTGAAGATTACAAAGACCCAGGGTCTAAGGAAACTGTACTTTGGGAAGGTAATCCTGTTGATGTCAACTGGGGTGATGCTAACGTGCTGATCTCCCCAGAACAGATGGCTGAGGTTCCTGTTGGTGCTACTATCCGCTTGGAGTATGAAATCATTGATGCCGATTACCATGCTTTGCGCATTACCAATAATGACTGGTCGGCAGATATCGTACCACAGATTGATGGATTTGAGAACCAGCCTAACCCATTCGAGTTCACCTACACAGCAGACCACAAGACTATTGCTGATGCGAAGGGTATGCTCATTACTGGATTCGGCTACAAACTGACCAGAGTGGTTGTTGTAGAGAACGCCGGTCCTGCCGAGACAACGCTGTGGGAAGGTGACCCTGTTGATGTCAACTGGGGTGACGCCAACGTATCTGTCTCTCCAGAACAGATGGCAGAAGTTCCTGTTGGTGCTACTGTTAGTCTGACTTACGAAATCATTGATGCCGACTATCATGCTTTGCGCATTACCAATAATGACTGGACGGCAGATATCGTACCACAGATTGATGGCTTCGAGAACCAGCCTAACCCATTCGAGTTCACCTACACAGCAGAGCACAAGACTATTGCTGATGAGAAGGGTATGCTCATTACTGGATTCGGCTACAAGCTTACAAAGGTAACATACAAATAAATAGTATTTATCAAAAACTCTATGGGCTGATTCTCAAACGAGAGTCAGCCCTTTTTCGTAGAAAAAAGATTTTTCTCAAAACACTTACCCACTTACCTAAAAACGCCTGGAACCCCGATAAATAAAGGGCGCAAGGCAAGGTAAGTGTTGTCCAAACACTTACCACTCTTGAAACGCCGATAAACAGAGGGCGGAGCGGCAATTTGACACCCTAAAAGGTAAGTGTTGACGAAAAATTCTTTTTTCAGAATTAACGTAAAGCGATGTGTAAGTAGGCTACTTTTAGTGTGTAAGTAGCCTACTTTTGCAGTGAAACTGGGCTACTTTCAGGTCGGATTACAGCTATGATCTTTTCTTTATTTCCTTTTCCTAACGCTGACCATAAAGGGGAGGTAGCGGTAGATGAACCAGGTGATGGCGGTGGCGACGATATAGACTATGATGAAGACGAGGGCGACGCGCCAATACTGGTCGTTGTAAGGAAGACCGATAGAGGTCATTATTTTTGCCGTCAGGAGGGGAACTCCCCCGCAGATGAAGTAGTACACCAGGCAGTGGCTTCCGGTCCATGAGAGGGCACGAGATGCGATAATACGAGATTCGAGGCGAGCGAAGATGCTGCTAAGTAGTAGGCAGCTTATGATGCAGTCGCAGAGGAATGTGGGTATGGAGGTGACGACGATGGGTCCCATAACCATCTTCCATTCGTATCGGTATTCTATGTATTTTAGAATGATGAGGCAAGCGGCGAGAGGTACGAGATATGCTATGCGAGGAGTGAGAGACTTTTCGAACTGGTGGTAGGCGTATCCTAAATAAAGGAAGAGCAGTGCGAGTAGTGCCTCGTTGATGTGCCAGAAGTTATATGTGTTATAGTTGGCGTTCTCTAAGTTTCCTATTGCAAAGGCGAGGGCTGTAAGTATTATTATAACAGGTGTGAGGAAGATGTGTCTTCCCCGAGTAATCCATAGCAACAGCGAGAAGATAATCTCTGCGACGATGAGGGCGGCGATGAACCACGAGGCTTCTCCAAGGAGTATTTCGCTGGCGAGTGTCAGGATGTTTATTTCCTCACCATGAGCGAGAGCCTTGGGAAGTGCTATGAGGGTTGTGAAGATAAAATATGGTATTATGAGGTTTACAGCGATGGAGAAGATTTTCTGTTTAGGATGTATTGTCCCGTTGTCCTTGTAGAAGAGATAGCCTGAAAGGAAGAAGAACATAGCCAGCGCATTCTCTACGTAGAAGCTGTAGGGTATGATGTCGTAGCCCGCATAGTACATCTCAGTATGGAATATCAGGATTGCCACCATACTGAGTCCGCGGAGGTTGTCTATCCACAGTTTCCTTGTAGTTAGTTGACTATTGCTATCTTGCATACTGTGCCCTTCGAGCCGTCGCTCTTTGCTGTTTCTACCATATATATTCCCGAGGCTACGCGGCGACCGCTGAGGTCGTTGCCGTCCCACGTGAAGGTACCTCCGTTGCTTCGTCCCTGAGCCACGAGAGTACCATTGACGGTAACTATCTTGACGTCGGCATTATAAGACAGTCCTGTGACAGTTATTAGTCCTGTATAATCTGGTGTCACCGGATTAGGATATGCCCACACGTTGTCTTTCGACATATCGCTGTTAGGTGTTGAGGCGTCGCTCATATACGAGCAGAGTCCTTTGTCTGTTCCGAAGAATACTTCTCCGGTCTTGTCGTTGATGGCTATTGCCTCGATGGTATTTGAGAGGAGGCTGCTGTTACTCTGGGTGAAATGGTGTATCTGGGTGTTGTTGTCCTCGCTGATGAGGTAAGCACCGTCACCATAGGTTCCGAACCACTTACGACCTCCACCGTCGATAGCTATGCAAGCGATATCGACTCCGGAAAGCAGATAGTCGGCATAGTCGGTGCCGTCGTTGCGGGGCACCTTAACCTGCGTGAATGTCTTGTTGCCTGCCGCAATATCTTCTGCGGTAAGCATAAGAGGACCTTCAATGGTTCCTATCCAGATATTCTTGCTCTTGTCTTCAACAACACAACGAACACTATGAGCTCCCACTACGGTACCGTCCTGATTGGTGAAGTCGGTATAAACATTTGCATGCAGGTCGGCAGGATTAAGACACAAGAGAGCTGTTGATGACCACGCATCGTTGGTGAACCAGAACAGTCCGCGACTGTCGAAGATAGGGCTGCGTGCTGAGGCGAAGTCCTTGGAGATATTGCTTATTGCCTGGTTCTTCTTCTCCGTCCAGTTGCCCTCCTTTGAGTAGTGTGCTATGGGTTTCTCGGACCAGCTGTTGAGAACCCACAGGTTGCCGTCGCCGTCGAACTTAAGACCGTTTACTATGACGTAGTCGTAGTTGTTTGGTATTACCGTCGTTATGCAGCTGTTGGTATTGTCGAAGGTCCAGTTCTTTATGAACTTACCATTCCTGAACTCGTAAACGCCAGAGCGAGAGCTGGCAGCAAAGACGTGAGTCTTGTCGAGCGGGTCGATGTCAAGACACGAAATGTCCTCGTAGAGATGTCCGGTCTTTTTGTTTATCTCGTCCTCGTATAACGTCCATTCACCATTACTCATTACCTGTATTGTTCCAGGACGTTGCAGGAACGTTACGTTAGCCTCGCCGCCACCGGTAGTATAAAGTGATCCATCGACATACTTCATGAAGAAGAAGTGGTTGTATTTTGGTCCCTCAGGACGTATCTCGGAGCGGATGTTTGTCTTGGTGCCGTCCTTCTCGGTATAAGCCAACAGTTTGCCGTTCTCGTCAACAGTCCACATACAGTTGTTTGTATCGTCCGCAACGAGTGTTCTGTTCTCCGTCTTGGGAGTATATTCCCCTACCCTTTTCCACACGTTATGGTCAAGGAGGTTGTCGGTAAGTTTAGCGGCATACAGTCCTGAGGTCTCTGAGGCGGCATAGATGTTTTTCCCCTCGATATAACAGTACTTCACGTTTATACCAATCTGGTAGGTATCGCTAACTTCGGCATCCTTCATATTCACCTTCACTATGCCGAAGCCAGTACTAAGGTATGCATAGATATCATTGATATACGTGCTGTTGATAGTCTTGTCGCTGGTCATCGACTTGGTGTAATAGTCGGAGATATTATAGACCTTAGCGTTATTGTCTATGAGGTCGATGTTATAGTTGTCGTAGATGATGATAAGACGTTTAGCGGTGTTGTTCCACTTGATGTCGATGATGCCGCAGTCGCTAAGTTTGTTGACCTTGTCGTAGGTATCTATGCTGCTGTCGGAGAAGTTGTAGCTGAAGAGGTTATTGCTCGCAAGAACGTAAATCAGCTTTCCTGCCGGTTCGATAGCAGTAATATTATGGTACGACATATATGCTTTCCACTGTCCTACCCCCTGTGCTTTTGATGAGAGAGTAGAGAGGAGTGAGAAGAGCAGCAGACTATAGGCTATAAGTTTCTTCATAACGATAAATAATAGAGCAGTTTATATATATTAAACCACGAAAGTCGCGGATTATTGCCTGCCAGGTTTTTTCTTATCGTTTTTCCGAAGATTTTATATGTTATCATCAATAGTGGTGAAAGACATGACATTCGTGTCCAAGTGGCGTATTTGAGAAGTGTAGAGTAGTCCTTCAGCTGGTCCTTGAACTGGTGGAGGGTGCGCAGTGATTCCTCCGTTTTATTTACGAATGTGGCGTTGTCTTCGTAGTCTATGATGGTAACAGGGTTGGAAATATGCTTTACGGGATAGCCCTTGTCGTGGAGAGTCTTTCCGAAGAGCACATCCTCGTAGCCGTAGCTTTTGAAACTCTCGTCGAAAGGACATTCAAAGATTATGTCGCGAGCAATGAGGAAGTTTGTTGTGCGGAACTCCCTATGTTCGTGTTTCTGTCGTTCTGTGCGAGTATGTTTTCCCGATGCCTTTTTCTCGTAGAGGTAACGGAGGTTATAGCTCAGTTTCATGGCGTTGCCGAAGATACGTACTCCACCAACGACGATGTTGTCGCTACTCTCGATATATTTCTTTATGAAGGTGTTATGCTCTACACAGACGTCAGAATCCATATACAGCAGCCATTCGTATTTTGCCTCGTGTGCCAGCAGGTTACGCACAGCTGCTCTGCCAACGTTCTCCTTGCGAGGTATGTAGCGTACGTTCTCAAGGAGTGCTATCTTGGCATTTTCCTTCAGTGTTGTCTCGTCTGTTGAGCCATCTTCTATAACTATTATCTCCCACTCTACTTTGTTTGAAGCGTGGAGGTTGTATTCAGCGAGTTGCTGCCATACAGACTTCACTTCATCGTGGCAAAGGCTGTTATAGCAGGGGATTAGTACTGATAATTGTTTCTTCATGGTAAGTGTTTCGTGTTTCGTGTTTTGTGTTGTTCATTTTAAGAATTCTGCCAGTTTCTTCGTGGCTCGTGCCCGGTGTGAAATGGTATTCTTTATGTTATAGCCCAGTTCGGCAAAGGTCTTGTCGTAGCCGTCAGGCATAAATATCGGGTCGTAGCCGAAGCCCTCGCCTCCTCTGCACTCATGGATAATCTTACCGTTGACAATACCCTCGAAGGTTCTGATGTTTCCATCAATTATCAGGGCTATGACAGTGCGGAAGCGTGCTTTCCTATTGTCTTTATCCTTTAGTTCGCGCAACAGTCGTGCCATATTGGCTCCTGAATCGTGGGACTGTGCATGGTCTATACCCATAGAAGCATAGCGTGCACTATACACACCCGGTGCTCCTCCCAAAGCCTCTACTTCGAGTCCTGTATCGTCGGCAAAACAGTTAATATGGTATTTCTTATAGATATATTCAGCCTTAATCTTAGCATTGTCTTCCAGTGTCTGTCCCTTTTCCGGAATATCATCGTTGCAGTTTATGTCTTTCAGTGACAGAACCTCGAACGAGTTTCCAAGAATTTTGCGAACCTCCATGAGTTTATTGGTATTGTTTGTGGCGAAGACTATTTTCATTTTCTTTGGCTTTACTTTTACTTTCATCTCGTCGAAGCCCTCTCCATAGACACCAATTACTGAACTCTGACTTACAAAGGCGTTGGGGTCGATGGTTTTTATAAGACGGAAAATGTGAACACTTTCTCTCTTCTTTGCCAGAATACAGAGAACCTTACGTTTCTGTCCTGTGTACCATCCGTGTCCGTCGAGAATGGTAACACCGTGATTCATTTGTGTTCCTATGGCATTGGCTATCTCCTGGTATTTCTTTGAGAATATCATAAACTGTACAGACTCGCGACGGGCATTCATGACGTAGTCGAGTACGAAGTTCTCAATAACCATAGTACACAGACCGAATACTATCTTACGCCAGTCGCCGAAGATTGGGATACAGGAGCCTATGATAAGGATATCAACAAAGATGAGTACCTGTCCAAGCGAGAGGTTGTAGAACTTGTTTACTACGGCAGCTACAATATCCGTACCGCCGGTACTGCCGTTATGCAGGAAGACGATAGCCAACGACATGCCCGTCATAGTACATCCTATGATTAGCGACATGAAGTCCTGACCGGGTCCGAGCACTTGTTTGAAGGTGCCGTCGGGCTGAATCACTATCATTTGTGCTACCCACAGAAGTATTGATATCATGAAGATGGCGTAGATGGTTTTCATCATAAACCGCCATCCCAGAATCTTAAGTGCTATGATAAGCAGTACGGCATTGATGGTGAAATAAGAGTACTCAATAGGCAGTCTTGTAGCATAGAAAATGATAGCCGCAATACCCGTTACGCCACCCGTAACAATCTCGTACGGAAGGAGAAACACCGTCCAACCGAAGGCATAGAGCATCAGTCCGAGGGTGATGAAGAAGTAGTCTTTTACTTCATTCCATAATGCTTTGTTTCCTGCTATTTGCATACTATATTAACCATACGTTTAGGAACAACAATGATTTTAACGACCTGCTGACCCTCTAAGTATTTGGCGGCACGATCGTCAGCCAATACGCTCTCCTCGATAGTCTTGTTGTCGGCATCGGCAGCAAACGCCATCTCAAAACGACGTTTTCCGTTGAAGGCGACACCAAGGGTAACGCTGCTCTCAACGAGGTATTTCTCGTCGTACTCAGGCCATTTAGCATCGCATACAGAGCCTTCGCCACCCAGCTGCTCCCACAGCTCTTCGGCAATGTGTGGTGCGAAAGGAGCTATCAGTGCTACGAGGTCTTTCATTACCTCTACACTTGTACACTTCTGCTGACTCAGCTCGTTGATGGCAATCATAAATGCTGAGATGCTGGTGTTATAAGAGAACTGAGGAATATCCTGAGAAACCTTCTTGATGAGTTTATGCAGACTCTTAAGGTTCTCTGGTGTTGCCTCCTTGTTTGTTGCGACTGAGTCGCAACATGTTGTACAGAGGTTCCAGAACTTCTTCAGGAAGCGGTGACAGCCGTCGATACCGTTGGTATCCCAAGGCTTTGACTGCTCCACAGGACCGAGGAACATCTCGTAGAGACGCAGTGTGTCGGCACCATACTTCTCAACAATCATGTCCGGATTAACGACGTTGAACATAGACTTCGACATTTTCTCGATAGCCCAGCCGCACTTATACTGTCCGTCCTCCATGATGAATTCAGCATGCTCGTAGTCAGGACGCCACTTGCGGAAAGCCTCAATGTCGAGAATGTCGTTGCTTACTATATTCACGTCAACGTGAATAGGAGTAACATTATACTTATCCTTAAGACCAACGCTTACGAACTTACCCTTGTCGGCACCCTCGTCCTCGATACGATAAACAAAGTTCGAGCGACCCTGAATCATTCCCTGGTTAACCAGCTTCTGGAAAGGCTCTTCCTTGCAGCTTACGCCGAGGTCGAAGAGGAACTTGTTCCAGAAGCGTGAGTAGATAAGGTGACCTGTAGCATGTTCTGTACCGCCGACAT
>CAMUVE010000077.1:0-8235 GCA_947163985.1 uncultured Prevotella sp.
AAGTCCCTTGAACAACATACTGTCGGAGAGTATCGTGGCATCTGTAGCTACACCATGAAAGACGTCGTCAAGGTTCTCCAGACGGGCTCCGAAGGACTCGCCGATAGCCTGATGACCTAAGCACACGCCGAGGATGGGTTTTCGTGTGGCAAACTCCCTTATGACGTCCAGCAGCAGACCTGCCTCGGAGGGTATTCCCGGACCAGGCGAGAGGACTATCTTGTCGAACGACTCCAACTGCTCCAGCCGGAACTTGTCGTTACGGAATACCGTAACATCGGCTCCGAGGTCCTTCAACAGATGGACCAGATTATAAGTAAAACTGTCGTAATTGTCTATCACTACTACCTTCATTGTTCTGCCCTTTCTATTGCTTTGCGCAATGCTCCTAACTTGTTGTTAACTTCCTGTAACTCATACTCTTCGTCGCTCTTCGCAACGATGCCGCCACCAGCCTGGAACCACAGTTCGCCGCCACGCGACACGAAGGTGCGGATAGTAATAGCCTGGTTCAGGTCGCCATTCAGACCTATGTAACCTATACACCCTCCGTACGCACCACGATTGTGGGGCTCCAACTCGGAGATTATCTGCATAGCACGCACCTTGGGAGCACCCGACAGCGTACCCGCAGGGAAAGTATCGATGAAGGTCTTCAGTTTCTTCTTTACTCTCTCCTCTCTCCTCTCTTCTCTCTCCTCTATATCTCCACTTACCCTGCTAACCAGATGAATGACGTGCGAGTAGTACTGCAGGTCCTTGAAGAAATCGACCTTCACCCCACGACAGTTTCTTGACAAGTCGTTGCGTGCAAGGTCAACAAGCATTACGTGTTCGGCATTCTCCTTAGGGTCGTTACGCAGATACTCCGTATTCTTCTTGTCCTGTTCGCTGTCGCCAGTACGTCGTGTTGTTCCTGCTATCGGGTCTATGTAAGCCCTGTTGCCCTCAATGCGACAGTGTGTTTCCGGCGAGGAGCCGAAGATGCGGAAACCGCCGAAGTCGAAGTAGAAAAGATAAGGCGAGGGATTGATGCTTCTCAGCGCTCTGTAGAGATTGAAGTCGTCGCCCTCATAACGTTGTATGAAACGTCGCGAGAGAACTATCTGGAAGACGTCGCCACGAAGACAATGACGTATGCCCTCACGGATATTCTTCTTGTGTTCTTCGTCGGTAAGTGTCGATGTCACCTCGCCGACAGCGTGAAAGCCGTAAGTCCTTGCTGTGGGCTTGTTTATGGTGCGTTCTATGTCGTCCAACACGCTCTCGTCGCCAATGGTCACAAGCGTCATCTCGCTGTTGTGGTGGTCAAAGACTATTATGTCACGATAGAGCACATACAACACGTCGGGAGCATCGTTCTCGTCCATCGTAGAGTCTTTGACGTTGATATTCTCGAAATATCTCACAGCATTAAACGTGGTGTATCCATAGAGTCCTATGTAGTTGGCGTTTTCGCCCTCTACCTGAAAGTTCCCGAGGAAATCTGCCAGCGCCTTGTCTGTGGTGTAGTTGCCGTCTATCACCGTCTGCGTCGTGCTGCCGTCGGGCAAAGTCATAGTACACAGTCCGTGACCTATTGCTATGCTTGCCATAGGACATATTCCTATGAACGAACGCGAGTTGTTGGCGTCGTGATAGTCGCTACTCTCCATAAGTGCACTCTGCGGATAGAGGTCGCGCAAACGCATGTATGCTCCTACCGGCGTATATACATCGGCAAGGATTGTTCTGGTATGTGTGACGTACTTCATACTATTTTATTGTTTAGGTAAGTTTCTATATCTTTGTCGCCTCGTCCGCTTACTGTCAGCACCACGACATCGTCGGGACGGAAGGTCATCTTCTCCAGAAGCGCTACGGCGTGGGCACTCTCTATCGCCGGGATTATTCCCTCCATGCGGGTCAACTCGTAGCCGGCACGTATAGCCTCATCGTCGTTGATGGCGAGAACCGTAGAGCGTCCTTTTGCCGCCATATTGCAGTGCATCGGTCCTACTCCCGGGTAGTCAAGACCTGCTGAGATGGTGAAAGCTTCTTCTATCTGTCCGTCGGGGGTCTGCATGACAAGCATCTTCGAGCCGTGAAGTATGCCTACCTTACCACGATGTATCGTTGCTGCCGTCCTGTCGGTATCGACTCCGCTGCCTCCTGCTTCGGCAAGCACTATCTTTACACGTTCGTCGTTGACGTAGTGATATATGGTGCCGGCGGCATTGGAGCCTCCTCCTATGCAGGCTATGAGATAGTCGGGATAGTCGCGTCCCTCCTTCTCCTGGAGCTGCCATTTTATCTCTTCGGAGATAACACTCTGCATCCTTGCCACAATGTCGGGATAAGGGTGCGGACCCATCGTGGAGCCTACTATGTAGAACGTGTCTTTAGGATGACAGCACCAGTCGCGGATAGCCTCGGAACAGGCGTCGGAGAGTGTCATATTTCCCGTCCTTACGGGGTGTACCTTCGCTCCCAGCATCTTCATTCGTTCCACATTTACGTGCTGACGCTCTACGTCTGTGGCTCCCATAAACACCTCGCACTCCATATTCATCAGCGCACAGACGGTGGCTGTCGCTACGCCGTGCTGACCGGCTCCCGTCTCGGCTATGATGCGGGTCTTGCCCATCTTGCGGGCCATAAGTATCTGACCTATCGTGTTGTTTATCTTGTGGGCTCCCGTGTGGTTCAGGTCTTCACGTTTCAGATACAGCTTGCAACCGTACTTCTCGCTCATCCTGCCGGCGTAGTAAAGTGGTGACGGACGACCCACATAGTCCTTGAGCAACTGGTGGTATTCTTGTTTGAAATCGTCGCTCTCTATTATCGGAAGATATGCCTTTCTGAGGTCTTCCACACACTTGTACAATATCTCTGGAACATAGGCTCCACCGAAGTCGCCATAGAAGCCTCGTTCATCTACAAAATAGTTCTCTTTCATCGTTTTAAGTCGTTTAGTAAGTTATTGATAGCCAGTTCTGCATCGCCGTCTGCTTCATTCAACAGTGTAACGAATTTCGAACCTATAATAGCACCTGCAGCATTAGCCTGTGCCGACTCCAAGGTCTGTTTGTTTGATATGCCGAAACCTATCATCCGGGGGTTGCGGAGCGACATGCTGTTTATGCGTTGGAAGTACTCCACTTTGGCATCGTCGAACGACTTCTGGACACCTGTTATCGATGCTGACGACACCATGTATATGAAGCCGTCGGTATTGTCATCGATAAACCGTATTCTCTCCTCGCTGGTCTCCGGAGTTATCATCATTATCACTCTGAGGTCGTAACGGTCGCTGGCGGGTTTCACCTCGTTAAGATAGTCGTCGAAGGGAAGGTCGGGAATGATGACGCCCGAGATGCCTGCCTCAGCACAACGACGAAAGAACTCCTCGAAACCGTAGTGCATGACAATGTTCAGATAACCCATCCACACAAGGGGAATAGTTACCTCGTCCTTTATCTCCGTGAGTTGTCGGAAGAGTATGTCGGCAGTCATTCCGTTCTTTATGGCTACCGTTCCTGCCGACTGTATCACAGGACCATCGGCAAGGGGGTCGCTGAAGGGCATACCTACCTCAATCATGTCTATCCCGTGCTCCTGGAGGGTCTTTATCACGTCACCTGTTCCCTCTAACGTGGGACATCCGGCACAGAAATACAACGAGAGCAGTTTCCTTCCTGTCTCGCGCTGTTGCTCAAACAGTTTGTTAATCTTATTCATAGCTTTTATACTTTTAGTTGCTCAATAAATTGTTTTAATGCCTCACCAGGATTATCGGTCTTCATGAAGTTCTCGCCGATGAGGAAACCCCTGTAGCCCACTTCACGAAGCTGTCGCACCGTTTCGGGCGACGAGATGCCGCTCTCGCTGACTTTCACTACGTCCTTAGGCAACAGTTCTGCCAAACGAAACGACGTCTCTACGTCCGTCACGAATGTTCCGAGGTGTCTGTTGTTTATGCCACACATATCGGGCTCTGTCTCTACGTACTCCAACTCACTTTCCGAGTGCATCTCCAGGAGCACCTCCAAGTGCAGACTGTGCGCCGCTCTTACAAGCTGGGCACACTCTTTCTTCGTCAGGGCGGCAGCTATTAACAGCACCGCCGATGCGCCGCAGTTTACAGCATGAAACAGTTGGCGCTCGTCAATGACGAAGTTCTTATATAATATAGGTATGTTCACTCTGCTGGTGCGTGCCGTCGTTATGAAGGCGTCGGAACCGCCAAAGAATTTCTCGTCGGTAAGGATACTCAGCGCCGCTGCCCCGTTCTGCTGGTACGCCAGCGGAATGATGTCGGCTCTACCCTCTTTCTTTATCCATCCTTTTGACGGCGACCGACGTTTAAACTCCGCTATTATTCCGGTACTCGACTCAAGGAGTGCCTTCCTCATAGAAGCCATCGTACCCAGAACTCCTTGAACTCCTTGAACTTCTTGAACTCCTTGAACTTCTTGACGCTTGTGGGCTATTATCTCTTCTAATATATCATTTCTCATTTTCTCATTCTCTCAATTTCTCATTTTCTCATTCTCTCACCCATTTATCTCTACGAATTTCTTAAACGTTTGTAATGCCTTTCCGCTGTCTATCGACTCGCGGGCTATCTCTATACACTCTTCAATGGTCTTCTTTCCTCGCTCCAACACCTGAATGCCGAAGGCAGCATTCGCCAGCACTATGTTCTTCTGTGCCGGCAATGCGCTGTTCGCCAGCACGTTGTCGAAGATTTCCTTTGCCTCTTCTTCTGTTGCACCGCCGACGAGCTCTTCGGGCTTGGCTATCTCAAAGCCTAAGTCCTGAGGTTTAAACACCCGCTCATACTGGTTTGTTGTCACCTTGAAGTCGCCGGTCAGCGAAATCTCGTCGTAGCCGTCTATGGAGTTCACTATTCCGTAGTCTATTCCTATCTTCTGATAAACGTTCTGGTACAGACGCATCTGGTCAAGGTTAGCGACTCCCAACAGCTGACACTGGGGCTGCGAAGGATTAACTATAGGACCAAGCAGATTAAAACACGTCGGGAACTGCAACGCCTTGCGTATAGGACCAACGAACTTCATAGCCTTTGCAAACAGCTGTGCGTGCAGATAGACTATTCCTGCCTCGTTGATAGAACGGTTCAGCTGGTCTATGTCGTCAGTAAACTTCACACCGTGATTAGCAATAACGTTCGACGCCCCGCTAACCGATGTTGCTGCGTAGTTTCCGTGTTTCGCCACCTTATAGCCCGCTCCCGCAATGACGAAACATGCTGTGGTAGAGATGTTAAAGGTGTTCTTCCTGTCGCCACCCGTTCCCACGACATCGATATACCTGTCGCAGTCGAGGGGCACAGGGACTCCCGTCTCCAGTATTCCATCACGAAAACCCAGCAACTCGTCAACGGTGATGCCACGCATCTGCAGTCCTGTCAGCAGCGCCGTCACCTGCTCCTCAGGGAACTCACTCCTTGTAATACCAATAAGCACTCGCTTCATCTCCTCACGAGAAAGTTCCTCGTGGTTAAGCATTCTGTTTAAAATCTCTTTCATTTCCATTTTTCTATCTATTTTTGTTTCTATAAAATTCCCAATGGTTTAAATGTAATCATAATTGGCTTTCCCCGTGGGCGCCGAACCTTGTTTCCCAATTCTCAATTCCCAATTAAAAAAGGTCTGTCGCAAGAACGACAGACCTTTGTAAATTTATATGACAAGTATCTACACGGCTTCGCTACTCACGACTTTTGGATCTTGAGTTGCGCCACCACCATGCTGTTATCATTGATACCTGTCTCATTTTCTCATTCTCTCATTTTCTCAATTTCTTTCTATTCGTCGGCAAAAGTAAATATTTTATTTCAAACTGCAAAATATTTTGCCAAAAATTTTACAAAAACTTACATCAGCTGAAATTTCAGCCCATGTACTTTCAGCCATACTGCCTCAACGTGTGACGAGGAACTTCGTGTGTTTGAAGTGGATCACGAGAACCATCCCGCTTTTTCCTCTCTGCACTTTGGCGGTGCTAAGTTAGCCAAAAATAACGAGATAAGCCACAATTATCGCGAAAATTTGCCTAATAATATATAAAAGGTAAAGTGGAATATGCGTAAATTCGGGATAATTTTGTAAATTTGCTGCTCAGACTCACGCCGATTTTTATTAACTCCAAAATAACAGGAACATAAAATGAAGACAAGGAAATTACTAACAATCCTGCTGGCCATCATCGCACTGAATGGGATGGCACAGGTTCAGTCCACCACAGCCCTTCTCGGCTCGTGGACGGGCAAACTGGATTTGGGCGTTGCGAAGCTGACGCTGGTATTTCATCTGAAGCAGGTCGATGGTTTCGTATTTGTGACGATGGACAGCCCCGACCAGAGCGTGAAGGGATACCCGATGTTCAAGGACTATCTGAGCGACGACTCACTTGCCGTGAAGGCAGAACGTCTCAACCTGTCATACGGTGGACGGCTCAGGGACGGCAAGCTCGTCGGCACGTTCAAGCAGAACGGCATGTCGCTGCCGCTGGTGCTGGCGAAGGGCGAGGAGGAAATGAAACGACCGCAGACACCCCAACCGCCTTATCCCTACGAGACTGAGGAGGTGACATTCCGCAACGAGCATGACAGCGCCACGCTGGCCGGAACGCTGACATGGCCCGTAGGCTACAATCCGAAGTCGAAGAAGAAGCCCGTCGTCGCCCTTTTAATCAGCGGTAGCGGCCAAGAGAACCGCGACGAGGAAATTTTCGACCACAAGCCCTTCCTCGTCATCGCCGACTATCTGGCCCGTCACGGCATCGCCTCGCTGCGCTATGACGACCGCGCCACAGGAGCCTCCAAGGGCGGCGACCTGGCGAACGCCACGAGTGAGGACTTCGCCCGCGATGCCGCCGCCGGACTGGAATATCTTCTTGGCCGAAAGACCTTTGCCAAGGTAGGCATCATCGGCCACAGCGAGGGCGGACTCATAGGCTTCATGCTCGGCGCACAGAAGCAGACCGACTTCATCGTCTCGCTGGCAGGCCCCGGCGTGAAGGGCGATACGCTTGCGGCCTCGCAGAGAAACCGCATGGTTGAGTTATACGGCGGAACAGGCACCGTGACGACTGATTCCATACGTAATATGCCGGAAATTCAGAGTGTACCGTGGCATAGGTGGTTCATCGACTATGACCCCGCCGCCGACATCGCCGCCACGCGCTGCCCCGTATTCGCGCTTAACGGCGAACGCGACTGGCAGGTCATCTCCTCGCTCAACTTAACGGCCATCGAGCGCAATCTGCCGAAGTCTAAAAATAACGTCACAAAGGAATATCCCGGTCTGAACCACCTCTTCCAGCACTGCACCACTGGCAGCATGAATGAGTACCGGAAAATAGAGGAAACCATTGCCCCCGAAGTACTCAGCGACATCGCCGAGTGGATAAACGGGCTGAAATAGCAATGGGCTATAGCGTAACCCATACGCCTGTTAAAAAAATATTAATGAAGATGCTTGTTTGAGTGTTTTTTAGTGAGGTTGCATTTGCTGTTGAGTAATCGTCATTGCATTTCAGATTTGTCTGTATATTTAAGCCCTGACCTTTATTTTCCAGGTCAGGGCTTCTAAAATGGTAATATATGGTATTTTAATATGTGACAAGGGATGAAGTGAACCCAGAAAGTTGGACACAACTGAAAGGTTCACTTCAGCCCCTGTCATCTCTAAAGTTTATGCTATTACCCCAGAGTGTAACTGCTCTATTGGAAATATCAAGTCCCAGTTCTTGCCCCAGACCACATTTCCATTATCTATGGTAAAGCGGTTGAACTTGCGAGGGTCAAGATATTTGTTGTATTGTGGGTGAGGATGACGACGAATAAAATCGCCAACATCAACACGCTGTGTCGTATTGTCGCTAAATGTCAGATTGATGGTCAAATCACCTGCATTCTCTGCCTTCACAACATAAAGCTTATCCATAACCGTTCCTCCTTTATATTTTTTTTGTTTATTTTGAGAGCACAAAATTAGCAAAAACTGAATACATTTCCAAAATTATCACCTAAAATTTTGTGCTATATATTTTTCTTTGTACTTTTGCACCTGCATCTTGGATGCAGACATATTGCTCAATTGCCTTTGAAATCACCACCTCAAACAAAGAGAGCAAACAACACATCAGAAAGAGCCGAACCTTATAGGCGTAGGCTTTTCCATATTGATGTGTGGGTTTGTGGTGAACCTCTAAGGCGTATGGAGT
>CAMUVE010000078.1:0-7967 GCA_947163985.1 uncultured Prevotella sp.
CCATCAACGTCAACGACCCGCGACAGCTACACCTGAGGGTGACCTTCGAGCGACTAAAGTTCCTTGAGAGCATAGCCCGCAAGCCGTCGCAGCGAGGCTTCCTTGAGGGATGGAAAAACAGAGTGGCGTACATGACGTACGAGTAAAAAATAGCGGGGCTTCGGCTCCGCTTATTTTTTGAGGTGTGAGGAAAGTTAATACAGATACTTCGCTGTAAAGCCCTTGCCTTGTTTCTTTATTTCTTCGGGGGTGCCTGTGGCTACTACGGTGCCTCCGCGGCGTCCGCCTTCGGGACCCATGTCGATGATGTAGTCTGCCTGTTGGATGACGTCGAGGTTATGTTCTATGATTATTACCGTGTTGCCGCGATCTACAAGACGGCGGATGACAGTCATGAGGATGCGGATGTCTTCGAAGTGGAGTCCTGTGGTGGGTTCGTCGAGGATGTAGAGGGTCTTTCCTGTGTCGCGTTTAGACAGCTCGGTGGCGAGTTTTACGCGTTGGCTCTCACCGCCGGAGAGTGTTGTGGAGGGCTGTCCTAACTTTATGTAGCCGAGTCCTACTTCCTGAATGGTCTTTATCTTACGGAGTATCTCGGGGACGTTCTCGAAGAACTCTACAGCCTGGTTGATGGTCATGTCGAGCACGTCGGCAATGGACTTTCCCTTGTAGCGCACCTCGAGGGTTTCGCGGTTGTAGCGTTTTCCGTGACACGTCTCGCAGGGCACTTGGATGTCGGGGAGGAAGTTCATCTCTATGGTCTTATAGCCGTTGCCGCCACAGGTGTCGCACCTGCCGCCCTTGACGTTGAACGAGAAGCGTCCGGGTTTGTAGCCGCGAATCTTTGCCTCGGGGAGATTGACGAAGAGTGAGCGGATGTCGCTGAAGACGCCTGTGTAGGTTGCAGGGTTGGAACGCGGGGTGCGTCCTATGGGCGACTGGTCAACGTTGACTACTTTGTCGATGTTCTCTATTCCCTCGATGCTGTCGTAGGGCAGGGGACGTTTCAACGAATGGAAGAAATGCTGCGAGAGTATTGGTTGCAGCGTCTCGTTGATGAGCGTTGACTTGCCGGAGCCGCTGACGCCTGTGACGAGGATGAGCTTTCCGAGCGGGAACGACACATTGACTCCCTTGAGGTTGTTGCCGCGAGCGCCCAGGAGGGTGAGGGCGGAGGGTTGAGGGTGGAGGGTTGAGGGTTGAGGGTGGATGGTGGAGGGTTGAGGGTGGATGGTGGAGGGTTGAAGGCTTTGGGCTGTCAGGGTGTTTGCCTTGAGCATTTCCTGTGGTGTTCCCTGGAACACCACTTCGCCGCCTTTGCGTCCTGCGCGCGGACCGATATCTATGATGTAGTCGGCATTGAGCATCATGTCGCGGTCGTGTTCTACAACGATGACGGTATTGCCGAGGTCGCGCAGCTCCTTGAGCGACGCTATGAGCTTGTCGTTGTCGCGCTGGTGAAGTCCTATGCTGGGCTCGTCAAGGATGTAGAGGACGTTGACGAGTTGTGAGCCTATCTGTGTGGCAAGACGTATGCGCTGGCTTTCTCCGCCGGAAAGACTTGCCGAGGGACGGTCGAGTGCGAGATAGTCCAGTCCTACGTCAAGCATGAAGTTTATACGGGTGTGTATCTCCTTCAGTATCTCCGCGGCTATCTGCTTTTGCTGGGGCTCCAGGTGGTTCTCTGCCTCGTAGAGCCACTCGTTGAGTTCGCTGAGGTCCATGTGGGAGAGTTCAGCTATATTCTTGTTCCAGAAGCGGTACGAGAGACCTTCCTTGTTAAAACGACCACCGTGACACTCGGGACACTGACATGTGGCGAGGAACTGGTCTGCCCATTTCTGTGAGCTGGCGCTGTCGTCACGGTCCATTACGGAGCGCAGGTATTTTATAATACCGTCGAACTCCATAAAGTAGTCACTCGAAGTGTGTACCAACTCCTTGGATATCTTTATGTTGCCCAAAGAACCGTAGAGTATCTCGCTCATAGCTTCCTCGGGAATGTCCTTGACGGGAGTCTTCAGGTCTAAGTCGTAATTTTTTAGTATGGCTTCTATCTGCCAGAATATCAGTTGGTTCTTGTATTTGCCTAAAGGAATTATTGCACCCGAGTAGATAGACTGTGAGCGGTCGGGGATGACCTTGTTAAGGTCTATCTCGTTGACATATCCCAAGCCCTTGCACGTGGGACATGCACCCTCCGGGGAGTTGAAGGAAAACTTATTTGGTGCGGGGTCGCCGTAGGATATTCCTGTCGTAGGACACATGAGGTGACGTGAGAAGAAGCGTGGCTTGCCGCCGTCGCGTTCCAAAATCATCAGCTGCCCCTCGCCCTGTCGCATGGCTAACTCGACACTCTGACGGAGTCGGTCGGCGTGTTCGGGCTTTCCGCTCGCCTTGTCTATCACTACTTCTATATTGTGGTTCTTGTAGCGATCTACCTTCATGTTGCTTGTTATCTCCATGATTTCGTCATCCACGCGTACATGAAGGAAACCCTTACGGCGCAACGACTCAAAGAGTTCACGGTAGTGACCCTTACGGTTGCGAACCAGCGGCGACAGTATATAGAATGGCTTGCCGGCATAGTCGGAGAGAATCATGTTAAGAATCTTCTCGTCAGTATATTTCACCATCTTCTCGCCGGTGACATAGCTGTAGGCCGTTCCTGCGCGGGCGAAGAGCAGACGCATGTAGTCATATACCTCTGTCGTAGTGCCTACGGTGGAACGTGGATTCTTATTCGTTGTCTTTTGTTCTATGCTTATGACGGGCGAAAGACCTGTAATTTTGTCAACGTCAGGACGTTCCATCCCTCCGAGGAAGTTGCGTGCATAGGCGGAGAACGTCTCTATGTAACGGCGCTGTCCTTCGGCAAAGATAGTGTCGAAGGCGAGTGACGACTTGCCGGAACCCGAGAGTCCTGTGATTACCGTCAGCGAGTTGCGCGGAATATCAACATCAATATTCTTGAGGTTGTGGACGCGCGCCCCACGAACCTTTATATATTCCTGACTCATTGTGTAGGTCCTGTCGTTGAGCTTTCCGTAAATCCGCGAAGAAGGTTGACATCGCGGCGAATCTTATACTCTATGCCGTCGGCACCGCGGGCGTGAACCTCGACGAAATAGGTGCCCTGAGCAACAGGCTTTCCGTGATAAGTGCCGTCCCAACCCTGGTCGTTGACGTTGTCCCACGAATAGAGAGCCTGTCCCCAACGATTGTAGATGGTAGCGTGGAACTCCACGATACTCTGGTGAACTTTGGGTTTATAGGTAGGGTTCTTGTCGTCGCCATTTGGCGAGAATGCATTAGGCATTTCCAGTTTGCTGGAGCTTACGGTACAGGTAATAGGTACGCCCTCTGTAGCCCAGTATTCCTCTTTATATTCATAGGTCTGCGTGCCGTTGGTGAAGGTGGCGTAGCACACGATGATGTGGGTGCCCGCCTCGTTAAAGGTGAAGTCGGTATCCTGCTCGTAACGAATAAGATAAGGCTCAGTCTCCTTTTCGCGAGTAAAACGCCACTCGTAATGAGATGTGAATCCTTCGTCGTCAACAGGATTAGCGTAAAAATGACCTATCAGCGGAGCCGCACTCGACATTGTCTCGCCTTCCTCCTCAGTGCCGTCGGGTTTCGTCCATGTGGCTGACGGAACTATTACAGGATAGCCTTGGGCAAGGACGTCAGAGGCTACGAAAAACAGTAAAAGTGAGAAAAATATTGTTTTTATTTTCATTTTCATATAATATAATCGTGCAAATGTACAATTTATTTTGTATATTTGCACCATAAAAACCGATAAATTGTAATTATGAGACATTTTTTAAGATTTTTGGTTGGTGGTTTCATGGCGTTGACAAGCCTTGCTGCTGTTGCGCAGACGGTGAGGGTAGGAGTCATGTTGCCGCTGCACGACGATAATGGTGACGGAAAGCGAATGGTGGAGTATTACAGAGGAATACTCCTGGCGTGTGACCAACTGAAACGTGAGGGCGTGAGCATAGATATTCATGCGTGGAACGTCCCCGAGAATGCCGACATAAGGACAACATTGCTGCAGGACGGTGCCGACAAGTGTAACCTCATATTCGGTCCGCTATACACCCCGCAGGTAGAAGAGCTGGGTAAGTTTGCCAAAGCCTACGGAGCAAAGGTAGTTATACCGTTCTCGATAAACAGCGACGAGGTGAAGACGAACCCTCAGGTGTTCCAGGTGTATCAGTCGCCGGAGGAACTCGACAAGATGGCTATAGCACAGTTAGGATACAGGTTCAAGGACTACCACGTGGTATTTGTTGACTGCAACGACAGCACAAGTCGTAAGGGACCGTTCACCGTAGGACTGAGAACCATGCTGGAAGGGAAAAAGATAGACTTCAACATTACCAACCTCAATACTCCCGAGCAGAGCTTTGTAAAGGCATTCCGTCTGGACAAGCCCAACCTCGTGGTGCTAAACTCAGGACATTCGCCGGAGCTTACCAAGGCGCTGGACAAACTGGACGAGATGACACAGAAGAATCAAAACCTTGACGTCTCGCTCTTCGGATATAATGAGTGGCTGATGTACGAAAAGCAAAACTTAGAGCGCTACTACAAGTACAACACCTTCATACCATCATACTATTATTATAATGTAGTATCGTCGAAGACACAGCAGCTGGAACAGGAATACCGCAAGTGGTTCCATACCTCGATGAACAACAACTATCTGCCACGTTTCGCTATCACGGGATACGACCACGCTATGTTCTTCGTGAAGGGAATAGCCCGTCAGGGAGCCGACTTCAAAGGTACGGAGCCCGACAAGAACGCGCTGCAGACACGTCTGCGCTTTGAGCCGGCATCGAAACGCGGAGGTATGCAGAACAAGAACTTCATACTCGTTCACTATAATAAGAACAGGTCTATTTCGACAATCGCCTTTTAAGGATAATAACGATGAGAAGTTTTTTTGTCATAGTACTTAGCGCTTTCTGCTGTCTGGCGTCGGCACAGGTGGGAAAATACCGTTCCGACTTCTCGATAGGTGTCAACGGAGGTTACATTATGAGCGACGTAGGCTTTGAACCGCAGGTGACGCAAAAGATGACAAGCGGATTTACTGGAGGTCTGTCGTTCCGCTATGTGTGCGAGAAGTATTTCTCCACGATATGCTCCATTATGGCGGAGGTGAACTACGCCAAGATAGGATGGAAGGAGAAAATAAAGACTAAGGGCGGAGCTCCCGTGATAAACCAACAGACGGGACGTCCCGAGGAATACAGTCGCGACATAAGTTACATACAGATACCGTTCTTCGCACATCTGGCGTGGGGACGCGAGGAAAAAGGCTTCAACTTCTTCGCTCAGGCTGGTCCGCAGATAGGCTTCTACCTCGGTGAGAAGAGTCATATAAACTTCGACCCCGACCAGGCTAACCTTAACGACAGGGCAAATCCTACGATAAAACAGTACAAGATGGACGTAGAGAACAAATTCGACTACGGTATCGCCGGTGGTGCAGGTATAGAGTTTTCTAATCCTCACATAGGACATTTCCTCGTGGAAGGACGTTACTACTACGGACTGGGAAATATCTACGGAAGCTCCAAGCGCGACTACTTCGGAAAGTCGAACTACGGAAACATAGTGATAAAACTGACTTACCTCTTCGACGTGATAAAAACTAAAAACAAAATAAACTAATAAGAAAATGTTCAAGAATCATCCTAAAGGTCTGTTACAGGCCGCATTGAGTAACATGGGCGAGCGCTTCGGCTACTACATCATGAATGCCGTGCTCGTGCTTTTCCTTTGTTCTAAGTTCGGACTCTCCGACGAACAGGGAGGTCTCATCTATTCATTCTTCTATGCAGGTATCTATATTCTGAGTCTTGTGGGCGGTATCATTGCTGACCGTACGCAGAACTACAAGGGAACTATTATGACAGGTCTCATAATAATGGCATCGGGCTATGTCATCCTTTCCGTTCCCATACTTGCTACGTCAGGCAACATTTCGTGGCTGCTGCCGCTTACATGTTTAGCGTTGTTCCTCATAGCTTTCGGTAACGGACTGTTCAAGGGTAACCTGCAGGCTATCGTAGGACAGATGTACGACAACTTCGAGGCTGAGGCTGCCAAGAAAGGCGAGGAAGAGCTCCGCATCGCCAAGAGTCAGCGCGACTCCGGTTTCCAGATATTCTACGTCTTTATAAACATCGGAGGTCTTGTGGCTCCGTTCATTGCCCCGTACCTCCGTCAGTGGTGGCTCGGTGTCAACGGACTGACATACGACGCAGGACTGCCAGCACTCTGCCACAAGTATCTCAACGAAGGTGCCGCAATGTCGGCAGATGCTCTTGCCAACCTCAATGAGCTTGTCGCTAAGGTGGGCGGCTCGTCGGCAGACCTCGGAGCTTTCTGTACACAGTATCTTGACGTGTTTAACACGGGTATTCACTATTCATTCATAGCTTCTGTGGTGGCTATGCTCATATCGTTGATTATCTTCGTGGCTTCGAAGTCTATATTCCCAACTCCAGGAAAGAAGGAGGCCGTTGCTTCTGTAGAATATACCGAAGAGGAGAAAAAGGCTATGGCTACGGAGATAAAGCAGCGTATGTATGCACTCTTTGCCGTACTCGGAATAGCAGTGTTCTTCTGGTTCTCGTTCCATCAGAACGGTACGTCAATGTCGCTGTTCGCACGCGACTTCGTGCAGACCGACTCCATAGCGCCGGAGATATGGCAGGCTGTTAATCCGTTCTTCGTCATCGTGCTGACACCTATTATCATGTGGCTCTTCGGTACGCTGACAAAGAGAGGTAAGGAGATTTCCACACCTATGAAGATAGCATACGGTATGGGTATTGCAGGTATCGCGTACCTATTTATTACTATATACTCATTCATGGAAGGCTATCCCTCGGCAGAGGAGTTCCGTGCTCTCGGCGACAGTGTCAAGGCAGGACTGAAGGCAGGTCCTTGGGTGCTTATCGTCTATTACTTCTTCATGACGGTAGCCGAGCTGTTCATCTCTCCGCTGGGACTTTCCTTCGTGTCGAAGGTGGCACCAAAGCACCTGCAGGGACTCTGTCAGGGACTTTGGCTCGGTGCTACTGCCGTTGGTAACCTGCTGCTCTGGATTGGTCCGCTCATGTATAACATCTGGCCTATTTGGGAGTGCTGGACGGTATTCCTCATTGTCTGCCTCATCTCTATGGGCGTAATGCTCGGTATGGTGAAGTGGCTGGAGCGTGTTACCCGGTAACAGAAGTCTTCACAAGTGATGAATAAAAAAGAACGATACGAATATATACTGCGGCATTTCCGAAAGGAGATGCCGCAGGTGACTACAGAGCTGGACTTCGGCTCTGTTTTTCAACTCCTCGTAGCCACAATGCTCAGCGCACAATGTACCGACAAGCGCGTGAATATGGTAACTCCGGAACTCTTCCGCCACTATCCTGACGCAAAGACTATGGCGCAGGCTGAGGCTGACGATGTGCTGGAGTATATAAGTAGTGTGAGCTATCCTAATGCGAAGGCGAAACATCTTGTTGAGATGGCGCGGATGGTGATGAGTGATTTCGCTGGTGAGGTGCCGCAGACGATGGACGACCTGCAGAAGCTGCCTGGCGTGGGACGCAAGACAGCTAATGTCATTCAGGCGGTAGCCTATGGTAAGGGCGCTATGCCTGTTGATACTCACGTCTTTCGTGTGAGCCACCGTATGGGACTCGTCTCGGAGAAAGCCAACACTCCGTTGAAGGTAGAGATGGAACTGAGGAAGAATATTGCTGAAGAAGTCAGGGCGGATGCTCACCACTGGCTCTTGCTACACGGTCGTTACGTGTGTCAGAGTCGTAAACCGAAGTGCGACGTGTGTCCTTTTACGACGTTCTGTCCCAAGAAAATATAAGGGGCTGTCTTAGTGTGTGGCAGGCCCCCAAGATGTTTTGAGCTTATCTTCAGCGACG
>CAMUVE010000079.1:0-7937 GCA_947163985.1 uncultured Prevotella sp.
GCGACCCCAACCTTGGCAAGGTTGTGCTCTACCAACTGAGCTATTTCCGCATAATCAATAACCAAAAAACAAACATTTTTGGTCGCATTTCTCTAAATGCGGTTGCAAAGGTAATGCTTTTTTCTTAATCCACAAACTTTTTTTGAAGTTTTTTATTTAATCCATACGATTTTTGTAATCTTCGTAGGTATATTGGCGCAACACTTCCAACTCTCCGTTTTCATGTAATAACGCCAACGAAGGATGCATAATACCATTGAACATATTAGTCTTAACGGTTGTATAGTGTATCATATCCTCGAAGATAACATTCTCTCCGACCTGCAACTCGTGATCAAATTCCCAATACCCCATATAGTCACCACTAAGACAGCTATTGCCTCCAAGACGATAAACGGGAAACAAACTGCGTTCTGCTGTGGGAACCCAATCGGTAACAATTCGTGCTCCACGAACCGACGGTGTGTACGGCATCTCCAAACAGTCCGGCATATGACAGGTAAAACTGACATTAAGAATGGCAGTCTTTATTCCCTTGTCTTCTACGACATCAACGACTTGAGAGACTAACGGACCCGTTTGCCAGGCAAAGGCGCTTCCTGGCTCCAGGATAACGTGTAACCACGGGTAGCGTTTTTTGAACTCCTTTAATATAAATATAAGGAGTGGAATGTCATAGTCCTTACGTGTCATAAGGTGACCGCCACCGAAGTTTATCCACTTAAGCTGCGGGAACCACAGAGAGAACTTCTTTTCTATGTGTGCCAGAGTGCGTTCAAAAACATCTGCCCCACTCTCACAGTGACAATGACAATGGAAACCATCTATGTCAGCAGGCAACTGTTTGGGCATCCTATCGGCAGAGATACCAAAACGAGTGCCTGGAGCACACGGATTATACAGTTCCGTTTCTACCTCAGAATATTCCGGATTAACACGCAGTCCCAACGACAATTCTGGCTTTTGCGCTTTGGCACGCTTGCAGAAACGTTCATACTGTGTTAGCGAGTTAAACGTAAGATGACTGGAACAGCGTACTATATCATCAATTTCGTCATCAGTATAGGCTGGCGAGTAAGTATGGGCGGGAGCGCCAAACTCTTCCGCAGCAAGCCGAGCCTCCGATAGAGAGCTGGCTGTAGTAGCGGAAATATACTCTCTGAATATAGGGAAAGACTTCCACAGAGCAAAAGCCTTAAAAGCAAGTATTATCTCTACGCCTGACTCATCTGCAACATTACTTATCGTCGTAAGATTTCTACGGAGGAGTTTCTCCTCCATAACATACATAGGGCGGTGAATTCCAGAATAAATATCTTTTTTCATGTTTGCAAAAATAAGGAATTTACCTTGATTATAAAAATTATTTGCTAATAGAATTGTTTATATTGTAGAAATTTCATACTTTTGCATCCAGAATGAAACTCATTGTAATGACCAAGCCCACATTTTTTGTGGAAGAGGATAAGATATTAGCAACGCTCTTAGACGAGGGGATGGATAACCTACACCTGTACAAGCCCCACTCTTCGCCTATGTATGCAGAGCGACTGCTCAGATTATTACCAGAAGATTTTTATAAAAGAATAATAGTTCACGAGCACTATTATCTGAAGAACGAATTCGGATTGGGTGGAATACATATAGAGTCGCCTACCGAACCGCTTCCAGAAAAATACAAAGGAAAGTTTAGTAGGACATGTATGGATTTATCCCTGCTAAAAGAGGCAAAGAAAAAGTCGGAATACGTTTTCTTGAAATATATCTTCGATTCACAATCCGAACCGGAAGCAAAGAGTACTTTCAACATGAGTGACCTACAGGCGGCAGCCAAGAACGGACTCATCGACAAGCACGTCTATGCTCTTGGAGGAATGAACCTCGACACAATAAAGATTGCAAAAGACCTCGGCTTCGGAGGAATTGTAATATGTGGAGACCTGTGGAATAGGTTTGACATACACTATCAGCAGGACTACAAAGATTTGGTAAATCACTTCCAGACTATTCGAAAAGCTATTGGATAAAAATAACCAAAATAAATTCATACTCAACAATGATTGATTCTAATTCTTTTATGGTGTTCTCAGGTACATGTACAAAATATCTGACCGAAGAAATTTGTAAGAGTTTGGGATGTACTATGGGCGAAATGGTCATGACAAAATTCTCCGATGGTGAATTTGCTGTAAGCTACGAGCAGTCAATTAGAGGACGCGATGTCTTCCTCGTACAGAGTACGTTCCCTCCATCGGACAACTTGATGGAGCTCTTGTTAATGATTGACGCAGCAAAAAGAGCATCAGCAAAAACCATTAACGCTGTCATTCCTTATTTCGGATGGGCACGACAGGACCGTAAAGATAAGCCACGTGTAAGTCTCGGAGCTAAACTCGTTGCTGACCTACTCATGGCTGCAGGTATTGACAGAGTGATAACTATGGACCTGCACGCCGACCAGATACAGGGCTTCTTCAACGTACCGGTTGACCACTTGTACGCATCGGGGGTTATAATTCCGTATCTCCAGAGTCTGAAACTCGACAACCTTGTTATTGCAAGCCCCGATATGGGAGGTTCAAAGCGCGCCAACACCTATGCAAAATATCTTGGATGTCCATTGGTATTGTGCAACAAAACTCGCGCACGTGCAAATGTTGTTGCATCAATGCAGATTATTGGTGACGTAAAGGATAAGAATGTCATCATTGTTGACGACATGGTTGACACGGCTGGAACAATAACCAAGGCTGCTGACATAATGAAAGAAGCGGGTGCAAAAAGCGTCAGGGCTTGTGCAAGCCACTGTGTCATGAGCGGTCCCGCGTCACAACGTGTCATGGACTCTGCCCTTGAAGAGATTGTGTTTACCAACTCTATCCCTTACACTCAAGGTTGTCCTAAAGTAAAGCAACTAAGTGTTGCCGACATGTTCGCTGAAACTATACGCAGGGTTCTTGCCAACAAGAGTATAAGCGACCAATATCTTATTTAGTTTAAATATAAACAAACAAAAAGCGAGAGGCAACACCTCTCGCTTTTTTTGTTAGTATCGTATTATTAATACTGTATCCACCTAACGTATGCGAAGTCCATACGGTGAGGCAGTTTGTCGCTCTTTGGGAACATACGGACTGACGTGTGGTAGTCACCAGCCTTAAGAGGATTAAGGTGTCCCTCAAAGGTGTAGAGGTTACCCTCTTTCTTGATAACCTTGAACGGACGAACCTCGGCAACATAATCTTCGCCCTGCTTGTTCTTAGCTATTGCTACGAACTCCATGCCTACTGCATCGTCAAGACCCTGCTCGTCAATGACAATCTGCACAGGATAGTCAACACCACTCTCAGGAACAGCAGGTAACTGATGTGAAGTAGAAACTACACGGATAGAATCCCAACGCTCTGCAACTGTTTCCTTCCATAATGCAATTTCCTTAGCAAGACGATTGTCATTAGCTGAAAGTTCCTTGAAACGTTTTGCTTCTTTGTTATAGAACTTCTCATAGTAGTCATCCAACTGGCGCTTCATAGTATAGTGAGGAGCAATCTGAGCTATTGAGTTCTTGATAACCTTTATCCAGCCCTCGCTATAACCCTTCTTGTTCTTCTTATAATAGAGAGGAACAATCTCGTTCTCTAACAGACTGTAAATAGTTGCAGCGTCAAGCTGATCCTGATATGCCTGGTTCTGGTATGTGCGCTTCTCTGTAAGTGCCCATCCTGCACCCTCACGATAGCCCTCAAGCCACCAGCCGTCGAGTACAGAGAGGTTTACAACACCATTCATCTCAGCCTTCTCACCACTGGTACCTGATGCCTCAAGAGGACGTGTAGGAGTATTCATCCAGATGTCCACACCTGAAACAAGACGACGAGCAAGCAGGAAGTCATAGTCCTCAAGGAAGATAATTCTGCCCTGGAACTCTGGCATCTGTGAAATCTCGAAGATTCTCTTTATCAGGCCCTGTCCAGCACCGTCTGCTGGGTGTGCCTTACCTGCAAAGAGGAATACTACAGGACGTTCAGGATTGTTGACAATCTTTGAGAGACGCTCCAAGTCAGTAAACAGCAGGTGAGCACGCTTGTAGGTAGCGAAACGACGGCAGAAACCGATAACCAGCGCATTGGGGTCAAAGCGTTCCAAGAGTTTCACCACACGTGCAGGGTCACCCTGATTCTTTAACCATGTCTCCTGGAACTGTACTGCAATATAGTCGAATAGCTTTGCCTTCAAAGCCATACGTGTATTCCATATTTCGCTGTCAGGACAATTGTAGATACCATGCCAAATCTCTTCGTTAGACTGGTCGCTCATGAACTTCTCGTCAAAGTACTTTGCATAAACCTTACGCCACTCAGCAGCAGCCCATGTTGGGAAGTGTACACCATTGGTTACATATCCTACGTGGTTCTCCTCTGGGAAGTAACCCTTCCATATTGGAGCGAACATCTTCTGACTTACCCATCCGTGCAACTTACTTACACCATTAACCTCCTGACAGGTGTTAATAGCGAATGTTGACATTGAGAACTTCTCATCATGGTCGTCTGGGTTGGTACGACCCATACCTATGAACTCATCCCATGTGATGCCTAACTGAGTTGGATAGCCCCCCATGTACTTACCGAACAGTCCTTCCTCGAAGTAGTCGTGACCTGCTGGCACCGGAGTGTGACAGGTGTACAGACCACTTGCACGTACAAGCTCAATAGCCTGGTTGAAAGTGAGACCATCCTGGATGTAATCTACCAGACGCTGCAGGTTACACAATGCAGCATGACCCTCATTACAATGGTAGATATCTTTCTTTATACCGAGTTTCTTCAGTGTCAGCATACCACCGATACCGAGCAGGATCTCCTGCTTCAGACGGTTTTCCCAATCACCACCATAGAGGGCGTGTGTTATTGGCTTGTCGAAGTCTGAGTTCATCTCGTTGTCAGTATCCAGCAGGTACAGAGGAATACGACCTACATTAACACGCCATACATATGCGTGCACCTGATAGTTCATATAAGGAACGTCAACCACTACAGGCTCTCCGTTCTCGTCCAACTGGCGTACGATAGGCAGAGAGTTGAAGTTCTGTGCCTCGTAGTTAGCTACCTGTTGTCCGTCCATTGACAGGCTCTGTGTAAAGTATCCAAAACGATAAAGGAAACCAACAGCACACATATTCACATTAGAGTCTGAAGCCTCTTTCAGGTAGTCACCTGCAAGCATTCCCAGACCGCCAGAGTAAATCTTAAGTGCGGAGTGGATACCGTATTCCATAGAGAAGTATGCTACTGAAGGGCGCTTGCTGTTAGGTTTCACGTCCATGTACTTACGAAAAAGGGCATAAACGTCCTTTATGCGCTTCATCAGTGATTTGTCCTTAACGATCTCAGCCTTGCGGGCAAGAGTCAGACGCTCCAAGAGCATCACTGGGTTATGCTTCACCTCGTGATAGAGTTCAGGATCTAAGTCGCGGAACAAATCACGAGCCTCGAAGTTCCATACCCACCACATGTTGTGGGCAATCTCGTCCAAACACTTCAACTGCTCTGGAAGACTTGACTTTACAGTCACGTTTTTCCACTGAGGAACGTTGGAATAATCTACTTTAATCTTCATAAATGTATATTCTTTTCGTAAATAATTTATTTCTTCATTCTCTCTTCTGCTTTACGCAAAGCCATGTCGTACGCCTGCTCGTAGTACTTTATAAAGTTACTCCAAAGCGCAAGTTTTGACAGCTTGTCTGCGTTATCGCGTGATTTCTTTATCTCTTCAGCACTAAAATTAGAGTATTGCGAAACTGTTTCCTTAATCATGTCGGCAACCTCAGAGTAATTATAGTCTGTACGGTGAATTACCTTCACGCCGTCTTCTATCTCACTATAGCCACCTTTCACGCTGTTTGCCCAAAGACCGAAACCTGCCAAATCAGTGGTGATACATGGTACTTTGAAGGCTACAGCCTCTAATGGAGTATAACCCCACGGTTCGTAGTAAGAAGGATAAATACAAAGATCATTACCTAAAACGACATCATAATATGTCATGTTTATGATTCCATCATCACCAGTAAGATAACAAGGAAGGAAAATCAGCTTCACCTTATCATCTTTTCTGTTATGCATATCCAGATGCTTCAACATACCAAGCACGTTGTCTTGAGTCATGTTGTGCAACCAGTGGGTAATCTCTGGCACTTCAAGAGGGGTGTCAAACTTTTTCCCACTATTCAGACGTTCAACCAGGTCTGGACGAGGCTCTCCGACCCATCCTGGCACTTCAATGAATGCCAGAACATTCTTATTTAGGTTTTTGTCGCGCAGCAGTCGGTTCATTGCCTCAATATATACGTCCACTCCTTTATTACGGAACTCGTAGCGACCACTTGTAGATACTATCAATGTGTCGTCGTCAAGATCAGTTCCTAAGAGCGCGTTAGCAACTTTCAACAGTCGTTCACGTGCGAGCTTGCGTTTTTTCGTAAATGTAGCTCCCTTTGGTACGAAACTATTGTCAAAACCATTTGGCAGCACAAAGTCAACAGGCTTGTCAAGCAACTCCTTACACTCGTTGGCAGTAATATCGCTAACCGTTGTGAAACAATCAACGAAGTGTGCTGTCTGCTTCTCTATAGAATGCTTCGACTGCACATTGAGCTCCCCTGACATCTGGTCTCCATTATACGCAAATAGATAGTCGTAAAGTGGTTTGTTATTTCCAGCGATACTTCTACCTATACTCGTTGCATGTGTTGTAAAGATTGTTCCTATCTGTGGGAGATTCTTATTAACATAAAGAACACCTAGACCCGTCATCCATTCGTTGCCGTGATATACCACACGAGCCCCTTCCGATTCCTTTGAACCGCAGATGACACGATTGTAAAAACTCTCAACAACCTTTGCTGCGGCATACGAGAACATTGACGCCTCGTCATAATCGCCATAGGCATGAAGAGAATCTACCTTATAGTCCTCCCAAAGTTTTGCATATATTTCGTTCTTCTTTTCAAAGAACGGATTAAAATCAACCAGTATTGCAATAGGCTTACCAGGAATATCCCAACGTCCCACCT
This sequence comes from uncultured Prevotella sp., assembly GCA_947163985.1. Taxonomy (GTDB): domain Bacteria; phylum Bacteroidota; class Bacteroidia; order Bacteroidales; family Bacteroidaceae; genus Prevotella. Next base: position 7,079 of record CAMUVE010000079.1, read on the forward strand.
TTACAGACAAGCCGTCCTCTTTAGCAGCATCTTTCCACTCTGAGAAAAGTTTCTTTTCTTCTTTGAAATAGGGACACGTCTTTTCGCCCCAGCAGTCTGGACCAATGAATATCGTTCTATCTTTTAACCTGTCCTGCAATGTCTTCGCACGCGTTGATAGAACGGTATAAATTCCTCCTACCTTATTGCATACTTCCCAACTCGATTCAAAAATATAGTCTGGGAACAACATACCTTTATCCATCTTGATTAATTTGCCGCAAAGTTAATATTTTTTTCGCTTATTACCAACTTTATATAGCATATTTTTCATAAATCGGCCAAATTATTGATTTTAAGTTGTACCTTTGCAACATCATAAATCAATTCACAACTATGAGAAAAATACTCACTACAATACTTTTATTAGCGCTGACAAATGCTGGCAGCATCATTTCTGCCTCCGACGATACACCGGAAAAACCTTTCAAAGGACGTTTTTATAATGACGAACACAAGATTTATATCGACATTAACCTGTATGACCATAACGTTGTAATACCTATGCAGGAAGTTCTTGGCGAGCTTGACGGTTATATAGCCAGCGACCAGTGTGGAACCACCTGGTGCATAGTAAGTTCCGAAACAAAAGGCAACAAGGCTACCATCGATGTTATAAATAATTATGGTAGTGAGGATTTCAGAGCCTCACTACAGATAATAGGTGATTCTATCCTTAATTACTCTCACAAAGGAGGCAGCACATTGAAATTTCCTGTCAATCGTAAATGGCAGAAAATTCCCTCACAAGTTACATTTAAACGGAAATAAGAACGCCCCTGAGGGGGTTGGTCCTCAAGGGCGTTCAGTAATAAAAGAA
>CAMUVE010000080.1:0-7862 GCA_947163985.1 uncultured Prevotella sp.
GTTCATGGTCTGCGGACACTTAGGATACACGTCGTCGGGAAGGAACTGCGTATCCACACGAGGGTAGGTAGTCAACTTATGTTCGTAGAGGCTCTGTATGAGGTTCAGCGTCTGCTCGGCACTGAGTCCGTACTTCCTGTTGCAATCTACCTGCAGCGAGGTGAGGTCGTAGAGCGGCTTTGGCGACTCCTTGCCCTCCTTCTTCTCCACCTTAGTAATAACTATAGGCTTTCCGTCGATGGTCTTGAATGCTTTCTCACCCTCCTCCTTCGACGTGAATTTTCCGCTTGTTGCCGTGAAGGTAGTATCACGATATACTGTTGCCAGCACCCAGTAGGGCTCCGGCTTGAAGTTGTCTATCTCCTTCTGTCTGTTGACGATGAGTGCCAGCGTTGGAGTCTGCACACGACCTATCGACAGCACCTGTCTGTTCTGTCCATATTTTAAGGTATATAGACGTGTGGCATTCATTCCGAGGAGCCAGTCGCCGATAGCTCTGCTCAGTCCCGCCATATAGAGCGGCTGATAGTCCTGCTGGTCTTTCAACTGTTGAAAACCCTCGCGTATTGCCTCGTCCGTCATCGACGATATCCACAGACGCTTCACAGGACACTTTGCCTGCGCCTTCTGCATCACCCAGCGTTGTATCAGCTCACCCTCCTGTCCGGCGTCACCGCAGTTTACTATGCCGTCGGCGGCCTGCATCAGTTTCTCTATTATGGCGAACTGTTTCTTTATGCTGTCCTGCTCGATGAGTTTTATTCCGAAGCGCTGGGGAATCATAGGAAGCGCCGACAGGCTCCACGTCTTCCACATCGGTGTGTAGTCGTGGGGCTCCTTCAGCGTACACAGATGACCGAATGTCCACGTCACCTGATAACCGTTGCCCTCCATATACCCTTGATGTTGCGTGTTGGCACCAATAATGCGGGCTATGTCGCGTGCCACACTGGGTTTCTCAGCTATACAAACTATCATTTGGTGTGCAAAAGTACTAAAAAAATATGAATAATATGTCAGGAATTATTATTTTTTTTCTTACCTTTGCTGCCGATAAAGCAACATAAAACTTTAAAATTATGAAAGTTAAGAATTTTATGCTACTTTTTGCTGTGTCTGCGATAGCGATGACGGCAAGCGCTCAGAATGCCGATGAACCACAGGGTGTGCCCTTCAACGGCATAGTATGTGACCAGGCAGGTGAGCCTGTGAAGAACGTGAAGGTGTATGTGAAGAGTGCAAAGCTCTACACCTACAGCGATAGGAAAGGACGCTTCGGACTTACTAACGTGGGACCTACTGACACTTTGCACCTTAGGATGAAGAAACTTAACTACGACATTCCTGTTGAAGGACGAAGAAGTATAAAGATATGGCTTGCCGACCAGCCTAACTACAAGGCTGTGGAGGACCAGGAACTGGTAGATATAGGCTACGGATTTGTGAAACGCCGCGAGTTTACTGGCGTCAGCAACGCTATCTCTGGCGACGAGTTGCGCCGCTCAGGACAGAATAATCTGTGGACTGCTCTTCAGGGAAGGATTCCCGGACTTGTCATAGAAACCGACAACTTTGGTGAGGCTGAGATTACTATGCGCGGAAAGAACAGTTTCGTGGCTCCTTCTACTCCGTTGTTTATCGTTGACGGCGTCGTTGTTGACTCTCTCGACTTCGTCAATCTCTACGACGTAGATTATGTTGAGGTACTCAAAGACGCAACAATCTATGGCTCACGCGGAGCTAACGGAGTGATTATTGTACACACAAAGAAGTAAAATAGATGTTTTTTGTTCTACTACTCGTAACAACCCTCTTTTCAACTCCGGCGAAAGCCCAGAATAATACATTTGTGGAAGACTCGTGTGTTCACCTCAGCGAAGTTGTGGTGACAGGACTTACGGGCTCTACACGTATTAACCAACTCCCTGCTCCTGTGGCAGTTATCTCGCCTGAGGAGCTGCAGAGTCATTCATCGACAAACATCATCGATGCGATAAGTCATCAGCCTGGAATGTCGCAGATAACAACGGGTAGCGGCATCTCTAAACCCGTCATCCGAGGCTTGGGATATAACAGGGTGCTCGTAGTCAACGACGGCATCCGACAGGAAGGACAACAGTGGGGCGACGAACACGGCATAGAAGTCGATGGCGAGGCGGTTCACTCCGTAGAGATAATGAAAGGTCCTGCATCGCTGATGTACGGCTCCGACGCTATGGCGGGAGTGATACTCCTTCACGACGCACCGCTGATGGCGGAGGGCGAGGCGAGTGCGTCGGCATCGACGGAATACCAGACCAACAGTCATCTCTTTGCCTATTCTGCCAATACGCAGGGCAACAAGAAGGGCTTCGTGTGGAACTGGCGCTGGACACAACGCTGGGCGGGAGAGTTTCGTAACCCCGTCAACGGAAGAGTACACAACTCGCAGTTCCGCGAACGTGCCTTGAAGGGAATGCTCGGCATGAAGGAGCGCTGGGGACACTCGCTGCTCAAGATGAGCTACTTCCACCAACGTCCGGGAATCATCGAGGCGCCTGACGAGGACCCGTTCCAGAAGATTAATCATTATAAGGTGGTGACAGACAATATGTTCTACGTCGGCGACGGGGTGCTGAAGGCTATCGTGGGCTACCAGCATAACCGTCGTCAGGAGTACGAGGAGAACCAGGTGGGACTCGACTTCATGCTCCACACCATAAACTACGATGTGCGCTACGTCTTCCCCTTCAGTTGGAAACTCAACGTGGGAACCAACGGTATGTGGCAACAGTCGAAGAACAAAGGTGTCGAGGCGCTCATTCCGGCATATCACCTAATAGACTTTGGCATATTCTCCACCGCCAGCGAGTCGTTCGGACCCGTTCACGTTAGCGGCGGACTGCGTTTCGACCACCGTCACGTAAACTGGGAACCCATAAACACCACAGCCCAACAGCCGTCGCCTACCAGTAAGCGCAGCTTTTACGCCGTTACGGGAAGCATAGGCGCTATATGGAATATCACCCCGAACCTCGACCTCCGACTGAACATAGCGCGAGGCTTCCGTGCTCCGAACATGAGTGAGCTGGGCAGCGACGGAGAACACGAGGGAACGTTCCGCTACGAGGTGGGTAATGCCGACCTGAAGCCGGAATACAGCTGGCAGGGCGATCTCGGACTCGACTTCTCCTCGGAGTATTTCTCCGCAAAGCTGTCGCTCTTTGCCAACAGAATTACCAACTATATTTTTGCCGAGAAGACGGGTGGCGTCTCTGCCGAAGGAACGTCGATATTCCGTTTCACTCAGGGCGATGCGCGCATACTCGGTGGCGAGGCAACGGTGATATTGCACCCCGTTCACCACCTTCATTGGGAGAACTCCTTCTCTTACGTCAACAGCGTGCAGATGCACCAGCCGGAGGAGACGAAATACCTGCCCTTCACGCCGGCTCCACGATGGATGTCAACCATTCACTACGACATCAAGGGCAGCTGTACGTGGATTAAGAACCTCTTCGCTGAGGCGCAGATGGAGTGTTACCTGAAGCAAAACAACGTCTATCGTCTTAACAACACCGAGACGCCAACGCCGTCATACACGCTCTTCAACGTGGTGACAGGAACGGACTTCCTCATTCACGGCAAGCGTTTCGCCTCACTACACCTCTCTGTCAACAACCTGTTCAACAGGGCTTATCAGAATCACCTCAGCCGGCTGAAAGAAGGGGGCATCTATAATATGGGGCGCAACATAGCGATGAAGGTAATTTTCACCATCTAATTTTTTTGACTTTTCTTTGGTGTTTTATTTTCTTCTTCGTACCTTTGCGGGCAAATACTACTTAACAACAATAATATTAATTACTCTCATTAAAAAACTTACAGTTATGAAAAACAAAAATCTACGTTTTTTACTGCTCAGCGTGCTCGTCATGCTGTTCGGAGGGTTGGCACATGCTGATGGTCTCGTTACGTTAACGTGGGACTATACGGAGAATCCTCCCTCAAGTAATCCTGACAACGGCATGTATTATGCATCTGCCGTCAACGATGCTGCAGGCACCAACAACGGTTTGAAGGGTATCAAACTGAACAGTTCCGGCTGGGCATATTTCGAGAAACCTGCCGTAGCTGGTAAGCTGACGCTGGTCTTCGGTGACCGCAAGAAGGCAGACGGTTACGAGTTGAACATCAGCAAAGGAACACTGAATGGTGATGGTAAGACTGCTACTAAGGGCGACCTCATTACTACCGCTGCTGTCAGCGAGAGTCCTGGTAAGGCTGTTGTCGAGCTGGGAGCTGACGTTACAGGTATTTACATTGACCGCAAGACAGGCTCAGAGGGTGTGCTCGTCAAGGTACAGTTCAAGGAGACTGTTCCCCGTACGTTCGTTGACTTCGAGATTCCTTATGAGACGCTTACTGCCGACGGATATACTGGAGCAGGCCTGCCCGAAGGTGTTACCTTCAACGGCACGTTCCACGACAACCAGCACGGCTACCAGAATGCCACACTCGTTGTTCCCGTCGATGGTACCGTGAAGTTCCAGATTAGCGGTTGCCAGTATGCTAACCCCGCTACATTCGACGTCAAGAATGGTGAGGGTGCTACTTTGGCTTCACTAGACCAAAAAGAAGCCGGTTGCTTCGACAATAATGGTGCGGGCGTCATTACTTACTTCTATGTAGGTGAGCCTACAACACTGACTTTCTCGAACATCTCTTATCTGTCATACTTCAAGGCTGAGGCTACAGAAGTTAGCGAGGCTGTTATTACCTATAAGGACCAGAACGGCAATAAGTTGGGTACCAAGACTGTTTATGAGGGCGATCCTATCGGCGAGATACCTTTCACTGAGGCAGACCTCACCATTCCCGAGGGCGAGAAGTTCCGCGGATGGGTATATGCAAGTAAGATAAAGGTTAAGCCTACTGATATCGTAAATGGTGACGTTAGCGTTAATGCCAGCGTAACACCTATCGAGGACGCTCCTACAACGGGTAGCATCCAGACCTACGATCTCACACAGCAAACATTCTATCCTGAGGATCATGAGAACTTCAGCGTCAGCGATGATGCTGCATACTACAACAATCACGGCTGGAACTTCCCAGCAGGCAGCAGCTTCACGGTTAAGGCTTCTGGCAAGGCACAGGTTGTTCTGACCCTCTGTCAGTATGGTAATGGTACTACTATCACTGCATTTGACCCAATGGAAGCTGTCATTAGCGATGCAATACCTGCTAAGGCAGAGACTGACGGTGCTACAACGTCTGTCAACTATATAGGTCCTGACGGTGATCTGACATTCACCTTCGCTAATCAGACATACCTGCATAAGGTGGCTGTTTACAACGTAACCGACTTCATGGAGAAGGATGAGACAACAGGTTACTACATCGTTCCAGTAAACGACGGTGCAAGCCTCGTACTCGCCCTGAACGCTGCCGCTAACGAGCCAGGTAGCATGATATTCCTGCAGAACGGTACTTACGACTTCGGTGAGGCTACACTTACCGGCATCACTGGTACAAACGTATCTCTGATTGGTCAGTCAATGGATAAGGTCGTAATCAGAAACGCTCCTCCAGTAGAGGTGGAAGGACTCGGAAGTGCTGACCTCTTCCTCAACACAAGTACTGGTCTGTACATGCAGGATCTGACTCTGCAGAACGACCTCGACTACTACGGAGCTGGTAGCGCTGGTCGTGCACCAACACTCCACGATAAGGGTACAAAGACTATCAACAAGAACGTTCGTCACTTGTCTTACCAGGATACATACTATTCTCATAAGACTGGAGGTCTCTTCTACTTCGAAGGTGGCGAGATGCACGGAACTGTGGACTACCTCTGCGGCGACGGACGTGTATTCTTCGAGGGCATGAAGATTGTCAACGAGAAGCGTAGCAGCGCTACTATCTCGGCTAACTCTGAGCTGTACGTATTCAACAACTGCGTTGTAGAGAACAATGCCGACAAGTACAACCTCGGACGTGCTTGGAGTAACCATCCTGTCTGCATCTATCTTAACACCACACTGCTCGAACCAGGTAAGTTGGAGTCAACACGTTGGAACCTCAAGGGTATCAACTGCGACTACAGCATTGCTGGTGAGTATGGTACAAAGAACGCAGAAGGTCAAAACATCACTCCTGACTCTAACGTCATTACTTTCCAGAAGGAAAACACTGAGCTTAACACTATCCTCAACGCTGAGCAGGCTGGTACATACACCATAGACTACGTTCTTGGCGAATGGGCTACTACAGCAAAGGAAGAGGCTGCACAGCTCGAAGCTCCTAACGCAGAGTACAAGAATGGTGTTGTAACCATCACTCCTGCCGACAACGGTGCTATAGCTTACCTCATTGAGAAGGACGGTAATTTCGTAGCTATAACAAAGGATTTCACATACAACATTGAAATCAATGCTGAGACTGAAATGCTGACAGTACGTGCCGCTAACAAGCGCGGTGGCTTCGGCGAGCCTAAGCAGGTTGCAGGAACTGCTACCAGCATCAAAGCTATCAACGCAGCTATGGAGCGCGGCGAGCAGGTTATCTACAACATCGCTGGTCAGCGTGTCAACAAAGCTACAAAAGGTGTTTACATCATTAACGGCAAGAAAATAATGGTTAAGTAAACAAACAACCGCTTACTCGCACCTATAAGTAGGCTACTTTTACCCCAAAAGTAGCCTACTTTTGGTATAAAGTGCTTTGATGATGAAGTCGTAACAAGCCTACTTTTACCACTTTGACTTTGACAATTTTTTCTTTTGTATTTTCCTCGCTTATTTGATAAATTTTTCACGTTCGAGAAAATAAATTCATTCATTTTCTTCTCACTTAATCAAAATTTTCGTACCTCTGACTTCGTCTAAGGTACTCTCGCTCGACAAAACGAAGAATCACTTCTTCACATGCTATAATTTTTGAACCTTTAAGAAAAAAATTCTCAAGGCTCAAACTCATAGCATTAAAAAAAACAAATATTTTTTGGTTTTGTCCTCGCTTATTTGTACCTTTGTCCCCGTACTATGACGCAAAAGGAAAGGATATAGTATGTTTAAAGCTGTAAAATATAATAGTAGAAAAGAAGCATTAGCAGCGTTCCAAAAAATGATAGAACGCAAGAAGGATTGGGTTGAACGCACAGAACATGAATTTACTTTGTTAAGACAACAAACATTACAGTAAAAGATGAAGGCGTTAGACCTAAATCGTCTTAATATGCACACACCATATTCTGTTTGGGAAGTTGGTGATGGTGCCTATGGCTTTAAGACTAATTTCGATGTTCTTTATCGTATAGTTTTTATTCCAGATCAGACAATCTGGCAAGAAGGTGCATACGAGTTCGGAATTCTCAACGAAAATAGAAAACCTTCTCCAAATGACAAATTGTTAAGAGAAACGATTTTCCGAATTATAGAGGAGTTTTTCTTGTCCAATCCCGAAATTTTGCTTTATCAATGTGAAACAGGTGATAATAGGCAAGCTATGCGTGATAGACTATTCCTTCGGTGGTTCAGCGAGTATGTGAATAGTGATAAATATTGCATAAAGGTGGCAGAAATCATAGCAGAGGGAATATCTAACTACGCTGCGGTTATTGTACAACGCTCAAATCCTAATTTAAAGGAAATATTATCAGACTTTGATGAGTTTGTGAGTTTCTTTAAAGAAAAACCCACTATACAATAGAAAACAAATGCAATTATAAAGAAGTCCAAAAATGTTCTCCCAAAAGTATATTTCTGGACTTTTATTTTGCCCTTTCAATTTTTAATTCGTACCTCTGACTTCGTCTAAGGTACTTTCGCTCGACAAAACGAAGAATCACTTCTTCACATGCTATAATTTTTGAACCTTTA
>CAMUVE010000081.1:0-7729 GCA_947163985.1 uncultured Prevotella sp.
GCATAGAGGTTCGTAGGGTAACAGGGGGACTGTCCCTCGTCACTCTAATATTAGTATAGCAGCAGCAGACCTGCAGCACCGCAATAGACTATCATGCGGATGGGGTTGATGCGGAAATACATCACTCCGATGAATGTTGATGCGAAGAGGAAACAGCTTATCCAGAACTGCCACGGATTGACTGACGGTGTAGAAAAGTTCTCTGGAGTCATAAGCAACAGTGTGGCAGCACCAAGAAGTCCTACGACGGCGGGACGAAGACCTAAGAAGGCACTCTGAACGGTGGCGGTCTTCATGTATTTCATGAACATCTTCGAGATGAATATCATCAGTATCAGCGAAGGAAGCACAAGTGCGAAGGTCGCTGTTGCACTTCCAAGTATAGCCATAGGCATTGAGAACCCGGCATTCTTAACTGCGGTATAGCCGCAGAACGTGGCGCTGTTGATGCCGATAGGTCCGGGGGTCATCTGCGAGATAGCCACGATGTCGGTAAACTGCGCCGTAGTAAGCCATTGGTGATGCATAACTACTTCGCCCTGTATGAGTGACAACATGCCGTAGCCGCCACCAAAGCCGAAGAGTCCTATTTCGAAAAACGTTATAAAGAGGTATAGAAAAATCATTCTGTGGGTTTTATAAATTGACCATATATATATCCTGCTGTACCAGCCACCGCAATGACGAGGATAGGACTGACGCCCAATGCCCAGATGGCGATAGCACAACCAACGGGTATCCAGCAGTTGGTGAGGGTGATGTTGGCATTCTGCGCCAGTCGGAAGGTGGGCACAGCGATGAGCGCTACCACCGCAGGACGTATGCCCCGAAAGATTGCCTCGATGACAGCGTTGTCCTTAAAACGCAGGAAGAACATAGCTATGAGAAGGATGATGAGGAACGAGGGCAGTGCCGTGGCGCACGCCGTAGCGATAGCCCCCATCGTCTTATGCAGTTTATAGCCTATGAAGATGCTGATGTTTATTGCGAACACTCCGGGACAACTCTGTGCTACGGCGATGAGGTCCAACAGCTCTTCCTTTGTCAACCACTGGTGCTTGTCAACGACTTCAGTCTCTATGATGGGTATCATGGCGTAACCGCCACCAAAGGTGACGGCGCCAATCTTGAAAAATGTCTTTATTAACTCAGAATACATTAAGGGTATTTTTTCGAACAAGTTCTCAAGGAACTCCTGTTTATTTACTATTTATTCTTCACTCTTCACTCTTCACTCTTCACTCCTTCAATCCATTTCCTTGCATTAACGAAGGCTTCAATCCACGGAGTAACTTCGTCGGAACGGTGGTCAGCAGGGTAGTAGGCGCACTGCCAGGGGAAGATGGCACGCTCGAGGTGCGGCATCATAGCCAAGTGACGTCCGTCGGCAGAGCAGATGCCTGCAACGTCGTAGTCGGAGCCGTTAGGATTGCCTGGATAGCCGTGATAGTTGTACTTGGCAACAACGTGGTACTGGTTCTCTGCCTTCGGCAGGTGGAACTTTCCTTCGCCGTGAGCCACCCAGATGCCCAGCTTCTGACCACCGAGAGTCTTGAACATCACGCTGTCGTTCTCGGGAATCTGAAGTGTGAGGAAGGCACTCTCGAACTTCCGCGAGTCGTTGTGCAACATCCTGGTTTTTAATTGAGAATTGAGAGTTGAGAATTGAGAATTATGATTAGACCTGCTGTCTGAATTCTCAATTAGCCCCAGTTCCACCATCAGCTGGCATCCGTTACAAATACCTAACGACAGGGTGTCCTTGCGAGCATAGAAGCGGTCGAGGGCTTCCTTAGCCTTCGGGTTGAAGAGGAAGGCACCAGCCCATCCCTTGGCGGAACCGAGGACGTCGCTGTTGGAGAATCCTCCGCAGAAAACTATCATGTTTACTTCGTCCAGCGTCTCGCGGCCGCTGATGAGGTCGGTCATCATAACGTCCTTGACGTCAAAGCCGGCAAGATACAGTGAGTAAGCCATCTCGCGTTCTCCGTTTGTTCCCTTCTCGCGGATAATGGCAGCCTTGGGACGTGAAGTTCCTTCACATCTTGCATCAGCAATTCCGTTTCCTCTAAAATCCCACTCCACAGGCTGCTTCTTATAATTCTCGTAGCGTTCGGCAGCCTTTCCGTTGAAGCTCTGCTTGGTATCGAGGAGGTATGACGTCTTGTACCACACGTCACGAAGGTGGTCGATGTCGAGGGTGATGTGTGACGGGTGATTGATGGTTATCTGGCGTCCCTCTGCGGGATGTCCTATGTATGCGTAGCTTATGCCGTTTTCTTTGAGAATGTTTTCTACCGCCTTCTCGTTGTCGCCACTAACCTGAATAACGATACCCGGGTTCTCGGCAAAAAGAACTTTTATTATGTCGTCACTCTTAAAGGCAGAGAGGTCAATGTCCATACCGCCACGAGTGTTTGCAAAGCACATCTCAAGGAGTGTTGTTACAAGTCCGCCGGCGGAGATGTCGTGACCAGCCATGATGAGTCCTTCCTTGATAAGTTTCTGTATGCTGTTGAAGGCGGTGCGGAAGTATTCCGGGTCCTTAACCGTAGGCACGTCGTCGCCGACAAAGCCTAAGCTCTGGGCGAAGGCAGAACCGCCAAGGCGCTGCTTGTCGAAGGAGAAGTCGATGTGGAACAGTTTGCTGTCGGCATCGTTGACCACTACCGGCGATACCACCTTGCGAATGTCGCTGACCTCGCCGCCGCTGCTTACGATGACCGTTCCCGGAGATATAATCTTGTCGCCATTAGGATACTGCTGTGACATACTCAGAGAGTCCTTGCCCGTAGGGACGTTGACACCGATGGCGCAGCAGAAATCAGACAGCGCTTTGACAGCTTTGTAGAGACGGGCATCTTCGCCCTCCTGTGAACGACATGGCCACATCCAGTTGGCACTAAGACTCACGCTGTCGAGTCCGTCCTCCAGCGGTGCCCATATAATATTGGTAAGCGACTCGGCAACAGAGAGTACCGAACCCGCTTCGGGTGATGCAAGACCAGCCTGCGGAGCATGTCCTAAGGCGGTAGCAATACCTTTCTTTCCCTTGTAGTCTAATGCTACCACGCCGCAGTCGCTCAGCGGCAGCTGCAACTCTCCCTGACACTGCTGACGAGCTATCTTACCCGTCACGGAGCGGTCCACCTTGTTTGTTAACCAGTCCTTGCATGCTACAGCCTCCAGTTGAAGAACTCTTTCTAATTGAGAGTTGAGAGTTGAGAGTTGAGAATTATGATTAGACCTGCTGTCTGAATTCTGAATTTTAGAGTAATCATAATTGTCAATTCCTAATTCCGAATTCTCAATTCCGGGATACTCTACATTCTTGTAGTGACGCTCTACGGTCTTGTCAACCATAACGGTCTTGGGCGAATGTCCGAACATCTGAGCCACGTCGAGGTCGAAGGGTTTTACGCCGTCGCCCTGACGGAACGAGAAGTGTGCGTCGCCGGTAGTCTCGCCTACAACATACAGCGGAGCACGCTCACGCTCAGCAATCTTACGTACATAGTCTATATGCTTTTCGTCGATGAGCAGTCCCATACGCTCCTGACTCTCGTTGGCGATAATCTCCTTTGCCGACAGTGTCTTGTCGCCGATGGGCAGCTTGGTCATATCTATCTCGCCACCACACTCCTCGACGAGCTCCGACAGACAGTTTACGTGACCTGCTGAACCGTGGTCGTGGATACTTACCACAGGGTTCTCGTCGCCCTCGACGAGTGCCCTTATCAGGTTATAAGCACGTTTCTGCATTTCAGGGTTGGCACGCTGAACGGCGTTAAGCTCGATGCCGTTAGAGTAGCGTCCTGTATCAACGGAGGAGACACTACCTCCACCGAGACCGATGCGGTAGTTGTCGCCACCTACTACAACAATCTTGTTGCCTTTCTGTGGTTCGCGTTTCAGGCAGTCGCGCTTCTTGCCGTAGCCCACGCCGCCTGCCAGCATGATAACTTTGTCGTAGGCATATTTCGTGTCGTCCGCCGACTCCTGGTGCTCAAAGGTAAGCACCGAACCGCAGATAAGCGGCTGTCCGAACTTGTTTCCGAAGTCGGAGGCTCCGTTTGACGCCTTTATGAGTATCTGTTCGGGTGTCTGGTATAGCCACTTACGGGCAGGCAATCCCCTGTTTAATTGAGAATTGAGAGTTGAGAATTGAGAATTATGATTAGACTTGTTGTCCGAATCGGCTTTTCCCGTAGGTGTCGAACTGTGTTCCTTGCCTTGAGAGTAATCATAATTGTCAATTCCTAATTCCGAATTCTCAATTCTCGGGTACGCCGTCATATAAACGGCAGTACCGGCGATAGGCCACGAGCCTACACCGCCACCCATACGGTCGCGAATCTCTCCGCCAGTACCCGTTGAGGCTCCGTTGAAAGGCTCTACGGTGGTAGGGAAGTTGTGGGTCTCTGCTTTCAGTGATATCACACTCTCTATCTCCTTAACCCGGAACCAGTCGCTTGTGGTCTGGTCCTCTGGTGCGAACTGCTCGATGACGGGACCTTCGGAGAATGCTACGTTGTCCTTGTACGCAGAGAGAATTTTGTGCGGATGTTCCTTTGTAGTCTTTTTTATCATGGCAAAGAGCGACGATTCCATCTCCTTGCCGTCGATGATAAACGTACCACCGAAAATCTTGTGGCGACAGTGCTCGGAGTTTATTTGTGCAAAGCCGAAGATTTCGCTGTCGGTGAGAGGACGTCCTAACTGCTTCTCTACGCTGTGCAGATATTCTATCTCCTCCGGTGACAGCGCAAGTCCCTCTTTCTCATTATATTCCTCGAGATTCTCAACGTGCTTTATCGGTTCCGGCTTGATGTTGACGATAAAGATGTCCTGGTCCAGACCGTTGTACATACGTTGCAGCATGGGGTCGTGCTCGGCGTCCTCGTTGTCAACGGGGAAATACTCCTCTATACGTTGAATGCCCTTGATACCCATATTCTGGGTAATCTCAACGGCATTGGTACTCCACGGAGTTATCATCTCACGACGTGGACCAACGAAGAAACCTTTTACTGTCTGCCCGCTGATGAGTGATGCATCACCGTAAAGCCAACAAAGTTCCTGAATCTCTTTTTCACTTAGCGCAGTCTCCGACGCTGTTGCAATAACACTGTTTTGTGGGGTTTGGAATAGATAAATCATGATAAAAAGAGTTGAAATCCTAAAATTCAGGTGCAAAATTACATAAGTTTTTCTTAAAAGAGGTACTTAAAAGCTGCCTTGTTGGTTAAAAAAGCATAAACGGAAGCAACAAATACGTGTTATTAACGTCTAATGAATAAATTTGCATCCGAATATTAACGTAAAAGAAAGGAAATGATTATGAAAAAGTACATCTTAGCAATATCAGTAATTGCAGGAACGGTGGCTCTCAGCAGCTGCGTTAGCAAACAGAAACTTGTTGAGTGCGAGACAACTAACAAGACACTGACAGAGAATTTACAGAACTCTAAAGAACAACTGGCAGCAAGCAATACGCGTGTTACCTCTCTCGAGGAGCAGCTCGCCGAGACAAAGCGCAACAACGTTGCCCTGCAGATGGCTCTCGACAAGAGTCTTGCAAACACTTCGCAGAACAATGTTTCTATCGAGAAACTTGTGGACCAGATTAACGAGTCAAACCAGTACATCCGCCACTTGGTAGAGGTGAAGTCGAAGTCTGACTCTTTGAATATGGTACTTACAAACAACCTCACCCGTTCGCTCTCCAAGGAGGAGCTCAAGGAGGTTGACGTTCAGGTGCTGAAGGGTGTTGTTTACATCTCGCTTGCCGACAACATGCTTTACAAGAGCGGTTCTTACGAGATAAACAGTCGTGCGTCGGAGACCCTGTCGAAGATTGCGAAGATTATCAAGGACTACAAGGACTACGACGTGCTCATCGAGGGTAATACCGACAATGTGCCCATCGCCCGCGAGAACATCCGTAACAACTGGGACCTCTCTTGTCTGCGTGCATCGAGTGTCGTTCAGGCTTTACAGAACGACTACGGCGTAGATCCTAAGCGTCTTACAGCAGGCGGTCGCGGTGAGTACAACCCACTACAGAGCAACGACAGCGAGGTTGGCAAGCAGCGCAACCGTCGTACTCAGATTATCATCACTCCGAAACTCGACCAGTTCATGGAGCTCATTGATAAGGCGCCTGAGAACAAATAAATTCTTCGAACTGCTCGCGGTCGCCGTTGAACACGTTGATGTCAACCTGCGGAACGATACCGCTGACGCGACCGTCTGGACATAGCTGCCAGAAAAGAAGTCTTACATCAGGTCTGTATTCACCATAGCGTGCAATCCAGACCTGATAGTTTTTCTTTATGTCTGTAGCGTTGACAAGGTATTTGTTGACAAACATCTGGTTGACATAAAGAATAGGTCGTTTGCCACAACGCTTCTCCACAATGTCGAGCCACGTGCGTACATTCTTAAATAACAGGTCTATGCCGCCGTAGGCTCTTATCTGTGCATCAGAAGGCTCTATGTCAAGGACGGGAGGGAAGTCGGTATTGTTTATCTGCGCCGTCTTTAGGAAGTGCTCTGCCTGCTCCCTCGCACCACTCGACAGCGAGAAGAAATGGTACGAGCCGCAGTGTATTCCGTGACTTCGTGCCTGCTGATAGTCTTCCTTGTAGTATTTGTTGGTTACAGTAGTGCCCTCGGTAGCCTTTATGTAACAGAAGGAAACGGGGTAATCTACTATTCCGTTGATGCGTTTCTTGCTGATGGTGCCCAGATGTGTAATGCGCAGCTTGGACCATTCTATCTTGAAATGTCTTCGTCCTTGCTCGTGCTGGTAGCGTGCTATGTCTATGCCGTAGATGCGTTCCGTATTGTGGGTCATGCGTTCTCCGCGGAATTTGTCGTCTTTCCATTCGCCCACACGGACGTGTCCTGTGGAGTCTATGGAGAAGCCGAAACCTTCGCGCTTGCCGTCATCCCACATGCCGTCATAGAAGTTTCCCTTGATGTCCCTTAGTACGCCGTGTCCCTCGTAGAGACCGTTTTCTGTTGTTCCGGAATAGTTCCACGTCAGTCGTTCCTGGGGCTTGCTGCGAATGACATTTTCTATGTATTCGTCGTTCACTATGTTATTGTAAAGCACGTAGGCGCCCTTCGGCATAGTGTCGTTCTCTGCTATTATAAGTTGTCGGTGGTTCTTAACCTCCATATCAACCATCTCGCAGGGAATGCGCTTGCCGTCGATAGTCAGGAAGTATTTGCGACACAGCTCTATCTCGATGCGTTTCTTGTAGTCTATGGTACGCAACAGGAACAGCGCCTGTTTTACGTCGTTGATGGCATCGAAGACGTCGGCAGCATAGGAACCCACGATGTTATAGCCGTCGTCGTTGACGTTGTGGCGCTCCAGGTAGTAGCCTAACTCGTCCATCTTCTTGGCCAGCTGGGCGCTGTCGGCAAGCAGCTTCTCCATGTTCTTGTCTAACGTGGCTTTGATGTTGTTGTTTATTGCCTTAAGAATGCTGACGATAGCTGTGTCGGGGTTGCTGGTCATTACCTGTCCGCGACAGTAGGGTAGTAGCAGGTATCTGCTCACCCAACAGCCGTGCAGCTTCTGCGTCTCTAACTCTAAGGAGTCGGGCGACAGCGCCACCTGGTTGGGGTTGAAGTTGCGGTCTATGCCTGAGATGTAGAGATAGGGCTCGTGGTCAACGGTAAGGACGTAGTAGCGCTGGTACTCCACATCGACAAG
>CAMUVE010000082.1:0-7676 GCA_947163985.1 uncultured Prevotella sp.
AATATGCTCCGCTAAAGATAAAGATGGCCATCACGGGCAATGGTTCCGCGTCAAAGGAGCAGGTGGCGGGAATGTTACAACGACTGCTGAAACTGGACCAGAAAGAGATGCCTAAATTCATGGACGCTACGGACGCATTGGGTGCTGCCTACTGTCACTTTATGCAGGCAAGCAGACCAGAGTCGCAAGTGCACTACAAGAGTTGGAAGGACTACGTCAACAAGAACAAGAAATGATTGACCACATAGACATAAAAAAAGGTGAACACATAGCCATAGTAGGACCTAACGGCGGTGGGAAGTCGATGCTCGTCAGCAAGATAAAAAGCGACGAGATGAAACACATAGGCTTCCGCGACACCTACGGCTCCGAAACCGACAGGAAGTACTTCCTGCAGCAGCGATGGAACTCTATGGAGATAGACCCTGAGATGCCTAAAGTTGGCGACAAATACATAATACAGCTGTCGAGCGGAGAACTGAGAAAACTACAGATACAGAGGGCGTTGGAGAGCAAGCCGCGAGGACTGATACTGGAGAACGCCTTCATAGGACTCGACGCAGAGACGCGCGAACAGCTGAAGGTGCTGCTCGGCAGACTGTCGGAACAGGGACTGCAGATAATTCTGGTGCTCTCGAAATGGGACGAGATACCAGCCTTCATCACTCACGTTTACTGGGTGGACAACATGGAGGTAGGCACAAAGATGACCCGACAGCAATACCTCGACACGATGACGAAGACACCCGCAAGGGTGCTCAGCAAGGAGAAGGAAGAGGCTATACTGTCGCTGCCATATAAGGACAACGCATACAACGCCGAAGAGGTGATATCAATGAGAAACGTCAGCATACGCTACGGGGCGCGGACAATACTTAAAGACCTCAACTGGACAGTGATGAACGGTGAGCGATGGGCGCTGAGCGGACAGAACGGAGCAGGAAAATCTACCCTACTCTCGCTGGTATGTGCCGACAACCCACAAGGATATGCCTGCGACATCAGTCTCTTCGGAAGACAACGAGGCTCGGGAGAAAGCATCTGGGACATTAAGAAACACATCGGCTATGTATCGCCTGAGATGCACCGCTCCTACCGACAGAACCTGCCCGCGATACGCATCGTAGCAAGCGGACTGAAGGACAGCATAGGACTGTACGTGAAGCCCGACGAGGGCGACTACGACATCTGTCGTTTCTGGATGGACATCTTCGGACTGGAAGGTCTCGAGGAGCGTCCTTTCCTTCAACTCTCGAGTGGCGAACAGCGACTTGTGCTGCTGGCGAGAGCCTTCGTGAAAGACCCCGAACTGCTTATCCTCGACGAGCCCCTTCACGGACTCGACAACATAAACCGCCGTATGGTGAAAGACATCATAGAGACGTTCTGCCAACGACGCGGAAAGACCTTCATCATGGTGACCCACTATGAGGAGGAACTACCAGGAAATATTACAAATCATTTATATCTAAAAAGAAACGTATGAAAAAGGTGATTTTGCTCTTTGCACTACTCTGCACAATGAATGCAGCAGTAACGGCACAGGAGGTTTTCAAGGAGGTAAGAAGACTGTCGTCAGTGATTGCGGCAGACACCACGAAAGACCTTACCACACGCAGGGTGGCACAGTTTAAGATTGACGCTCTGGACTACATGCGTCAGCGCTATTGGGAAGTGATGAAGGACGACAGTCTGATGTATTACTACGACGTGCTGAACCATCAGTCGCTGGCTCTGTACGAGTATATAGACCTCTACATGAAGCGACTCACCCCGCTGAAGAAGAAAAAGAAGCGCGAGGAGCTGCAGGCTGTCTTCCAGGCAGCAAGTCTTGAGAACAGCAAGTTCTTTGATACCGACAAAGAGCTCGTCGAGGCTTACATCATCACGCCAGGATTCATTACCACATTCTCTTTGGACACAGATTGGGAAAAGGCGCTGGCAGATGTCCGCCGGCGCCTTCGCTCAATAGATCTATAAAAGAAGATTATTTCTTTCTTAACACTACTGCAGAACGGGCTGGAATGTATAATTTCAGCCATTCTTTTTGGTCTTTCTCGTAGAGAGGATCGTAGTTTGTGAGATGCTCTACGCTGTCGTCGGCAAAGCCGTGACCACCGAAATCTACAGAGTCGGTATTCAGGACGACCTCGTAAGAACCTGTCGGAACGAGGAATCCGTAGTCCGTGAACGAACGTGTCGGAGAGAAGTTGAACACGAAGATGAGGTCGCCGCGCATGAACGCCAGAATCTGGTCGCCATCGTTGTGCCATATCTCCTGAACAGGAGTATCGTTGAAATTCTTCTCGCTCTTGATGACACGTAGCATCTCGCGGTCAAAGTCGCCTAACCAGTGATAGCAGAGGTCCTTGTTATCGACAAGGTTCCACTGACGACGAGCATACTTGTATGACCAGCCGTTACCCTCGCGTGGGAAGTCTATCCACTCCGGATGACCGAACTCGTTACCCATGAAGTTCAGGTAACCGCCGTTGATGGCTGCCGCCGTTACCAGACGTATCATCTTGTGGAGGGCTATACCGCGCTCAGCAACACCGTTGATGTCCTTCTTTGCGAAGTGCCAATACATGTCGGCATCGATGAGACGGAAGATTATCGTCTTGTCGCCCACCAACGCCTGGTCGTGACTCTCGCAGTAAGAGATAGTCTTCTCGTCGGGACGGCGATTCTTCACCTCCCAGAATATTGAAGACGGTTTCCAGTTCTCGTCGCTGAGTTCCTTGATAGTCTTTATCCAGTAGTCAGGAATGTTCATCGCCATACGGTAGTCGAAGCCGTAGCCTCCATCCTCGAACTTAGCGGCAAGACCAGGCATACCACTAACCTCTTCAGCTATGGTGATAGCGTTCTTGTTGACCTCGTGGATGAGTTTGTTGGCAAGTGTGAGATAGCATATAGCGTTGTCGTCCTGATGACCGTTGAAGTAGTCGGCATAGTTACAGAAAGCCTCACCGAGTCCGTGAGAATAGTAAAGCATTGACGTTACTCCGTCGAAACGGAAGCCGTCGAAGTGGAACTCTTCCATCCAGTACTTGCAGTTGCTGAGGAGGAAGTGTATGACGTCGTCCTTTCCGTAGTCGAAGCACAGAGAGTCCCATGCTGGGTGCTCATGACGGTCGCCAGGATAGAAGAACTGATTGGGGTCGCCACAAAGGTTACCAAGACCTTCCACCTCGTTCTTCACAGCGTGACTGTGAACGATGTCCATAATCACTGCGATGCCGTTCTTATGAGCAGTATCTATGAGTTCCTTGAGTTCCTCGGGGGTTCCGAAACGACTGCTGGCAGCAAAGAAAGAACTTACGTGGTAACCGAACGAGCCGTAGTAAGGATGCTCCTGGATAGCCATAATCTGGATGCAGTTATAGCCGTCGGCGATGATACGAGGAAGTACGTTGTCCTTGAACTCTGTATATGTGCCCACCTTCTCTGCATCTTCGCCCATTCCTATGTGGCACTCGTAGATGAGCAGCGGACTCTTGTTAGGCTTGAAAGTCTTTTTCTTCCAAACGTAAGGCTCCTCGGGTGCCCATACCTGAGCAGAGAAAATCTTTGTGTTCTCGTCCTGAACGACACGACGAATCCACGCAGGGATGCGCTCGCCCTCGCCACCGTTCCACTTTACGTGCATCTTGAAGAGGTCGCCGTGCTTCATTGCCTTCTTAGGTAGCTTAAGCTCCCAGTTTCCTGTTCCCTCTATGCGCTTGGCACAATATGCCTCATCCTCCTGCCAGTTATTGAAGTCGCCGACGAGATAGATGTCTGTAGCATTAGGAGCCCACTCACGGAATACCCATCCTCCGCGCGGAGTCTGGTGAAGTCCGTAATAGTCGTGACCACTGGCAAAGTCCGACAAAGAGACCTTACCGTTCTGTGTCAGTTGGTTTATCTTCCACACGGCGTGCTCGTGACGTCCACGAATAGCATCTTCAAAAGGCTCCAGCCAACCGTCGTTCTGCACAAGACCGATATGTTTTGGTGCAGCTGATTTCTTTGTTGTTGCCATAGTCCTTATGCTTTAACCTTAAAAATAGCTTTTCTTATCTCCGGAGTTTCACCGATACAGGGGGTATGACCGTCCTGTGGGAAGAAGATAGCAAACTGACCTGGGTTGCACTTGACGTAGGTCTGTGCCTCTATTTCGTACTTGGTGACGTCCTTCTCGTCGTTATACTCCAATTCGGGAAGGTCGCAAAGAGGTGTCCATCCGTAAACCTCGGGAGCGTCAAGAGGTATCTGGATGTCAATCATACGGCGGTGTGTTTCCATCTTTGCCTCTTCCTTCGACTTCGTCTTCGCTGTAGTGATGTTAACAAAGAGGTCCTTGTCCTTGATGAAGTGCTTACCTTCCTCGAGTTTGTTAAGGTCGTTGTTCTTGATAAACTCAACCACGTCAGCAAACAGCGGATTGAGTCCTACATAAAATTTCAGATTCTCTAATGTGTCAACTACCATAATATTAAAGTTTTAAAGTTAATAATTATTTCTTGTTTTTTCACTTCTTTACTCTTCCGCGCTCATAGACGCCCTGCGAGGTGATGTTTCCGTTGCGGTCCTTCTCTACGAATTTTCCTTCACGTACGTCGTCTTTGTATGTTCCTTCGAAGCGATTTCCGTTTTTGTCTTCCTCGATAGCTTTTCCGTTTCGCATACCGTTACGGTAGGTTCCGCGGAACTTTGCTCCGTCGTGGAAATGTATTATCACCTCACCATCTACATTTCCGTTCTTGAAACCGCCTTCAAAGACGTCGCCTGTGGTCTTGGTGAGTTTTCCTTTTCCGTTCTGTTTGTCATTCTTCCAACCGCCTACATAGATGTCGCCGTTCTTCCATTTGAAGGTTCCCTGTCCGTCTTTGTTGCCGTCGCGGAAGTCGCCTGTATAGACGTCGCCGTTGGCATATTTGAACGTGCCCACTCCTGTGCGCTCGCCCTGTACGTAGTCGCCTTCGTACCTGTCGCCATTCTGGAATTTGTATATTCCTTTTCCGTTGGGCATATCTTCTTTCCACATACCGGTATAGACGTCGCCGTCGGAGTAGTAGTTGGTGCCCTTTCCGGAACGAACGTTGTTAACCCACTCGCCGTCGTAGAGAGTGCCGTCGCCCCAGTCGAACTTTCCTCTGCCCCACTTCTTGTCGTCCTTCCACTGACCGTCGTAGAAGGCTCCGTTGGCATAGGTGTATTTCCCCTTTCCCTGACGTTTGTCCTGATACCACAGACCCTCGTACTTGTCACCATTATAATAGTACATAGTACCCTGACCGTGTTGGTAGTCGCGGAACCACAAGCCCTCGTAGCGATTGTTGTTCTGGAAATAGTATGTTCCTTTTCCGTGTTGCTGATTGCCGAACCACTGACCTTCGTATTTCTCACCGTCAGCGAAAGAATACACACCAAATCCCTGACGCTTTCCCTTATGGTACTCTCCGTCGTAGGTGTCGCCGTTGCTGTAAGTCACGCTACCCTTTCCGTGAGGCTTTCCGCTGAGCATCTCTCCACGATACTGACCGTGCAGAATGCCCTCCTTCACTTCACAGGAACCAAGGCTTATAGCATCCTTCTGTGCAAAGGATGCGGCAGGGATTGATAGTAGTATTATAAGTGCAAATATGTCGTTTTTCAAGTTTTTCATTCTACAAAAGTATATAAAATTTTCTATTCGCCCAACTTTTTTATAAAAATTATGAATTCTAAATTATGAATTATGAATTATTTAGTACCTTTGCACCCTAAAATAATAAAAGGTAAAGAAGGATGAACCAAGAAATTGAACGCAGAAGAACGTTTGCAATCATATCGCACCCTGATGCTGGTAAGACAACACTCACAGAAAAACTGCTGTTGTTTGGAGGTCAGATTCAGGTGGCCGGAGCTGTTAAGAACAACAAGATTAAGAAGACTGCCACCTCCGACTGGATGGACATTGAGAAGCAGCGCGGAATATCTGTCAGCACCTCTGTTATGGAGTTCGACTACACTCCGGAGGGTACTGACAACGAGTACAAGATAAATATCCTCGACACTCCTGGACACCAGGACTTCGCGGAAGACACATACAGAACGTTGACGGCTGTTGACTCGGCCATCATCGTTGTCGACAGCGCCAAAGGCGTAGAGGCACAGACGCGTAAACTGATGACCGTATGCCGTATGCGTAACACTCCTGTCATTATCTTCATCAACAAGATGGACCGTGAGGGACGCGACCCCTTCGACCTGCTCGACGAACTGGAACAGGAACTGGAGATAAAGGTGCGCCCGCTATCATGGCCCATAAATCAGGGTGCTAAGTTCAAAGGTGTGTATAACATCTACGAACAGAAACTGGACCTCTTTACCCCCGACAAACAGCGCGTCACCGAAAAGGTCGGTGTGGAACTCGATTCCACAGAGCTCGACAAGCGCGTCGGAGAAGCCGATGCCAGCAAGCTGCGCGAAGACCTGGAACTGGTGGACGGCGTCTATCCGGAATTCGACGTCGAGAGCTACCGCTCCGCTGAGGTCGCTCCGGTATTCTTCGGCTCCGCACTCAACAACTTCGGTGTTCAGGAGTTGCTTAACTGTTTCGTCGAGATAGCTCCCTCACCACGTCCCACAAAGGCTGAGGAGCGTATGGTGAGTCCTGAAGAGCCTAAATTCACCGGATTTATCTTTAAGATTACAGCCAACATCGACCCCAACCACCGCTCGTGCATCGCTTTCTGCAAGGTCTGCTCGGGACGTTTCCAGCGCAACCAGCCCTACCTGCACGTGCGTCACGGGAAGACACTCCGTTTCTCGGCCGCCACACAGTTTATGGCGCAGCGCAAGTCAACTATCGACGAGGCGTGGCCGGGAGACATCGTGGGTCTGCCAGACAACGGCATATTCAAGATTGGCGACACGCTGACCGAGGGAGAACAGCTGCACTTCCGCGGACTGCCGTCGTTCTCGCCGGAGATGTTCAAATACATCGAGAACGATGACCCCATGAAACAGAAACAGCTGCAGAAAGGTATCGACCAGCTTATGGACGAGGGTGTTGCACAGCTCTTCGTCAACCAGTTCAACAATCGCAAAATCATTGGTACCGTAGGACAGCTGCAGTTCGAGGTTATCCAGTATCGTCTGGAACACGAATACAACGCACGCTGCCGTTGGGAGCCCATCCACCTGTATAAGGCTTGTTGGATAGAGGCTGACGACGATGCGGAACTTGATGCCTTCAAGAAACGCAAATATCAGTATATGGCGAAGGACAAGGAAGGACGCGACGTCTTCCTCGCCGACTCGTCATACGTCCTCCAGATGGCGCAGGAAGACTTCAAGGGCATACGTTTCCACTTTACATCAGAGTTTTAGGAAATTCTCCACTATCTCCTTACCAGAGGGTGTCAACACGCTCTCGGGGTGGAATTGTATTCCATAGACAGGCAACTCTCTATGGCGCAGAGCCATTATCTGTCCTTCGTCGCTTTCTGCCAGCACCTCAAGACTTTCAGGAAGTCCTTCTTTCGACACTACCCACGAGTGGTAACGTCCTACGGTGATACGTCTTGGAAGTCCCTTGAACAACATACTGTCGGAGAGTATCGTGGCATCTGTAGCTACACCGTGAAAGACGTCGTCAAGATTCTCCAGACGGGCTCCGAAGGACTCGCCGATAGTCTGATGAC
>CAMUVE010000083.1:0-7570 GCA_947163985.1 uncultured Prevotella sp.
AAGGACGCCATAGGTCCTCGTGGACTCATAAAGCCCGCACACATACTGTTGCGCGAGAGTACTAACGCCAGCAAGGAAGAGGCAGACTCTGTCAAGGTGCGTGTAGATTCTATCTATAACGCGATTCTTGGCGGTGCCGACTTCGCCGAGATGGCAAAGAAGTTCTCTGTAGATCGTCGTACAGCACCGCGTGGCGGAGAATTAGGATGGGTAGCTCCCAACCAGACGATAAAAGAGTTTGAGGACGTTGCCTATGCACTTAAGGTGGGTGAGGTGAGCAAGCCCGTACACTCTCCCTTCGGATGGCACATCATACTGCTGAAGGACCGTAAGCAACTGGAGCCATACGACAGTCTGCGCAGCGACATCATGAGATTCTTAGAGTCGCGTAACGTCCGCGACCGACTGGCAAACAACATCGTTGACTCGCTGGCAAAGAAAGAGGGCATAGAACGTGAACAGCTCGTTGACAAGCGTGCGGCAGAGATGCAGGCAAAAGACTCTGACCTGGACAACCTCGTAAAGGAGTACCACGACGGACTGCTGCTCTACGAAATAAGCAACCGTGAGGTGTGGGACAAGGCAGCAAAGGACGAGGCAGGACTGGCTGCATACTTCAAGAAACACAAGAAAAACTATAAGTGGGACGAGCCACGATACAAGGGAATGGCATACCACGTGAAGAACGAAGCCGACAAGAAGGCGGTGAAGGACTGCGTGAAGGGTCTCGACTTCGAGGCGTGGGCAGAGAAGCTGCGCACAACATTCAATAACGACAGCGTGATACGTATCCGTGTGGAGAAGGGCATCTTCAAGAAGGGCGACAACGCCTTCATAGACAAGATGGTGTTCAAGAAAGACACCGTAGTAAAAGCTATTGACGGCTACCCAATAGATGCTGTCTATGGTAAGATACTGAAGAAAGGTCCGGAGGACTATACCGACGTGCGTAACCTCGTTGTTGCAGACTATCAGGACCAGCTCGAGAAGGAGTGGGTGGCATCGCTTCGTAAGCGCTATACCTACTACGTAGATCCTGAGGTGCTCAAGACAGTGAAGTAATAAAATGATGATGAAAAATAAGAAAAGTCTTCCTATAGCTGTTGTGCTTATGACGGCGCTCTTCGCAACAAATGCAAGAGGCGGCATGGGCACGATGTGGCTTCCCGACAACGACACTACAGCCATCGACACTATGGTAGCTGACACCACAGTAAAGAAAGTGGTGGCAGAGCCTGTGGTGCGCGAGGCAAGTATCGTCGATGAGGTGGTATGGATTGTCGGTGACGAACCGATATTGAAGAGCGACATCGAGGCAACACGTATGCAGGCCGCAGCAGAGGGTGTTACGTGGAAGGGAAATCCCGACTGTGCTATACCGGAACAGATAGCAGTACAGAAACTCTTCCTGCACCAGGCGGCAATAGACTCCATAGAGGTTACCGAGGCAGAGGTGACGTCGGCAGTAGATCAGCAGATAAACTACTGGCTGCAGCTGGTAGATAACGACCGCGAGAAACTCGAGGAGTATCGTAAACAGAGCATCACAGAGATGCGTCAGGAGATGCGCGACGACTTCCGCAACCGTCAGCTGATAGACAAGATGAAGGAGAAGCTCGTGGCAGACATCAAGGTGTCGCCCGCCGACGTGCGTTCATACTTCAGAGACCTTCCCGAGGACAGTCTGCCATACGTGCCCACCGAGGTGGAGGTACAGATAGTAACGATGACTCCCAAGGTGGCACAGGACGAGATAGATAGGGTTAAGGGACAGTTGCGCTCGTTTACAGAACGTGTGACAAATGGCGAGACATCGTTCGCTACCCTTGCACGTCTGTATAGCGAAGACCCGGGTTCGGCACGTCAGGGTGGAGAACTCGACTACACCGGTCGTGGAATGTTAGACCCCGCCTTCGCCAACGTAGCATTCAACCTCACCGACCCGAAGAAGATTTCCAAGATTGTGGAGACGGAGTTCGGATACCACATCATTCAGCTCATAGACAAACGAGGCGACAAGATTAAGGTGCGCCACATACTTATAAAACCACGTGTGTCGCAGGATGCTATAACAGCAGCACACGAGCGCCTGGACTCCATAGCCAACGACATCAGAGCCGGGAAGTTCTCCTTCGAGGAGGCTGCCACATACCTCTCTGACGATAAGGACACGAAGAGCAACAACGGACTGATGGCGAACACCTCAGAGCAGGGACGTACCTCGCGCTTCCGCATGCAGGACCTCCCCACAGAGGTGGCAAGGGTGGCAGACACCCTTGCGGTAGGACAGGTGAGCAAAGCCTTCGAGATGGTTAACCAACGCGGAAAGACCGTCTGCGCCTTCATAAAGCTGAAGAGTCGTACCGAGGGACACCGCGCCACGATAACCGAGGACTTCCAGGTGATGAAGGACGTAGTGCTGAAACACCGCAAGGAAGAGTTCCTGTCGCAATGGATAAGCGATAAGCTGAAACACACCTATGTGTGGATGAAGGACCGCTATAAGGACTGTGACTTCGAACATGAAGGATGGATTAAATGAAACACCAAAGAAAAGAACATATAACAAATTATGGTGGGCATAGAGCAATACTTGTGGTTGTTCTATGCCTCTTTGGACTTTGTCTGGCACAGTCGAGGATGGCACCAAAGAAGAAAGCTCCGCGCAAGAAGGTTGACGAGAGGGTGTATCTTGTTCATGCCGACCAGCTGACGTACGACATGTACGGCAGAGTGCCCGGAGCACAGATACTCAACGGACACGTGCAGTTCAAGCATAAAGGTGCCACGATGAGCTGTGATAGCGCATACTTCTTCGAGGCGACAAACTCCTTCGAGGCATTCGGTCACGTGAAGATGCGTCAGGGCGACACGCTGTCGCTGAACAGCGACTACGCCTACTACGACGGCAACGAACAGATGGCACGTGCACGTCGTAACGTACTGCTGACACACCGTAAGACGAAACTTTATACGGACAGTCTCGACTTCGACAGACTGTATAACCTGGGATATTTCTTCGAGGGAGGAAAGATGGTTGACAACGATAACGTGCTGACATCGGACTGGGGACAGTATAACACAGAGGAGAAGATGGCGGAGTTCCGCTACTCGGTGAACCTAAAGAACCCGAAGTTCCTTCTGCAGACAGACACCCTGTACTACGACACCCATACGTCGCTGTCGCACGTCGTGGGACCATCGACGATAACGTCGGACGCCAGCGTGATACACACAGAAGAAGGATACTACGACACCAAGAAGGGAAAGGCACAGCTCTACGGAAGGAGTACGCTGACAAACAAGAACCGCGAAATGACGGGCGACAGCCTGTTCTACGACGAGAAGACGGGCGTCAGCGAGGGGTTTAATAATGTTGTGTATAAAGACAAACAAAACGACAACGAACTACACAGCGACTACTTCTGGTATAACGAGCAGACCGGCGAGGCGTATGCCACAAAGCGTGCCCTGCTGCTGGAGTACTCACAGGGTGACACGCTGTACCTGCACTCCGACAGCATGAAGATGTATTCGTACTATCTTAATACCGACTCGGTATATAGGAAGATGCACTTATATAATAAGGTTCGCGCGTACAGGAAGGATATGCAGGCAGTATGCGACTCGCTGGTGTATAACACCAAAGACTCGTGTATGACGATGTACAAAGACCCGATAATATGGTACGAAGGACGACAGTTGCTCGGCGAGGTGGTCTATGTGTATATGAACGACTCGACCATTAACTATGCACACGTGAACGGACAGGCGTTGTCGGTGGAGAAAGCCGACGAGGAAGAACATTATAACCAACTGTCGTCGAGGGATATGTATGCATATTTCCGCGACGGTAACCTGTACCTCAACGAGGCTGTAGGCAACGTCTTGGCAATATACTACCCTGTGGACGAACAGGACTCTACGCTGATACTGCTGAACTATACGGAGACAGACACACTGCGAATGTATATGAAGAACAAGGTGCTTGACAGGGTGTGGACGTCGAAGTCGGAGGGTATGATGTACCCAATGACGCAGATTCCGCCAGACAAGTATAAACTGAGCAGCTTTGCGTGGTTCGACGATGTGCGACCGGTAAGCAAAGAGGATATCTTCGTGTGGAGAGGAAAGAAACAGGGTATGGAGCTGAAGAATATTGAGCGCCATGCGGTGCCGCTGCAGAAGCTTCCTGTTACAGAGGAGAGTGAAGAGTGAATAGTTAATAGTGAAGAGTGAATAGTTAATAGTTCGTGTTCCGTGTTTTGCCATTTCATGGCAAAAATAAAAATAGTAAAAAGTTGAGTGATATAATACAACTACTTCCCGACAGTGTTGCCAACCAGATTGCTGCTGGCGAGGTGATACAACGTCCTGCATCAGTGATAAAGGAACTGGTGGAGAATGCTGTTGATGCCGGTGCCAAGGAAATCCAGGTTATTGTTGTCGATGCGGGACGTACGCTGATACAGGTTATTGACGACGGAAAGGGGATGTCGGAAACCGATGCCCGACTGTCGTTTGAACGTCATGCTACGTCGAAGATACGCTCTGCCGACGACCTTTTCTGTCTGCACACTATGGGTTTCCGCGGTGAGGCTCTCGCCTCGATAGCTGCTGTTGCGCAGATAGTGCTTAAGACACGTCTGCATACGGAGGACATAGGAACGTCGATAACGATAGCAGGAAGTAAGGTGATAAGTCAGGAACCGGTATCGTGTCCCGCAGGAAGTAACTTCAGCATAGAGAATCTCTTTTTCAACGTCCCCGCACGAAGGAAGTTCCTGAAGTCGAATGCTACGGAGCTGAATAACATACTCTCCGCCTTTGAACGAATAGTACTCGTATATCCCGACATAAAGTTTACCCTGCACAGCAACGGCACAGAGCTGTTCCATCTTAATGCGGGCAGTCTGAGACAGCGCATAATAGACGTCTTCGGAAAGAAACTCAACCAGGACCTTCTTCCGGTGGATGTAGAGACGACGATGGGAAAGATATACGGCTTTGTAGGGAAGCCTGAGTCAGCCAAGAAGAAAGGTGCTCATCAGTACTTCTTCGTAAACGGTCGTTTTATGCGTCACCCTTATTTCCACAAGGCTGTACAGATGGCTTTCGAACGTCTTGTGCCTACAGGCGACCAGGTGCCGTACTTTATTTATATGGATGTGCCTGCGGGAGATATCGATGTGAATATCCATCCTACGAAGACAGAGATAAAATTCGAGAACGAACAGACGCTGTGGCAGATACTTACGGCTGCCGTAAGAGACGCGATAGGAAAGTTCCACGATGTCCCTATAATAGACTTCAACACCGAAGGAAAGCCCGACATACCAGTGTATAGAGAGCATAGCGGCGAGATGCCGACGATGCCAAAGGTAGATTATGACCCTCAGTATAATCCGTTCAAAGAGAGCCAACACCACTCGCACAAGGTAACGCGCAACTGGGAAAAGCTCTACGAAGGTGTTCTTACGAGAAAACAACACGAACAACCCTTGTTCGAGACAACGAAAGAGACTGCCCCCGAGGACATCTTCTCCGACAAGTCGCCAGCACACTACCAGTATAAAGGTCAGTACATCATGACTGCCGTGAAGTCGGGACTGATGGTGATAGACCAGCATCGTGCCCACGTAAGGATACTCTACGAGAGATATATGAACAAGGACACAGCGAACGTGTTGCCGACGCAGAAAGTGCTGTTCCCGGAGGTGGTGCAGTTGCCGCCGTCGCAACAGGTTATTATGGAACATGTACTCCCAGAGATGCAGCGCATAGGCTTCGACATAGTACCCCTCGGTGGCGGAAGCTACGGTGTTAACGGCATACCGGCGGGCATAGAAGGACTGCAGATAACAGCTCTTGTACAACAGATGGTGGCTGAGGCGGAAGAGCAGGGGAGTGTAAACTCAACAGATATAGGGCACGCCATAGCCGACTGTCTTGCACGTAATGCTGCAATACCCGTAGGACAGGTGTTGAACAACGAGGAGATGGACGACATAGTGAATAACCTCTTCCAATGTACGAATGTCAATTATACTCCCGACGGGAAAGTCATTCTGAACATTTTAAAACACGACGATATAGAGGCGCTCTTCCGATGAGGAAAGTAAAAAAAACACATAATGAAGAAAAAAACCGCGAAAAATGTGTAACAAGTGGAAAAAAGTTTGTACATTTGTGCCCGCAAAGTGAAATTACGTAATTAAAATACTATTATTAAAATCAATTTTATGAAAAAGTTATTAGTTGTTTTAGCTCTTGCAGGTATTTCTTTCTCTGCAATGGCACAGGATTCAGATCCAGTTCTGAAGAATAGCGTTGTAACGAATTCATTCTGGAGCAACTGGTTTGTACAAGTTGGTGGACAGTGGGACGTATTCTATCCCAGCCAGAGCAACTTCGGTAGCTCAAAAAGTCCTGTTAAGAGTTTCCGCACAAGCCCTGAGGTAGCAGTAGCTATCGGTAAGTGGTTCTCTCCTGAGATGGGTTTCCGTGTTAAGGGTAGCGGTATCTGGGGTAAGAGAATTTCTGGCAAGGACGCTTCTGAGAAGTATAAGTTCTGGAGCATCCAGGCTCAGCCAGTATTTAACCTCAGCAACATTTTCTGCGGTTACAACCCAAGTCGTATATATAACCTCAGCCTCTTCGGTGGCGCAGGTGTTGCTCGCAACATGAGCAACAACATCTACTCAATGTCTTTAGGCATCGGTTTGCTGAACCAGTTCTACGTATGCGAGAAGTTGGCTGTTAACCTCGAACTCGGTTGGAACTACTTCGAGCCTAAGTTCGACGGTGATGGTCGCTCAGTTGGTAAGCGCGTGTTCGATTCTCACGACAACATTCTGTATGCTGAGGTTGGTGTAACATACAACATCGGTAAGGCAGGTTGGAAGAACTGTCCAGACGTAGATGCTATCAAGGCACTCTCACAGAGCCAGATCGACGCCCTCAACGCTCAGCTTGCTGACGCTAACGGTGAGATCGCTCGTCTGAAGAACCTCCTGGCTAACCAGCCAAAACCAACTGCAGCTCCAGCTCCAGAGCATGTTAAGGAATTCATCAACACTCCTGTTTCTGTATTCTTCAACATCGGTAAGAGCGTAATCGCTGAGAAGAAAGACCTCGTAAACGTACAGGCACTTGCAAAGTATGCTGCTGCTAACAACAACAAACTCCTCGTTGTTGGTTACGCTGACAAGGCTACTGGTAACCAGAAGTACAACCAGACTCTGTCTGAGAAGCGTGCTAAGTGCGTTGCTGACGAGCTCGTTAAGATGGGTGTTAAGGCTGAAAACATCAAGCAGGAAGCTAAGGGTGGTGTTGACGCTCTGTCACCAATCTCTTACAACCGTCGTGCAACTGTTCAGGTTACAGACTAATCATTTGAACATAATATAAAAGTAAAATAGCCGTGTGCCGTAAGTCATACGGCTATTTTATTCTAAAAAAGTGTTAATAAATTTGGTGGTTAGGTTTTATTGCCGTACCTTTGCATCGCTTTTCAAAAGTAAGGGCGTTTAGCTCAGCTGGTTTAGAGCATCTGCCTTACAAGCAGAGG
>CAMUVE010000084.1:0-7553 GCA_947163985.1 uncultured Prevotella sp.
TTTTTTTAACTCTTAAAAGGCTTGGCAGGAGTCAACGTATTTCAGGCTAAGACAAAGTGCCTTACTTGGAATTGTACTACAGTGCGTCAATGTGAATAAGTGGGCTACTTACACGCAGTAAGTGGGCTACTTACACATCTGATTAGGCGGGTTGAGAAAATGTTTCAGTGCAGGGTATCAGAATTATACAAGTATGGGAGTTTCTTTGTATCTTTGCAGTAGATTTCTCGAGCGCGAGAAATCTTAGAGGAGAGAGGAGAGAGATATGTAATATGGCGTCAAAACATTTCTCTACCCCCTAACCTCTAACCCCTAAAAATCTCTCCGAGTGGTCGGGGCTTTCTTATGTGGCTTTCTTTAGTCTAAGCAGAAGTCGAGGTCGGCGGTAATCTTTTCCTTATCAAGATTCTGACCTATGAAGACTAATTTCTGCATACGGTCACCATACTGGTCGTCCCAATCTCTACGGAGTTGCGGGTTACGCTCCATGAAGTCCTCTAACTCGTCTTTTGGCATTGTAGCATACCACTGACCGGCATTGCGCAGGGACACCTGATGACCGGCTTGCTCAAATACATAGCAGGTGTCTTCTTCGCCGCGGAAATAGCAGATACCTTTTGCACGGATGATGTTCTTGTGCCATTTGCGGGCTACGAACTCGTCGAAGAGTCCAAGATTGAACGGACGTCGTGCATAATATACAAAGGTGCCGATACCATACTCTTCAGCCTCGCCTTCATCGTGATGATGATGGTGCTCGTGATCATGATGGTGCTCGTGATCATGATGGTGCTCGTGGTCGTGCTCATGATGGTGCTCGTGGTCGTCATCGTCATCGTCATCGTCATCATCATGTCCTTCTATTTCCTGAATCCAGGTAGCAGAGGTAGCGACCTCCTCGAAATTAAACTTGTGAGTGTTGATGATGCGGTCAAGGTCAACATCGCCGTAGTCACACTCTATAATCTCTGCTTTGGGCTGCAGGGTACGTATAATCTGGCGCACCTTGCCAAGTTCTTCCTTTGTAATTTCGGAAGCCTTGTTAAGAAGGATAATATTACAGAACTCTATCTGTTGGATGACGAGGTTCTCAATGTCATCTTCGTCGATGTTGTTACGCATAAGGTCGCTACCGCTATTGAACTCGTCGCGCATACGCAGTGCATCGACAACGGTAACAATGCTGTCAAGTTGCGGATAGCCATCCATAATGTATTCAGGACCCAAAGAAGGGATGCTGACAATAGTCTGTGCTATGGGAGCCGGTTCACAGATGCCGCTTGCCTCGATAACAATATAATCGAAGCGTTTCATACGGGTAATATCACGCAGCTGTTCCACAAGGTCCATCTTTAGAGTGCAGCAGATACAGCCATTTTGGAGAGCCACGAGAGAGTCGTCCTTCTGTCCTACTACTCCACCTTTCTCGATGAGGTCAGCATCAATGTTAACTTCGCCAATATCATTAACAATAACAGCGAACTTTATTCCTTTCTGATTCTTTAGAATACGATTTAACAGAGTTGTCTTGCCACTACCTAAATAGCCTGTGAGCAGCAAAACTGGGATGTTTTTTATTGTCATTTTATTACTATTTTTATGATTTTGCGTGCAAAATTACAAAAATATTTTAGAATTAAAAAAATTAGATAACATCAATGAATGTAAAAATGGCAGTCCTACTCGCTAATGCCCGTTAACAAGGAGGTTTTGAGTGTTAAAAGAGGACAAAAGATAGGACAAAATGTCAGATGGAACGAAATTTGCATGTACTTTTGCACAGGTTTTAAAACTAAGAAATAAAAGATTTAACAAGTAAGATAATATGAAAAAGGTATCAAATTATTTCGTTTATGCATCGTGCGCCATAGCACTTGCATTCTCAACAGCATCATTTGCTAAGACATGTTCTAACGAGGCTCCCGCTCCGGCTATGGCTTCGGCTCCGGCACCTGGTCAGCCCGTAGATTTAACATACGCTGCCGAAAAGGCTCTGCCGGCAGTAGTACATATTAAATTTGTACAGAACTCAAAAACTCAGGTAGTAGAGGTTCAGGACCCATTCTCAGACTTCTTCGACCCGTTTGGTTTCTTTGGTGAGCGCGGCAATGGAGGCACACGTAAGCAACAGGTTCAGACACCGAAGAAACAGGGTGCCGGCTCGGGTGTCATCATCTCTGCTGACGGATATATTGTAACTAACAATCACGTTGTGGAAGGTGCAGACGAACTGACAGTAACACTTAACGACAATAGTGAATACTCGGCACGCATCATTGGTACCGACAAGAATACCGACCTCGCCCTTATCAAGATTAACGGCAAGAATCTCCCCACCCTTCCTATCGGAGACTCTGACAAGCTGAAGGTTGGCGAATGGGTGTTGGCTGTGGGTAATCCCTTCAACCTGAATTCTACGGTTACTGCCGGTATCGTGAGTGCAAAGGCTCGCTCGCTGGGTGCTAACGGTGTGGAGAGTTTCATACAGACCGATGCAGCCATCAATGCAGGAAACTCTGGCGGTGCGCTGGTGAACACCCTTGGAGAGCTGGTGGGCATCAACGCTATGCTATACTCGCAGACAGGTTCGTACAGCGGCTACGGCTTTGCTATTCCTACTACTATTATGAATAAGGTGGTGGAAGACCTGAAGAAATACGGAACGGTACAACGTGCTGTACTCGGTATAGAGGGAATGGACGTCAACAAATACATCGACAGCCAGAAGGAACAGGGCAAGGATATTGACCTCGGAACAATGGAAGGTATCTACGTTAACAAAGTCGGCGACGACGGAGCTGCTGCCGATGCAGGCATACAGAAGGAGGACGTCATCACAGCTATTGACGGAAAGAAGGTTGTTAAGATGGCAGAACTACAAGAATATCTGGCTAACAAACGTCCTGGAGAGAAGGTTACCATAAGCTATCTGCGTAACAAGAAAAAGCACTCTTCAACAATTACTCTGAAGAACGCTCAGGGAAATACCAACATTGTGAAGACAGCAGACCTGGACGTACTGGGAGGAAACTTCCGCGAGATAACGGCAGCGACAAAGGAGCAGCTGAACATTGGCTATGGTCTGGAGGTAATGAAGGTTAACAACGGAGCCCTGAAGAGAGCTGGTATCACAAAGGGTTACATTATCCAGAAAATTAATGACCAGCCAGTAAAGAGCATCGACGAGTTGCAGAAGATTGTCAAAGAGGCTTCTACAAGCAAGGAACCAGTTCTCTACATTCAGGGATACTTCCCAACAGGAAAGAAAGGTTACTTCGCTGTTGACCTTAGCGAATAGTATCTCCTTATATTAAAAATACACTTATTTCAGACAACGGGACTCAGGGAAAAGGCCTTGGGTCCCGTTGTTAATGTAAAAAAAATCAAAAATAATTTTGTCATGTGTAGGAATGTTAGTATTTTTGCATTCGTTTGAAAACAAACTATCGTTATGAGACAACTGAAAATCTCGAAATCAATAACAAACAGAGAGAGCGAATCTCTGGAAAAGTACCTACAGGAGATAGGACGAGAAGACCTGCTCACCGCAGAAGAAGAGGTAGAACTGGCACAACGAATAAAGAAGGGTGACCGCGAAGCTCTGGAGAAACTGACAAAGGCTAACCTGCGATTTGTGGTTAGTGTCGCTAAGCAGTACCAGAATCAGGGACTGAGTTTGCCAGACCTCATTAACGAAGGTAACCTCGGACTGATAAAGGCTGCCGAGAAATTCGACGAGACGAGGGGCTTCAAATTTATATCTTATGCCGTATGGTGGATTCGTCAGAGTATCCATCAGGCTATTGCTGAACAAAGCAGAATAGTACGCCTGCCACAGAATCAAGTGGGGTCAGTAAGCAAAATAAACAGGGCTCTCAATAAGTTTGAGCAGGAAAACGAACGACGACCTAACGTCTCAGAAATAGCAGAAAAGACGGACCTACCCGAAGAAAAGGTAGAAGTGGCACTAAAGTC
Source organism: uncultured Prevotella sp. (assembly GCA_947163985.1). Classification (GTDB taxonomy): domain Bacteria; phylum Bacteroidota; class Bacteroidia; order Bacteroidales; family Bacteroidaceae; genus Prevotella. The sequence goes on from CAMUVE010000084.1 coordinate 3,976, forward strand.
GAACACCAGACATGTGAGCGTGGATGCGCCATTTAGCGATAGCGATGACAACAGTCTGCTTGACGTATTGGTAAACGATGACGCGCCAATGGCTGACCGCTCGCTGGTAATAGAGTCGCTACGCGACGAGATTGCGGCGGCACTGAACATCCTGAACGAAAGGGAGCAGAAGATAATAAAATCGTTCTACGGCATAGGATGTCAGGAAATGACACTTGAAGAGATTGGACACGCCACAGGTCTTACACGCGAACGCGTGAGACAAATAAAGGAAAAGGCAATACGTAAACTGCGTAACAGCACGAGCAATAAGTTGCTGAAAACGTATCTTGGAGTATAAAATGAAAAGATTATCTATAATAACAGTAATAATGCTGATGCTTGTGACAGTAACCACAAGCGTGTCGGCGAAGCCCAAAAAAGACAAGAAAGTTGAAGCCCTATACATTTTTGGTATGGCGGCATCGTTTAACGATTCTACTGTGTATTTCACCGATATACAACAGATAAGAAACGTGTGGATGGATGGCAAGAAACGCTTCGTGAAACATGGTAACGAGTACAGCACCCAGCTGCGCAACTACCTGGAAGATAGGGGAATGCCAAAAAGAGTATGTACTGTCTTCTACGACAAAAAACTTAAGAAGGTACAGAAGCGTTACAATAAACTGAAGTCGAAATATGCCAAGACCGGGAAGTATGACATTAGGAATGTTGATATGTCCGACTTCCAGTTTCAGGCTGTTGACAACAACTAAAAAAGATGCCACAGTCAACGCACTACTTCCAGATAGCAGAATTTAAGGTAAGGATAAACTTCGAAGAGTCGTCTGTTAATGACATGCGGCTACTGCCTTCGTTTGAACCGTTCAGGATCAATGCCTGCAACGACGAAGAACTGCTGTTTAATCTTACTGTTGATGACAAGCTACCGGTGATACCGAAAAGCGAGAGGCATCGTATAGACTCCTTCGACACAGGAAACGGAGATACCATAGTGGACAGTCTGAACGACGGAGGATACCAGTATATTATAAAGGATATAGAAAAAAGGGAATGTGCCTTGCTGCAAACGAACAAAGACTTCAGCCAATGTCGTTGTGCACTTAATGGAAGTTATAACCAGAGGTGCTTCGGACTTAACAACGCTCTGATGCTCATCTTTGCTTTTTCAAGCAGCACACACCAGACACTAATGGTACACGCCTCACTGGTAAGACACGACGGATACGGATATGCGTTCATCGCGAAAAGCGGAACAGGAAAGAGCACACAGGTGAGTATGTGGCTGAGATATATTGACAACTGCGACCTGATGAACGACGATAATCCTATAGTAAGATACATTGACGGGAAGCACTATATCTACGGAAGTCCCTGGAGCGGGAAGACACCATGCTACCGACAGGTTAAGGCTCCGCTGGGAGCTATAACACGAATAGATCGTGCAAAGAAAAACTCGGTAGATAGACTGGCACCCGTTGAGGCATTCGCTTCATTCCTGCCGGCATGTTCGACAATGAAATGGGACCACGACATCTTTGATGCCGTATGTAATAACGTAACAAAGGTAATAGAAACTACGGGTATGTACACTCTTCATTGTCTGCCCGATAAAGATTCTGCAAAAATATGTCAAGCAACTATAAAAGTCTCACAGTAGAAGAGAAGCTCTTTGATAATGCAGCACTTCTGCCGGAGGTGATAAAACTACTCAACGAAGGACATACGGTGACGTTGCGCCTCCGCGGATTCAGTATGCGACCTTTCCTGGAAGACCGACGCGACAGTGCCATACTGAAGAAGGCTGAGAACCCTAAAGTTGGAGACCCTGTTTTGGCAGAAATATCACCTAAGCACTATGTGTTACATAGAATTATAAGTATCAAAGGAGAGCATGTGGTACTGCGTGGTGATGGAAATATAGCAACGGAGGAATGTCAATTGAAGGATGTTCATGCCGTAGCGATAGGTTTCTACCGTAAAGGACGTGACGTTGCCGATATGACGACAGACAAAAAGTGGCGAGCCTACTCTTTCGTGTGGACCCGCCTCTTTCCTATTCGCCGTTATCTGTTGGCGATTTACCGAAGAATTATAAAGTTTCTGTAATATTACTCTAAGTTAAGACTCTTCTTGATAGCTGCTATCTTCTCGTCAGCTGCCTTCAGGCAACGGTCGTAGCAGTCAGCACACTTCATGCTGTTGTCTTTAATTTCAAGATAGAACTTAATCTTTGGCTCTGTTCCTGACGGACGGACACTAACCTTGTTGCCATCCTCGCAGAACCACTGAAGCACGTTGCTTGTTGCCGGCATATCAAGCTTCTCTACCCTACCGTCAGCATACTTTGCCTCAAGGGTCTGATAGTCTTTCCAGAGACAAACCTTTGAACCACCGAGGTCTGTTGGCGGGTTCTTGCGGAAGTTCTCCATCATCTGCTTTATCTCGTCGGCACCAGTCTTTCCTGGACGTACTACGTTGATTGTTACCTCCCTAGAGAAACCATACTCCAGATAAATATCCATAAGAAGGTCGTAGAGAGTCTTACCGTTATCTTTAGCCCATGCTGCAATCTCACAAATCAGGCAGATAGATGCTGGTGAATCCTTATCACGTACCTTGTCGAATGGCAGGAATCCGAAACTTTCCTCACCACCGCCTATATACTTCTTCTTGCCTTCGTTCACACGAATCTCGTTGGCAATCCACTTGAAGCCGGTGTAGCAGTCTTTCAGTTCAACGCCGTTTTTCTTTGCTATTTCCGCAATAACCTCGGTAGTTACAATGGTCTTTACGAGGAACTCGTTACCTTTTAGCTGACCGAGTTTCTTCTTATTGGCGATGATGTACCAAGAGAACATCATACATGTTTGGTTACCATTGATGATAACCCACTCGCCTTTATTGTCACGACATACTATAGCGAGACGGTCGGCATCAGGATCGCTGGCAATAACGAGGTCTGCATTCAAACGGGTTCCAAGCTTCATACCGAGTGTCATAGCCTCGGCATTCTCTGGGTTAGGACTTACGACAGTCGGGAAGTTACCGTCGATAACCATCTGCTCTGGAACAACGTGGATATTCTGGAAGCCCCAAGAACGAAGAGCCATAGGTATGATTACGCGACCTGTTCCGTGCATTGGAGAATAAACGATGTTGAGGTCCTTATGACGAAGAATTACGTCTTGATCAACCATTGCCTCTTTCACTGCCTGGATGTAGTCCCAGTCCATCTCGCCACCGATAGGAACGATAAGTTCCTTGTTGCCCTCGAACTTAACATCGCTTATCTTTACCTTGTTGACTTCGTCAATGATACCGGTGTCGTGCGGAGAAAGAACCTGAGCACCGTCGTCCCAGTAAGCCTTATATCCGTTATACTCTTTAGGATTATGGGATGCTGTCACATTAACACCTGCCTGACATCCGAGATGACGGATAGCATAGGAAATCTCAGGTGTAGGACGAAGGCTCTCAAAGAGATATACTTTTATTCCGTTAGCCGAGAAGATGTTGGCAACAGTTTCTGCAAACATACGTCCGTTGTTACGACAGTCATGACCTACTACTAC
>CAMUVE010000085.1:0-7421 GCA_947163985.1 uncultured Prevotella sp.
ATTCTCTGGTGGTCTTATCCACGGTCTGCTCACGAAGAAGACTCAGGGCGAGGCTCTCGAGTTCGCTGTTGCTGCTTCTGCTCTCAAGCACACTATCAATGGTGACTTCAACCTCGTTGGTGTTGACGAAGTAGAGTCTCTTGCTGGCGGTAATGCTAATGGTCGCGTTCAGCGCTAATTATGAAACAATACGAATATAAGGTTATAACGCCAGTCTTCGGTATCGAGAAGAAACTCAACGAACTTGGTTTCGAGGGGTGGGAATTGGTAGCTGTAGAGCATGGTTCATATATCCTTAAACGTGAATATAAAGAATAATAACAAGAAATGGCAAAATTTGATAAGTTTCAGGTGATGGCAAAGATTGCCGAAGCACCTATGGTCCCTGTCTTCTATAACAAGGACGTTGAAGTTTGTAAGAACGTAATCAAGGCCTGCTACGAGGGTGGTGTACGCGCTTTCGAGTTCACCAATCGCGGCGACTTCGCTCACGAGGTATTCGGAGAACTCTCAAAGTGGGTTAACACGGAATGCCCAGAGTTGGCTCTCGGTATCGGCTCTGTTGTTGACGCTCCGACCGCATCTCTTTACATCCAGTTGGGTGCCAACTTCGTTGTTGGTCCGCTGTTCAACCCCGACATCGCTGTTGTCTGCAACCGTCGTTGCGTGACATACTGCCCAGGTTGTCTGACACCTTCTGAGATTGGTAAGGCACAGGAGGTAGGCTGCGACTTCACAAAGGTATTCCCAGGCGACGTTGTAGGTCCTAACCTCATCAAGGGTCTTATGGCTCCAATGCCTTGGTCTAAGATTATGGTTACTGGTGGCGTGGCTCCTGAGGAAGAGAACCTCACGAAGTGGTTCAAGGCTGGTGTCTTCTGCGTAGGTATGGGCTCTAAGCTCTTCCCAAGCGACAAGGTGAAGGCCGGCGACTGGAAGTACGTAACAGACAAGTGCAAGGAGGCTCTCGGATATTGTGCAAAGGCTCGCGCATAATCTGATTCTTGTACTTTTAGTATTTATTTCAGCTTGTTCACCGTCCGATAGGCAAGCGGTGGACAGGCTGAATTCTTTATCATACGCCTATCACTATAAAGACCTTGATTCCACAGCTACCTATGCCAGGAAGGCTCTGACGCTGGCAAAGAACTACGATGCCGGAAGGGCAGAAGCCCTTAATAACCTTGCCTTCGTGAGCATAGCGAAGATGGAATATCGTTTGGCGGCACGACAACTCGACAGCGTTATCAACAACAGCGACAACCAGATAGAGCTCTTCATTGCCAACATACAGCAGATGAGACTCTGTCAGCGAGAGTCGCGCAACAAAGACTTCTACGACTTCAGCGAGAAAGCGCAGCGCGCAAGGGCACGCATCGAGGAGGAACGCAGTACCCTTGACAGCCGACAGCAACAGCGACTCGTATATGCGGAAAGTGAGTTCGCCATCGTCACCTCCACATATTATTATTATGTAGGACTTGAACAGCCCTCAATTGATGCGCTAAACGAAATTAACGGAAACGGACTGGTGCTTAACGATACAGCACAGTATCTTAACTACGTTTATCAGATAGGTGCAGGAGGAATAATCTCCGGCGGTACACCAGAAGAGGTAAACCAAACAGAATGGGACTATCTTATGCGCTGCTTCCTGCTGGCACACGGCAGCGGCGACGTGTATTGGGAGGCAAACGCCCTGCAGGGAATGAGTGAACACCTCTTTGAAAAGAACGTTCGCGACAGACTCATCGCCGACAACCTGCCCGCAATGAAGTTTATCAATCCCGACCAGATGCCCGACTCCTTACTTGCAGGCTATCTTGCAGAACGTTCTCTGGAGATATTCAGGAAGTACGGCGACGTCTATCAGGTAGCAGGAGCATACAGAACGCTGGCATCGTGCTATTGGAACATCGGTGACTACCGCTCCGCAATAGCGTGTCTGGAACGCGCTTTACACGAGAGCAAAATGATTAACGAGGCTCCTGACCTCGTGGCAAGCATTCGCGAACGACTGTCGTTGACATACTCCGCCCTCGACGATAAACCTCAGAGCGACTATAACCGCAACATCTACCTCGACATGCAGGACTCCACACGTCAGGACCGACAGCTGGAGGCACGTGCGGAACAGCTCGACCACACCCTCGGACAGCTTAATATGATGATTCTCGCTGTGGCGCTGATGATTCTCGCTGTGGTGATAATGCTTCTTGTAATAAGCTACTTGCGTAATCATCGTGACAGCTCGCAGACACTCGACACCCTTCTTGAACCCCTGAAACAGTGGAGCGAGGACAGCCAACAAAAACTCGAGGAGCTGAACAACCGCTACGAAGAAATTAACGAAGAAAGGAAGGTGGCAGAACTGACGCTGGAGAGTAACCGTCGCAGAAACATAGAAAATCGTGCGAAGGTGTTTCTCGTCAATAGCGTCACACCTTTCATTGACCGTATTATCCACGAAGTAAACAAACTCATCGAGACGAAGGAAAATGACGACGTCCGACAGGAACGCTATAAGTATGTAGAGGAGCTGACGGCAAAGATTAACGAATATAACGACGTCCTCACACAATGGATACAGTTGCGACAGGGACAGCTGTCACTTAGAATAGAAAGCTTCCCGCTGCAGGAACTCTTCGACGTAGTGAAGCGTTCAAGGATGTCGTTCCAACTGAAGGGCATAGAGCTGCGTGTTGACAACACTCCGGCTGTAGTTAAGGCAGACCGTGTGATGACGCTGTTTATGCTTAACACCTTAGCCGACAATGCCAGGAAGTTTACTCCCGATGGCGGCAGCGTAACCCTCTCGGCAACGGAGACACCAGAGTTTGTGGAGGTCTCGGTAACCGATACGGGCAAGGGAATAGAAGAGGACCGACTGCAGGACATCTTCAATCATAAGGTTAACGGAGGTCACGGCTTCGGACTGATGAACTGTCGCGGAATAATAGAGCAGTACAAGAAGACCAGCAAGATATTCAATATCTCCACACTTACGGCGGAGAGCACCGTTGGCAAAGGCTCGCGTTTCGCCTTCCGCCTACCTAAAGGCATCGCCCGCACATTGTGTCTGTTGGCTATGTTCTGCATGTCGTTGACGACGGTACAGGCACAGGCAGACTCCGCAAGTATATATTCTAATAAGGTGTATTATGCCAACATCGCAGGCGACTATTCCGCAGCAATAGCCTATGCCGACAGCGCCATAGTGCTCATCAACAAGACGCTGCCCGACAGCCTGCAGCCTATGACTCTCGCCAACACTCGCGGCGGAGAGCCCGCCGAGATAACGTGGCTGCACCGAGGTTTCGTAACCAACTACGACGTCATCCTGGAACTGCGCAACGAGGTTGCTGTGGCTGCTCTTGCCCTTCATAAGTGGGAGCTGTATCACTATAACAATCGTGTCTATACACAGCTATATAAGGAAATATCTGCCGACAAGTCGCTTGGCGACTATGTGCGCACCATGCAGGCTTCGTCGCAAACGCGTACTGTGGCGGTGATACTCCTCGTCATACTCCTCGTGGTGATACTGCTGTCGTACTACCTGCTGTACTATCGTCAGCGACTGTATTACCGCTATTGTGTGGAACAGGTGGAGAAGATAAACCGCATGCTCTTCGACGATATCAGCGACGAGGAGAAGAGTCAGCGCATCGCTGCTATCGACACAAGGAAATACCCTGACCACCTCCGCGAGATAGTTAAAAGAATTGCTGAGGCTCTCAAGCAGAACATCACCGTCAGCAAGGATAAGAATCTCGACATAGAACTCTCCATTGACGAGTTACACCGTCTGGAGTACGAGAACCAGAAATACTACATCAGTAATAATGTTCTCGACAACTGCCTCAGTACGTTGAAGCACGAGACGATGTATTACCCCAACAGGATTAGTCAGCTGCTGCCTTCCGACAGCTCTTCGGAACAGCTGCCCGCACTTCAGGAGGTAGTCAACTACTACAAGGAACTCTACACAATACTCTCTGCACAGGCTATGCGACAGCTCGACACCCTCAGACCGGACGCTTCTATGGTGGATTACCTACTGGAGCTCCTGAGGCAGGAGAGCAAGGGCGCTATGCAGATTTCTCTCGACCCACCTGCCGACAACAACAGACATACTACTGTTGTCAAGGTCGTTATGGCACGTTATGAATATCGCGACTTCTTCGTGCCTGACGTAAAGAATATCCCCTTCCTCGTTTGCCGACAGATAGTCCGCGAGATTAGCGAGTCAACCCACCTGCGCGAATGTGGCATATCCACACGGGGAGTAGGCGAGGACACAGTAATAATGATAACATTACCACAACAATTATGCAACCATTTAAAGTAATTATCGTAGAAGATGTGCCCCTCGAACTGAAGGGTACTGAGGGAATTTTCAGAAACGAAATCCCGGAGGCTCAGATAATAGGTACGGCAGAGAACGAGTCGGCCTATTGGAAACTCATGAAACAGCAGGAGCCTGACCTCGTGTTGCTCGACCTCGGTCTCGGCGGTTCCACAACGATAGGTGTGGAGATATGTCGCCAGACGAAGGAGACGCGTCCTAATGTCAAGGTGCTCATCTTTACTGGTGAGATACTAAACGAAAAACTGTGGGTCGATGTCCTCGATGCTGGTGCTGACGGCATCTGTCTCAAGAGCGGCGAGTTGCTTACCTACGGCGACGTGTCGAGTGTCATGAGCGGAAAACGCATGGTGTTCAACCAGCCCATCCTCGAGAAACTCGTAGAGCGTTTCAAGCGTAGCGTCTCTGCGGAGCTTATGCGCCAGGAGGCACTTGTAGATTACGAGATTGACGAGTACGACGAGCGTTTCCTGCGTCACCTGGCATTAGGATATACCAAGGAACAGATTACCAACCTCCGCGGCATGCCCTTCGGCGTGAAGAGTCTTGAGAAACGTCAGAACGACCTCATCCAGAAACTCTTCCCCGGCGGCAACGGACGCGTTAATGTCAATGCTACACGTCTTGTGGTGCGCGCCTTCGAACTGCACATCCTCGACGTCGATAATCTCCATGCCGATGAAGAATAAGGTGATAAGTATTCTCGCGGGACTGTCGCTGACGGTGTTTGTTGCCCAGCTTCTGTTGGTCCTTGTGTCGTGGTTGCTCGCTGCGGCACGTCCCGACTGGCATGTTAACTCCATGCTCAGTTCCGAGGGCATCCGCTGGTTCTTCCGCAACCTCACTACGATGCTCTCTTCGCCCGTGCTTATATGGATAGTACTCTGTGCTATGGCTTACGGCAGCGTGCGAAGCAGCGGTCTTGCGAGGGCTCTCACCAACTTCGGCACACTCTCTTCGCGTGAGCGTTTTGCAGTTATCGTAGTCTTTGTGGAGTTTGTCCTTGCGGCACTCGTCCTCGTGCTCCTTACCTGTATTCCTCACGCCATCCTGCTCAGCAGCGTCGGCACACTCTTCCCCAGCAGCTTCTCTGCCAGCATTGTCCCTGTGGTAGCAATCATCGTTATCGTTATGAGTATCACCTATGGCTCGTTGTGTCAACAGACAGGGCTCGTGGATATATATAAAATAATGTACAACGGCATAGCGTATATAGTACCGCTGATACCGTTGTACATGTTGGTAGTATTACTTATAAATTCGCTTTTCTACGTCTTTATTTTATAAGCTCTACAGAACGCTTTAGGAATGTGTCGAGGGCAGCACCCTTGAGCATGCCGTTCTGCAGCAGGGCGAGGTCTATGAGCTGACTTACTACGGGGTTGCCCTTAGCATATTCGGCAACCTTGTCTTTCTCCTTGTCCTTCACGTCGTCCAGCACACGCTTTATCAGCGGGTGGTTGCTGTTAAGAACAATGCTGTATGAGTCGGGCATCTGTCCGTAGAAGCTCATTCCCTGCTGGTAGCGACTCATGTCCTTCATACGACGCATATATTCGCTCTGTGTTATTACCACAGGCTGCGACTGCTCACCGAGAGCCTGCACCTCTACGTTGAACTCAGTCTTCTCCAGTTTAGGCATCTGTGAGCGGAACGCTTCTGACAGATTGTCAGACTGCTTCTCGTCGAGGTCGCTCTTCTTGGCATCCTCTTTGACGATAAGGCGGTCTATGGTGTCGCCGTCAACACGTGTAAAGCGTGTCTTCTCCAGTTTCTGCTCGAACATCGATACTGTCGGGATATCCAACTGTCCGTCCATGAGCAGCACGCTGTAGCCCTTGTTCTTGGCTGCCTCTATGTATGAGTACTGCTCGTCCTTGTCGTTAGCATACAGATAAACGAGGTTGCCGTCCTTGTCGGTCTGGTTGTCCTTGATGAGGGTCTTGTACTCGTCCAGCGTGAAGTGCTTGCCGTCAACGTCTTTCAGCAGACAGAAGTCCTTGGCGCGGTCGTAGAAGTCCTCTTGCGACAACATGCCGTAGTTTATGAAAATCTTCAGGTCGTCCCATTTCTCCTCGTACTCCTTGCGGTTCTCCTTGAAGATAGAGCTCAGCCTGTCGGCAACTTTCTTTGTGATGTATGTGGATATTTTCTTTACGTCGCGGTCGCTCTGCAGGTAGCTACGACTCACGTTCAGAGGGATGTCCGGCGAGTCAATGACACCATGAAGCAGCGTCAGGAACTCAGGCACGATGCCCTCCACCTGGTCGGTTACGAATACCTGGTTGCAGTAGAGCTGAATCTTGTTGCGCTGTATGTCTATGTTCTGCTTTATGCGCGGGAAGTACAGAATACCTGTCAGGTTGAACGGGTAATCTACGTTAAGGTGTATCCAGAACAGGGGCTCGTCCATCTGCATAGGGTAGAGCGTGCGGTAGAACGACTTGTAGTCCTCGTCCTTCAGTGTTGAAGGGGTCTTTGTCCACAGAGGCTCAACGCTGTTTATCACGTTGTCCTCGTCGGTCTCCACCATTTTCTTCTCATCCTTGTTCCATTCCGTCTTCTTTCCGAAAGCAACAGGCACAGGCATGAACTTGCAGTACTTGTTAAGCAGCTGCTCTATCTGGAACTTCTCAAGGTATTCCTTGCAGTCGTCGTCTATATATAATATAATGTCTGAGCCGCGGTCTTCCTTCTCGGCATCCTCGATGGTAAACTCAGGACTGCCGTCGCACGACCATTTTACAGCCTTTGCGCCGTCCTTGTAGCTTCGTGTGATGATCTCCACCTTCTTCGACACCATGAATGCCGAGTAGAAGCCAAGTCCGAAGTGTCCTATGATGGCGTTGGCAGAGTCTTTGTACTTGTCGAGGAAGTCGGTGACTCCCGAGAATGCTATCTGGTTGATGTACTTGTCTATTTCCTCTTCGGTCATACCGATACCGCGGTCGCTGATGGTCAGCGTTCCCGCCTTCTCGTCGAGGCTCACGTGTAGGGGGAGGTCGCCGGCATCGCCCTGGAAATCGCCTTGGCGTAGGAGCGTTTTCAGCTT
>CAMUVE010000086.1:0-7391 GCA_947163985.1 uncultured Prevotella sp.
CCAAAGCATAGGTTTACTTCGACCAAACCATAGGTTTACTTTGGATAAGCATACATGCTGACAATCCAAATGTAAAGATTTTTTAATGACGGCTGACACTTTTTTTCGAAAATTAAAATTTCCATAATCCTAAAAAAGAAAAACCTTCTCTTTATTTTGAAATTAAAAAAGAAACAGCCTTCAAAGATGTGCAAGTTTAACACAAAAATATGCAATGTCTCACACAAAAACGTGCAATGCTCTGCACGCTTTACACCATCGCAATCCTCGATAAACAGGACGTTTGTGTAATGTGTAATGTTTTTCTGGAAAAATAATTCTGTCTGAGAGAAAGACGAGTGGAACGACGAAGAAGAATAAGAAAAAAAGCCTCTCCGGTGGGAGAGGCTTTTTTCTTTCGTTTACCATGGAATCATGTCTCGTTCATCTGGGCGGTGTGCCTTGCCGTCTTCACCGAGTTGGAAGACCTGGAGGTCAAAGAAGTATCCTGTTGTCTGCAGCTCTTTAAGTTCTGCGCGTGCAACATTCTCGTCTCTGTATTCCTTGGCTGTTGCCAGATGGTTGGTGAACTCAAGTTTCTTCTGTGCCGTATCGAGGACGGATATCCATTCGTCCTTAACGCGGTCACCAATTACAAATTTCTTTTCCATAGTTTTAGCAGTTTATTTAGGTTATTTGTTCATTGCAGCAACACCAGGAAGCTCCTTACCCTCGATAGCCTCAAGAAGAGCACCACCACCGGTAGAGATGTAGCTTACCTTGTCAGCCAGACCGAACTTGTTGACGCATGCCACTGAGTCGCCACCACCGATGAGTGAGAATGCACCTTCGGCAGTTGCCTCAGCAATAGCGTCGCCAATAGCGCGGCTACCAGCTGTGAAGTCGTCGCACTCGAAGACTCCTGCAGGACCGTTCCACAGAATGGTCTTTGCGCCCTTGATAGCTTCCTTGAACGCCTTCTGGCTCTCAACGCCGGCATCAACACCTTCGAAGCCCTCGGGAACTTTGTTTGAAGGACATGTTATAATCTCGGAACCCGGCTTAACAGTCATTGTGCCGAAGTCGAGACCGTTTGTTGCTGTACAGTCGGTACCGAGAACGAGCTCTACACCGTTCTTCTTTGCCAGCTCCTCAACGCCAAGAGCAACGTCCAGCTTGTCGAGCTCAACGATAGACTGACCAATCTCGCCACCGTGAGCCTTAGCGAAGGTGTAGGTCATACCACCACAGAGGATGAGCTTGTCAACCTTGCCCAGCAGGTTCTCGATGATACCAATCTTTGAAGATACCTTTGAGCCACCCATGATAGCAACGAACGGACGCTTGATGTTGCCAAGTACGGCGTCAACAGCCTTAACCTCTTTCTCCATGAGGTAACCCAGCATGCGGTTGTCCTTGTCGAAATATTCGTCGATAACGGCTGTAGAAGCGTGCTTGCGGTGAGCAGTACCGAAGGCGTCCATAACGTAAGCGTCAGCGTAAGAAGCGAGCTTCTTAGCAAACTCCTTCTGTGACTCCTTCATAGCCTTCTTAGCCTCGTCGTACTCAGGAGTACCCTTCTCAACGCCAACGGGCTTGCCTTCCTCTTCAGGATAGTAACGAAGGTTCTCGAGCAGCAGAGCCTCGCCTGGTTTCAAAGCAGCAGCCTCGGCGGTAGCGTTGGCACAGTCGGGAGCAAACTTAACCTCAACACCGAGAGCGTCGCTGACGGGCTTTACAATCTGTTTCAGAGAGAGCTTGGGATTAACCTTGCCTTTTGGCTTACCCATGTGGCTCATCATGATTACAGCACCACCGTCGTTGAGTATCTTCTTCAGTGTAGGAAGCGCACCACGAATACGTGTGTCGTCTGTTACGTTACCATTCTCGTCGAGGGGCACATTGAAGTCCACACGAACGATAGCCTTTTTACCAGCGAAATTAAATTTGTCGATTGTCATAATACCTTATATTTTTTATTTAGTTAATATTTTTCCGAATGCAAAGATACAATATTAATTCATAATTCATAATTCATAATTCATATTTTTATACTTTTTTGCATATCTCCCGCATAAATGCTATGCCCGCATGACAAAAGAATGAGAAATAAATAGTACCTTTGCAGCGGAATACAAAAAAAGAAAGAGAAAATGATGAAAGACTCGATAATAATTCTTAGTGGGGGCATGGACTCGGTGACTCTGCTCTACGACCAGAAAGACAGAATTGCTGTGGCGCTGTCATTCGACTACGGAAGCAAACATAACAGCAAGGAACTGCCGTTTGCAAAGTATCACTGCGACGTGCTTGGCATAGAACATATAGTGATAAAGATGGACTTCATGGAGAAACTCTTCAGGAGTTCGCTGCTCAACAATCAGGAGGAAATCCCCGAGGGACATTATGCCGACGAGAATATGAAGTCAACGGTGGTGCCCTTCCGTAACGGTATAATGCTGTCGATAGCAGTAGGACTGGCGGAGAGTCGTGACCTGAAGTATGTCATGATGGCTAATCACGGGGGCGACCACACTATCTATCCCGACTGTCGTCCGGAGTTCGTGAAGGCTATGAGCGAGGCGGCGCGTTACGGCACCTACCCGGGAATAGAGCTGCTCTGTCCGTTTACCAATATGACGAAGACGGACATAGCACGCAGAGGTGCTGAGCTGGGCATAGACTATTCGAAGACGTGGAGCTGCTATAAGGGAGGAGAAAAACACTGCGGCAAATGTGGTACGTGTGTGGAACGACGTGAGGCACTTGCCGCAGCGGGGATTGAGGATAAAACGATTTATTCTTAGTTGCGACAGAGTCGCAACGTACGGAGAAGGGTGAGGCGCTAACTGTTTTAGAGCTTTAGCCTTATGCCGCTGATGAACCACGTGCCAGGTTGTGGTACGTTGCCGTAATCGACGTAGTTGCGCTTGTTGAACAGGTTGTTAACCTCGCCATAGAGTTCGACGTTTTTCTGCGTCCACGACAGGCGTGCATCGACGATGGAGTAGGGGCGGTAGTTCTCAACGGTGCCATCGACAGTGGTGTAGCTGCCTGTGCGGTCCTGAAAGCGGTAGTTTACGTCAAGCATCACATTCTTTATTATGCCAACGTGAAGACGGGCTACGAGTTTGTGGCGTAGGTACTCTAAGGAGTACTGCGACTGCAGGTTGTCATCCAGACGTTTGTCTTGGTGCATGTAGCAGTAGCTTATGTCTAGGTGCGAGGTGCGAGGTGCGAGGAACGAAAGACTGGTGGCGAGTTCCACACCTGCGGTGTTCACCTTAGTATGGTTGACGCTCTGCCACGTATGGGTGGGGTCGTTGGTGTCCATAATCCAGTCTATCATATTCTTACAGTGGTTGTAGAATACGCTGGCGGAGGCGGTGGCAACGGGTGTGGAGAGTTTTATGCCGCCCTCAAGACTACTCAGTTCTTCGGGTTTCAAGTGCTTATCGGCTTTATGTCCGCCAACGCTGTAGTACAGCTCCGTGAACGACGGCATGCGCAGCGAGGTGTTGTACGACGCATAGACCTTCCAGTGACGTGCTATCTGGTAGCTGGCGTCGATGCCCGGATAGACCTTTATGGGCATCTCGCTCTGTGTGTTTTTGACGGCAATGATGCCTGCCGAGATGTTCAGACGGCTGAGCAGGATGTTATGTTCCAGGTGGAAGCTTATGTTTGAACGGTTCAGTCCCAAGGTGTAGTAGCGGTCGGTACCGTGAATGTGCTTAGGCGTCTGCAGCGGTTCTCCGAGTGTGGTACTTATGATGTCCTCGTTGCGGAACTCCGCTCCCAAGGCTGTGCGTCCTAAGGTCCAGTCGAACCAGCTGTTGAGGTTGATGCCCATGACGTCCGTATGATGGTAGTTGAACTTCACCTTGTCCTCCGAGCCGCGGATAAGTTCGAAGCGGTCGTGCGAACGGTTCCAATAAATACTCGGCAGGAAGTGTATCCACGAACCCTTCGTCTCTCCCTGCAGGGCGGTGAATATCTTTGTGGTACGCTCAAACTGTTCGTCGTACTTTGCGCTGTAAAACGTATTCGAGCCATAGCCCTTCGTGGTCAGTCCTGCGTGCCAGTGAAGGTTCAGGACGTCGCTGTCGTAGCCTCCCTGGTAGAACGTCTTGAATCCTGAGTAGTCGGCATTAAGACGTCCCGCTTTGGAGCGATTATAGCCGTCGGAGCGGGTGTAGTTAATGGATAATTGAGAATTTGGAACTGAGAATTTCGTTGCGGCGGAGAGGTAACCAAAGGAGCCACCCTCCAAGCGCATCTCGGTGGCGAGATGTTTGCTGTCCAGACATCCCTCGGAAGAGGGGCGGAGGGCGGTCTCCTTTGTAACTATGTTTATGGCACCCAGTAGCGAGGACGTTCCGTAGGCTCGTCCTGCTGGTCCTTCAAGTATTTCTATCCTTACGATGTCGCTGATATCTACGGGTACGTCGAAGGTGTTATGACCCGTTTGCGGATCACAAATATTGATGCCGTTGAGTAAGATAGTGATTTGTTCCGATGTTCCTCCCCTGATGCTTATGTCGGTCTGCGCCCCGATAGGTCCGCGTTGTCTTACATCTACGCCGGCGGCGTATTTCAGTAAGTCGTTAACACTTTGTACCGGCGCCGCCTGAATGTCTTCGCGTGTCAGTACAGTTACCATTCTCACAGCCTGTCCGCTGGTCAGCGGAGCGCGCGTCGCCGTTACCTCTACCTCCTGTAGGGTAACGCTGTCGTCTTCAGCAGCGATGGTGTTGTCTGCCGGAACGATGATGCTGTTGGAAGGCATCTTGTCGCCCGCGTGGGCATAGGTCAGTGTTGCCACCGACAGCGTGCCTACTACAACCTCGCGTCCCAAAGCGGCAAACAGGCTATAGCTTTTGCCTGAGAATCGCTTGAACTTAAAGACGTTGCGCTTGTTAAAAACAGTTTTGTACATAAATTAAAATTTACTTTACGATTTACAATTTTTTGATATATTGAATGGTCTCACTAAGGAGTTTCACTTTAAATACTTTCATTATGGCGACGTATAGCACCACAGCCACCGTGACACGTGTTACAAGCAGCATGACGAGCGATGCCATGGGGGGAATGATGTAGTATGATGCCACCATGACAGTCGCGCTGGCAAGGAAGAACGGTGCGGTGTCTGCCAAGGCTTGACGGAAGGATATCCGCACAAGACGCAGGGCATGATACTGCCACACGGCGAGGTAGATAACGGTGAGTAGTGTGTATGCTTCAACCATGCTTACTATGCCATAGGGGGCGAGTAGCAGGACGAGTGCTATCTGTAGGACAAGGAATACCACGCTGGTATATAGATATACATCGGAACGTCCCTGCGAGATTAGCAGGTTCTGGTAGAGAGTGTAGAAAGGCATAAAGGCACCGCCTACGCAGAGTATCTGGAGCAGTAGGATGCTGTCGAACCACTTGTCGCCAATGGTGATGAGTATGAACTCACGGGCAACGAGAGCCAGTCCGAACATTATGGGAAAACTGAGGAACGCCGTGAAGCGCAGCATCTTGCGGAAGACGCGCACCTCGCGCTCGTCGTCGTCAGAGACCTCGGAGAGTACGGGTTGGGCAACCTGTGCTACTGCTCCGCTGATGAAGGAGTGAGCCATAGTGTTCCACTTTGCTGCCTGATTGTAGTTTCCTACGCTGCCGATAGACAGTAAGCGTCCGAAGATAAATGTGAGAACGTTCTGCGACAGGGTGTTAAGGATGTTTGTCACGAGAAGTTTTACGGCGAAGGGGAACATGCTGCGGACAGGGGCGAAGTCAATGTGGAACGTCGGGCGCCAGCGTGAGTAGTACAGACGCACAATGTTGGTAACGCTGATATAGATAATCTGTTGCCACGCAAGACTCCAATAGCCGTAACCCATGAGGGCAAGGACAATGCCCACAATTCCCGAGCAGAGCAGGGCTATGAAGCCGATGATGGCAGTCTCACGAATCATCAGGTTCTTGACGAGCCACGCATTATGGACGATACCTAACGAGGCGATAACAAACGACAAAAAGACGAAGCGCGAGACACTGACGAGGCACTCCTGATGGAAGAAAGCCGCTATTAGCGGAGCGCAGAAGAATAGCACGGCATAAAGAAGGAACGACGTGAGGACGTTGAACCAGAATACGGAGTTGTACTCGCGTTGCGTAGGACGATGGATGTTTATCAGCGCCTGCGTGAATCCCGCCGCCTGGATGTTGCCGGCAACGGCGGTGAAGATGGTGAGCACCCCGACGATACCGTAGTCGTCCGGCGAGAGCAGACGTCCGAGGAAAATGCCAAAGACGAGGTTGAGCAACTGTGTGGAACCGTTACTCATCATGCCCCAGAAGAGGCCACGTGCTGTCTTTTCCTTTAGTCCTGCTGCCATTTCGTTTTGTTTTTGGTTGCGACGGAGTCGCAACGTACGGAGAAAGCTAACCCCTAACCTCTAATCCCTAACCTCTACCCCCTAACCTCTAACCTCTAACCTCTTAAGGAACCTCTCTACCACAGGGATGTCCTCCTGGTAGGTGAGCTTAATGTTTATTCCTTCCCCCTCCACTACATATATAGGTACGTGCGGGAGGTATCGTAGTACCACACCGCAGTCGTCGGTAGCCCGGAACGCCGGGTCCTTGACAGCAAGGTTGTAGGCATCACGTATCGTCTCAAGACGGAACCCTTGAGGCGTCTGACAGCGGCGCAGTCGTGAGCGGTCGGGTATAGACTTTATGAAATTGTCCTCAACCTCAAGTATGGTGTCCGACGAGGGGATGGCTACGTTGACGGCATCGTAGCGGTCGAGGGCACGTACAACGTCAGTTATAATGCGCTGTGAAACCAGCGGACGTACTCCGTCGTGGAAGATTAGTCGTACGTCGTGCTCATCCTCGTAAGCCCTTATGGCAGAGAGGCTGGAGTCGTAACGCTCCTTGCCGCCAAGGAGAATGCGACGAACCTTCTTCCAGGCATTACGACGCACCATCTCCTGAAACTCGCCGACGTAGTCCGCGTGACTCACTATGGCTATCTCGTCGATGTCGGGATTATTCTCGAAGGCTTCAATGGAATACTCGATGACCATCCTGCCAGAAACCTTCAGAAACTGTTTCGGCATAGAAAGTCCAAGTCGTTTGCCGACACCGCCCGCAAGTATTACTGCTATATTCATATAAACGTTGAATTTCGGCGCAAAAGTACACATTTTTAATGAAAGGGAGTAGGGGATAGGCAGGGTGTTTTGTTAAAAAAACGTAAAAGTGGTAGGACCGTTTGTGTTACACCATGAGTTTTCGAAGAAAAAGCAGTACTTTTGCACCCCGATTGTTGTGGGGCCGTAAAGAACCCCCGAGGGCGGAGTGTAAATAGCAGCCTACCGAAAGGTCGTTGCGGTTTGTGAATCTCC
>CAMUVE010000087.1:0-7357 GCA_947163985.1 uncultured Prevotella sp.
GGATTTTAGCGCGAAAGCGGATGCAAAGGTACAAACTTTTCGGGAACTACCAAAACATTTCACAAGAAAAATTTGTTAATGAAGTATAAATGCCTCCTTGTGCGCGTACATTATATTATTTATATAGTGCTGACGCTCGTTTTAGTGCTGTTTACTTTGCGACGGTATAGTATATTTCAGTTGTAGTTTCACGAAAGGCTTTACGTGATCGTACATTCGCATATAAGTTTTGTTGTAGCCACTCTCGCGCAGACGCATGTAGAAAGGCACTGTTGCTCCCATTCCGAAGTTTAGCGCGAGGTCCTTTGTTGCCTGGTAGTCTGCGAACAGTCCGAAACGTTCCGACAGCTCACTGATTTCCGTCTTTCTCGGCATGTCCTTTCGGTCTGGTCGCAAATATATTTTGTCGGTAACAATCTCCATACCCAGTGCACAGCGCAGTTTTGGCGACACGTGGTAGTTGAGATAGTTATTTGTTTCAAAGCAGTTAACGCTCCACCTGTCGTTGAAGCGATGAGTATATATAATCATTGGGTAAAGTGGCCACGACACCGAAGTTCCCACCAGGCACAGTGCTCCGAGTGCGAGGTAAGTAGAGCGGTTTCGGGTTATAGTGAACATTGCCGTACCCATTGTCGAGAAGTTCTCGTAGCCATACTGCGAGAAGTTACCCGTTACCGAAGCCGCCACGATGAACGGTTTGCCAAACAGTTGAGTGCTGTACGTAGCCGAGACAGCTCCTCCGTAATGATGGTGTTCGTTGGGGATGTACAAGTTCAGTTGTGGTCCGTCGGTATATGCCGACATTCTACGATTGCTAAAGTTGTAGAACGGGCTGAACGACATTGAGAACTTCTTGGTTCCCAGCAGTTTCACGCCCACACGCAGTCGTGCATTGACGCCCGGCTTCATACGTCCTTTCTCAAGCAGTTCTCCGTCCTCCGTCTTCCACTTGTAGTCAGTATTAGTACTTCCGTCAACACTTGCCGTGATGCCAAGTTTCTCCCTTGGGTCGCTAAACTGCGCCATCATCACAACACATTGCAGACAGAGCACCAATAGTAGTATTTGTCGTTTCGCCATTTCCAGTCTCTTTACCAATTTACACGATAACGTGCAAAGATACAAATTATTATAGAAACGTCCAAAGCCTCCATTCAATTTTTATAATTCACCCCTGCCACACCTCGTTACAAACGAGAGCCAGCCTCGTATCAAACGAGAGCCAGCCTCGTCCTAAACGAGAACGGTCCTCGTTTTTTATGACAATACTACTCACTTCTACGACATTTTACCTCGCTTTCATAACAAAACACCTCTAAAACGCAACAAACACTATGATTTTTAGAAGCACATATTTTGCGCCAAGTAAAGGAAAAAGCATCAAAACAAGGCTTTTCTAATGTCTTTTGAGGGCTAAAAAAGCAGAATTTTAATGCTTTCTGTGACTTTTAAAGGCTTTGAAATCACCGGAGCGGTGCAATCAAAAATGTTGTAAGTCATTGCTTATTAAAGAATTAAGTTATTTGTTAATACTGTCTGAAGTCTCAGTCTCAGAGTCTCAGTTGTTTTTTAAGATACCCCTTCTTTCCTTATTTATATATATTATATATATATATTATTATATATCAATAAGTTACGAGATTTATAGGAGACCATTTCTAAGTTTATGAGTATCTTTTTTTTAACTGAGATTTGAGATTTGAGACTGTCACTCACTTCTCACCTACAAAGCCTCCAAGAGCACTCAAACTTGAGCATCGTAAATGTACCCGTCCCCGCGCTAAGGAAAATCCGCAGCACCTTATGTAGATACTGCGGATTGAAGATATAGTTAATAAGTTGTTATTTCACCACTACCTTACGAGTTGTTCCGTCACTCATGCGGATGATGTTTACTCCACGATGGACATTCCCCAATTGTCAGAAACAAGAATCTAAAAGTGGATGTTCAATCCTATATGTCATATTTATGTTCTTTCTTCTATCTGTATTACAATTTTATTTGGTTATGGTTAAACATTTTATTCTTTATTCTCATCAGCCTGTAAAAGCCTGAGGAATTCTTTTAGTTTTAATACAAGTATCTGAGGGAATTCTACCTCTTTCAACACATCGTAGTGTTTGTCATCAGAAACAATATAAGTGGCATTTGCAGCGAAGGCGCAATCAACGAACTTATTGTCATCATGATCTGCTTCAATCAATTGTAATCTAAAATATGGATCGATGAGTTCGACAAATTTACTTTCTAACAATAAGTGAATGACATTGGTAGCAACTTCGACTGACATCTTCTGCGTGATGATTTCCGCATACTCTTCAAGAATGTCCGTAGAAACACATAATATATACTCTCCAGCTTGAAGTCCTTTCCAAACTGGGTAATACTGCCCACGTTTCGACAGAGAAGATATCAGGCAGTTAGTGTCGAGAACAATCTTTTTATTTGGCATACTCATAAGGAGTACGAAGGTGTTCATTAAGAACGGCCTCGTTTTTCTTATCATCCCATTGACCAGACTCCCACAGTTTGTCCACCTCTTCATCTACACGGCGGGCATAGTAGTCGCAAATGACTTGACGGAGCTCGTCAACCTCTTCAACTGTCTTCATGGAGCCCAAGAGCCTGAGTATGCTCATTTGTGCTTCGTTTAATACTGTTGATGCCATAACAAATACGTATTTCTTATTAACTTTGTCGCGGATTCCACCACGTATCGTCTGCAAAAATAGGTATTATTTCCGAAACAGCCAAATTTTGGAGCAGAGAAAAGAAATTCTTTTGGGGACACGGGAATATAAGAAAAGCGGCGATTACTTGGCGTTTTACTAAAAAGGTTGTATATTTGCAGCACGATTACTGTAATAATTTGCTTATAAAATAATAAAAATGATAGAACGATGAAATTGGTAAATGTGAACATCGAAAATCGTATCTGCTATGTAGAGATGCAGAATGCTGACCATTACAACTGCTTAGGCGAGGAAATGTGTCAGGAGTTAATGGAGAGCCTGCAATATGGCTATGACCAAGAATGTGTGGGCATCGTTATTAAGGCACAATGTAAGAAGGGTGTTTGGAGTGCTGGTCACGACATCAGGGAACTACCCCAGAACGGTGACGACCCTCTGGCTTATGACGAGCCTATGGTAAAGCTGTTGCGCAAGGTTCAGGAAACGCCAATTCCAGTCATTGCATGTGTTGACGGCTCTGTGTGGGGAGGTGCTTGCGACCTTTGTCTGTCGTGCGACATGATAGTAAGTGCCAACGATGCCACCTTTGCTATCACTCCTGCCAAGATTGGCATTCCCTACAATGCGTCGGGCATCATGCACTTTATCAATCAGCTGGGACTAAACAAGGCACGTGAGATGTTCTTCCTGGCAAGACCTATCAACGCTGAAGATGCCCTGAACGTAGGACTTATTAATCACATTGCCGAACCTGACAAGCTGGAGGAGATGTTGGAGGAACAGTTCTTGAATCCTCTGCGTCGCAATAGCATCTTGTCAATCAGTGCCATTAAGCGACAGTTCCGCATACTGAGCCGCGCTATGTCGGTGATACCGTCAGAGAGCTTTGAACGCATCAACGCTTATCGCACCAGAGTTTACAAAGGTGACGACTATAAGGAGGGCATCAATGCTTTCTTGGAGAAACGCACACCAGAGTATAAGGGTAAGGCCTCAGATCTGGATACTAAGTAAATATCACTTTTCAGGAGAGGGCATTTACGAGTCTCTCGAGTCCCTCCTGAAGAGTCTTTCGCGGACAAGCTATGTTTATGCGTACGAAGTCGCTTCCCGTCGTCTCGCCATACACCTCTCCGCTGGCGAGCCAGAGGTTCTCTTTTTCAAGCAGTTGTGTGCAGAAGTCGGCAGCCTTAATGCCCAATTTACTGATGTTCACCCATACGAGGTATGTGCCCTCGAGTTTTGTGACCGTCAGTTGCGGAGCCTTCTCGCTGAGGTACTGACACAGGAACTGGTAGTTTTCCCACACATACTGAATCATTTCCTGAAGCCAAGGTTCCCCCTCCTTATAAGCAGCCTCGAGTGCAAGGACACCGAAGGGGTTGACGTCACAATTCTCGTGAATATTGATGGCACGGTCTATGCGTTCATAGTAACGAGGGTTCTTGACGACGATGTTTGCTATTTGCAGTCCTGCAATGTTAAACGCCTTTGTGGGAGCTATGCACACAGCACAGTTATTGGCAAATTCCTCGCTGATAGAGGCGAAGGGAGTGTATTTGTAGCCAGGCATGACGATTTCGCAATGAATCTCGTCGGAGATAACGAAGACGTCGTGTTTCAGGCATATCTCGCCCAATCGTTGCAGTTCTTCACGTGTCCACACCCTTCCTGCGGGGTTGTGAGGGTTGCAGAGTATGAAGGCCTTTACTTTGGGGTCGGCACAACGGCGTTCGAAGGCGTCGAAGTCGACTTCGTAGAATGAAGAGTGTAGAGTGAAGAGTGAAGAATCCTTTTCCAGTGAAGCATTATATATCAGCGGCGACTCCTCGACGGTGCATCCTTGATTGCGGATGCTTGAGAAGAAGCAGTTATAGACGGGAGTCTGGACGAGTACCTTGTCGCCAGGAAGAGTAACAGCCTTGATGCAGGCAGAGATAGCCGGCACCACCCCACTTGTATATATAATGTGTTTACGTTCTACGGTCCAGTTGTGGCGTCGTTGGTTCCACTCCTTTACGGCATCGTAGTAGCTCTGCGGCACCTCGGTATATCCGAACACAGGGTGTTCGAGACGTTTCTTCAAGGCGTCAATTATTGCGGGACAGACGGCGAAGTCCATATCGGCAATCCACATTGATACGAGGGGTGAGGTGCGAGACACGAGGTGCGAGGGCGGTTCTTCGTCCCACTTCACGCAGTTCGTTCCGCGTCGGTCTATTACCTGGTCAAAGTTGTATTTCATTTTCTTTCTTCTATGATGCAGTCAGCTGGTGCGTTGATGAACTCGTCTATGGTTACTCTTCCTATCTTGTCGGCAACGACATGTCCCGAGCGAGGGTTCTTTATCTCCGTTATAGCACCTTTTATCTGTGCCTCGACGACACTATCTTCGAAGGCGCGGTCACAGGCAGCGTCGAAGGTACAATCTTCGAGAGTCAGTCCTTCCGCGTAGCACAGCGGCTGTTCGCCGGCTATGTGGCAGCGTACCAGTCGCACGTTCTTAGAGTGCCAGGCGAGGTATTCGCCGTCCAGTTTCGAGTCGTAGATGGTGACGTTCTCGCACTCCCAGAAGGAGTCCTTCGTAACTATGTCGGCATTGTGCACCTCAACGTTCTTACAGTACTGGAAGACATACTTGGAGTCGCTTTTCAGTCCGTCAACGTATATGTTCCTGCTGAACATGAAAGGATAAGTACCTTCGTGAAGTGTAAGGTTACGAACCTTCAGTCCGTCAATGCGCCAGAAAGTCTCGTCGGCATCGTTGATTACTACATTCTCTATGGTGAGGTTCTTCATCTCGCGGAACAGTTTCGGAGCATCGATAACGGTGTCGCGCATAACCATATTGTCAGAGTACCATATAGCCGAGCGCGAGCCCACCTCAAAGTAGCAGTTTGTTATCAGTGAGCCGTCAACGTGCCACCAAGGGTATTTTCCAATGAAACGGCAGTTGTCAGCCTCAACGTTTTTGCAGAATTTTATTCCGGATTCTCCTTCTGTAATTGTTACATTTTCGAGTCGAGTATCCTTGATACCAAACAGCGGGCGCTCGCCTCCGAACTGTTTGTCTTTGATTAGTTTAAGATTTGATGTTTCCATATTTCGGGGTGCAAAGGTACAAAGTATTTATTACCTTTTAAAATAATTATCAAAAAATTATTCGTCTTTTATGAATAAAGTTATTACCTTTGCACACTGATTAAAGAAAACTAATACGAAATAACATGGCAGAAACACACGTTAAACCTGCAAAAGGCAAGTTAGGTATAATGATCGTCGGCAACGGTGCTGTTGCGACGACTTTTATGACAGGTGTACTCATGGCTCGCAAGGGATTAGCGAAACCCGTAGGAGCGATGACGCAATACGACAAAATTAGGATAGGAAAAGGCAACGACAAGAAATATCTCCACTATAAAGACATTGTTCCACTCGCAGACCTTAACGACATTGTTTTCGGCACATGGGACGTATATCCGCAGAACGCATACCAAGCAGCGGTATATGCCGAAGTGCTGAAGCGCGAAGACATAGACCCCGTGAAGGACGAACTGGAGAAGATAGTGCCTATGAAGGCCGCTTTCGACAAGAACTACGCGAAGCGTCTTGACGGCGACAACGTCAAGAAGAGTGAAGAGTTAAGAGTGAAGAGTGAAGAGTTGACTACCGCACAGATTCCTACTCGTTGGGAGATGGTGGAACTGTTGCGCGAGGACATCCGCCAGTTCAAGGCGAAGAACAGTTGCGACCGCATCGTGGTGCTGTGGGCAGCCTCAACAGAGATTTATGTTCCTGTTGACATGAATGTTCACGACACGCTGGAACACTTGGAGAAGGCGATGAAGGCCGACGACCGCGAGCACGTAGCGCCATCAATGTGCTACGCTTATGCAGCACTGACAGAGGGCTGTCCTTTCATCATGGGAGCGCCAAACACCACCGTCGATATCCCCGCTATGTGGGAGTTGGCTGAGAAGACAAAGATGCCTATCGCCGGCAAGGACTTCAAGACAGGTCAGACGCTGGTGAAGTCGGGCTTTGCCCCGATCATAGGCACCCGTTGTCTGGGACTCTCAGGATGGTTCTCGACAAACATACTCGGAAACCGCGACGGACTGGTTCTCGACGAGCCGGCAAACTTCCACACCAAGGAGGTTTCAAAGCTCTCAACGCTGGAGACCATACTCAAGAAGGACGACCAGCCCGACCTCTATACGGACTATTTCCACAAGGTACGCATAAACTACTATCCTCCACGTAACGACAACAAGGAGTCGTGGGACAACATTGACATCTTCGGATGGATGGGCTACCCCATGCAGGTAAAGATAAACTTCCTCTGTCGTGACTCTATACTTGCTGCTCCGGTTTGTCTTGACCTTTGTCTGCTTATGGACTTGGCAGCGCGCGACGGGCGCTACGGCATCCAGCGCTTCCTGAGCTTCTTCCTGAAGTCGCCTATGCACGACTACACCCAAGGTGAGGAGGCCGTCAACAACCTTTACCAGCAGCACACGATGCTGAAAAACGCGATAAGAGAAATAGGAGGTTACGCTGCCGATGAGGAAATTGATTAGCTTATCGCTGCTGGCTCTACTGTCGGCAGCGATTTTTCTTTTATTCATACTACCCTTCCTCCCTCCCACCAAGGAGCAGC
>CAMUVE010000088.1:0-7301 GCA_947163985.1 uncultured Prevotella sp.
AGAAGATATTCCTCCGCAAGAACTATGTTAAGCAGTATAACTTCAACAGGATTCGTGGCGAGTGGATGCTCACCAGCATCAACAGTCATGCTATGCAGAAGAACTCCAACTCCTCGTTCCTGCAGTTCTACCAGCGTTTTGCTACCGACAGCGCTTTCCAATATAAGAGTTTGAACGAGACGATAGACTTCTCGGGTCCTGACCCCGACGACGACTTTAGCGAATTAGAAGGAGAGATATTCCCCGAACAGTGGGACGTCTTAGGTCCTACCGACCTGCCCTCGGGAACCATATATAACATAATATACGGTCAGAAGTACGTGCAGAACAACTACAAGGTCTTCCTGTTGCGCGGAATAGCCAACGGACAAGAACTGGAAATGACATTCCAACGCAAGGGAGGAGCATGGAAACTAATACGTCTTGTTGAATGAAAGACCTCAAGAACTATAGTCTTAAGCAGCACAACACCTTTGGAATTGATGTAAGATGCAAGCGTTTCGTTGAGTTTGACAACGAGGAGGAGGTGGTAAAGTTCGTGAAAGGCGGTGAACTCACAGAGCCTTTCTTTGTACTCGGAGGAGGTGCAAACATACTGTTTACAAAGGACTACGAGGGAACGGTGTTACATTCTGCGATTAGAGGAGAGAGGAGAGAAAATAGTGGAGAGAGGAGAGAGGAAAGGCTACGGGTAGGCGAGCAGAGCTCGGGAATGAGAGGAGAGAACCAAGAGGTGCGTTTTGGTAGTGGAGTAGAGTGGGACGATGTCGTAGCTTACTCCATAGCCCACGGGCTGTATGGCGCCGAGAACCTCTCGATAATTCCCGGTGAGGTGGGGGCGAGTGCCGTGCAGAATATCGGGGCATACGGCGTTGAGGTTAAAGACCTTATTACTGCTGTTGAGGCGGTAGATTTGAAGACTGGCGAGAAGGTGGTCTTCAGCAACGAGGACTGCCAGTACGGCTATCGTCAGAGCAAATTCAAGAACGAGTGGAAAGGACGTTATTTCATTACCTACGTAACATACAGGTTCGAGAAGGAGTTTCGTCCGAAGCTGGAATACGGAAACATACTCTCTTATCTTGAGAGTCACGGAAAAAACAACCCTACAGCACAGGAACTAAGAAACGCCATCATAGAGATTCGTAACTCGAAACTCCCCGACACCAAAGTACTGGGTAATGGCGGCAGTTTCTTCATAAATCCCATAGTAGGACGTGCAAAGTACGAGGAGTTGAGAACGATATACCCAGAGATGCCGCACTATACCATTGACGAGGAACACGAGAAGATTCCCGCAGGATGGCTCATAGAGAAATGCGGATGGAAAGGAAAGAGTTTAGGAAGAGCCGGGGTTTATGAGAAACAGGCGCTGGTGCTGGTAAACCGCGGTGGGGCTTCGGGCGAAGAGATACTGAACCTATGCAGGGCTATCTGCGACGATGTCAAGAAACAATTTGATATAGAGATTCATCCAGAGGTGAATATAATATAATGAATAAACTGACTTTCTTGGGAACAGGAACCTCTGTTGGCGTGCCTACGATAGGCTGCCAGTGTGAGGTGTGCAGGAGCAGCGACCAGCACGACAAGCGGTTGCGATGTTCTGCGTTGATAGAGACACCCACAACACGAGTGCTCATAGACGTGGGACCGGACTTCCGTCAACAAATGTTGCCCTTGGAATTCAAGAAGATTGACGCCGTACTGCTTACTCATATTCACTACGACCACGTTGGAGGCCTTGACGACTTGCGTCCGTTCTGTCAGTTTGGCGAGGTGAATATCTATGCCGACAAGATAACAAGTGACGGACTTATGCAGACCGTTCCTTACTGTTTTGCAGAACACAGATACCCCGGAGCTCCGAAGATAAATCTTCATACCATAACTCCGCATCAATCGCTACATGTCAACGAACTTGAGATAATTCCCTTTATCGTAATGCACGGGAAACTGCCTATTATGGGTTATCGTTTTGGCGACCTGACATATATTACCGACATGAAGACTATCAGCGACGTGGATTTTGAGTATATCCGTGGTACGAAAACGCTGATTGTAAATGCCTTGCGCTATACCCCCTTGCACCACTCGCACCAGAGTGTCGATGACGCCGTAGAATTTGCGAAGCGGGTGGGAGCGGAGCAGACCTGGCTGATACACTCGTGTCACGACATAGGACTTCACGCCGAAGTAAACAAAAAACTGCCCGCAGAAATACAGTTAGCATTCGACGGGCAGGAGATATTCTTTTAAACAATTTCCCTATACCAGTTTCTCTATCAGGTCGGCACGCTCACCAGACAGCATGTCGATGACAGGCAGCTCTACCATAGTGTAACAGCCAGGCTGCTGACGCATAGAGGCACGTGCCACGTTGACAAGAACCTGAGCAGTAAGAGCAGGATTATTGATGCTCATGTTGAACTCGAAGCGCTGGTTCTGAGTCTTGCCGGTGGCACCCTTGCGAACGAGATGTACACCGTGTCCCATATCTCTAACAGAGTCAACGCTGTCAACAGCAAAGACGTGAGTCTCGTCGCTGGCGAAGTACGGGTCTGCCTTGATGGCAGCGGTAACGTCGGCAAGCTTGGCACCATCTTCCAACTCTACGTAAACCATACGACGATGGATTCCCTCGCCAAGAGGAATAGTCATAGAGAGTGCATCCTTAACACCTTCCTTGGAACGTGCGCAGACGCTGTGTCCCATTGACATTCCCGGTCCGAAGTTGGTATATGACAGTCCCTTTGGAGCCAGACTCTGCATAAGAGTACGTACTATACTGTCTGAACCCGGGTCCCAACCTGCAGCGATGACGCTGACAGTTCCCGTCTTCTTGTTCAGTTCCATCATGCGCTCACGATAACCGCGGATATTTGTGTGGATATCGAAAGAGTCCACTGTATTTATACCAAGAGGTACAATCTGTTTTGCATATTCCTCACACGAGCGGGTAGGGGTAGCCAGAATAGCGACATCTACGTCTTTTAGTTCTTTGATGTCTTTAACTACTTCGTACTTATCCAACTCTTTGGGTTTATTGTCTGCACCATTACGACGTACAACACCAGCTATCTCAAAATCGTCTGATGCCTCGAGGGCTTCAATAGTAAACTTACCGATGTTGCCATAGCCTACAACGGCTGCTCTTATTTTCTTCATTTTGCTATCACTTTTTAAGTTTTACTTTTGTTTTCGGTTGCAAAAGTAAACAAAATATTTATAAATACCATACATTTTGTCAGATAATTTAATAGTTTATTTGTAATCTAACAAATCAGGTCTGAGTTTACGTGTACGTTCCAGAGCTTGTTCCATCTCCCATTCTTTTATCTTTGCCTCGTTGCCTGACAGCAGAATGTCCGGTACTCTCCATCCTTTGTATTCCGCCGGTCGTGTGTAGATGGGTGCTGCCAACAGGTCGTCCTGGAAACAGTCAGATAGTGCGCTCTGTTCGTCACCTATGACACCTGGTACCACCCTTACTATGGCGTCCGCCATTATTGCTGCCGCCAGTTCGCCGCCAGTCAGCACATAGTCGCCAATACTTATCTCGCGAGTGATAAGGTGGTCGCGTACTCGTTGGTCTATACCTTTATAATGTCCGCAAAGGATGATGATATTCTCCTTCAGCGACAGTTCGTTGGCTATGTGCTGGTTGAACTGTTCACCGTCAGGAGTCACGAAGATGACCTCGTCGTAGTTGCGCTCTTCCTTAAGAGCCGAGATACATCTGTCTATAGGTTCTATCTGCATCACCATCCCCGCAAAACCACCGTAGGGATAGTCGTCCACCCGACGCCATTTGTCCAAGGTGTAATCGCGTAGATTATGTAGCCGTATCTGTGCTAAGTTCTTCTTTTCCGCACGCGCCAGAATTGATTCATGAACGAAGCCTTCAATCATTTCCGGCAGTACTGTTATAATGTCTATTCTCATAATTTCGAATGCAAAAGTAATAAAATAATTCAAAAATGCGGGATTGTATGACTTTTTTTTACCTTTAAGGTCATTTTTTTTGATTTTTGTATTGCTAAATCCAATTATTGATTACCTTTGCATCGTGATTTAAAACTATTATTATCATGAAAGAAAACAAAGTTATTGCAGCAGCGATTATTGCTTGTGGTATTATTATCTTAGGTTTCTCTCTTAAGGCAGGAATCGACAATTTCACTAACAAAGATCGTCGTGTGACAGTTAAAGGACTGGCAGAGAAAGAGGTTGATGCCGATAAGGTTATCTGGCCTATTCAGACAAAGGAGATAGGTAATGACTTGCCGGCGCTGTACAAGAAAATAAACGCCACTAACGACGCTATAAAGAAGTTCCTGAAAGCCAACGGCATCAAGGACTCCGAGATGAATGTCAACGCTCCTACGGTTATAGACCTCTCTGCTGAGCGTTACAACACTCAGCCCGTGCCACAGCGTTACAACATTACTTCAACTATTATAGTTACTTCGCAGAATGTCAAGCTGGTACGTTCTATAATGGCGAAGCAGGGAGAACTGCTTCAGCAGGGAATAGCAATCGTTGACGGAGGCTACGAAAATCCTGTTAAGTACGAGTTTGTCGCTTTCAAGGAGATGAAGCCGAAGATGATGACCGAGGCTATAGAGAATGCCGAGAAGACGGCACAGCAATTTGCCGAGAACTCGCACAGCACTCTTAACAAGATTGTTTCTGCTGACCAGGGGCAGTTCTCTATAGACAATCGTGACGAGAATACACCTTATATTAAAAAGGTACGCGTAGTTACGACGGTAACATACTCGCTGAAGGATTAGGAATAAACTTTTATTTCCTGTTTTCCTGTCATAGCGCGATATGCATTGTGGGCGAGGGCGGTTAGTTCGTCCTCGCCTGCGTATATGAATACGGGTGCAAGGAATTCTATGCGTTTGCGTATTCCCTCTGTGATATACTTGCTGTTAGCCATAGCTCCGGTAAGTATTATAGCATCCACCTTGCCGTTTGTCGCTGGTGCCAGCGAGCATAGGTGTCGTGCCGTCTGGTATATCATAGCGTCAAGAATCAGTCGGGCGTGCTCGTCTCCGTCGGCTATCCGTCGTTCTACTTCGCGACAGTCGTTAGTACCCAGATGGGCAGTAAGTCCGCTGTGACCGTTTATCTTGCGAACCATCTCCTCGCAGGTATATTTACCGCTGAAGCACATCTTCACCAGTGCTACAGTAGGCAGTGCTCCGGCTCTCGACGGTGTGAAGGGACCGTCGCCCTCCAGAGCATTACTGCACTCTATAGCCCTGCCGTTATGGTGAAGTGCAAAGGATATGCCGCTTCCCAGATGACAAACTATGAGGTCCTGTTCTTCATACTTAACCCCATGTTCGTGACAGTAGCGCTTGGCTATCTCGCGTTGGTTCAGGGCGTGCCATATTGTCTCGTGTGGCAACTCCGGAATACCCGTTATGCGTGCCACGTCGTCCAGTTCGTCAACAACCCCCGGGTCAACGGTGAAAGCCTTACATCCCGGAATGTCCTTTGCTATACTGAGAGCTATCAGCGACCCCAGGTTACAGGCATGGTTCAGACGCGGGTGCTTGGTGTCTTCTATAACTTTGTCGTTCAACTCATAGACACCGCTCTCAATAGGTTTCAGCAGTCCACCGCGACCTACTACGACATCGAATTCCATGTCGAACCCTTGTCGCCTTATCTCCTCCATGAGTTTGTCTTTACGGTAGTCGAACTCGTCCATGATGTTAGGGTACCTACACAGTTCCTCGTAGGGGTGGTTTATGCAGGCATGCATAACAATTTCTTCGTCGATAAAGATACCCACCTTGGTAGATATCATTCCTGGATTTATAGCTAATATTCTCATTTTATTTCTCTTTTTATTACCTGTAAACATGCCATAGCAAGACTGTTATACTTTGTCTCGCTGGTGTCGCCTCGTGATGTAAGCGACACAGGACATTGTGCGCCGAACAGTCCCACGGCAAGGTGTGTCTTGGTGAATGCTGTCAGCGTCTTGTAGAATACGTTTCCTGCCTCAATGTCGGGCATTATGAGTACGTCGGCCTTTCCTTCAAGAGGACTGACGATATGTTTTGTCTTCAGCGCCTCTTCGTTGATTGCACACATCACGTCGAGAGGACCGTCAACGACTGCATTACCGAAGTCCATCGTCTTCAGTTCCTTATAGTCAAGGGTGACGGGAAACTTCTCCGACACCTTCTCGTTACAGTGGATTAGTGCTACGCGAGGATGGTCTATGCTGTACTTGCCGCAAAGCATTATAGCGTAGTTTATCATAGCTATTCGCTGGGTAAGAGTCGGATAGGGAATGACGGCGGCATCACTCATAAACAACAGTCTGTCCATTTCCGGGACGTGCATCACGCTGACGTGAGAGAGGATGTTGCCTTGTGGCAGGATGCCTGTCTCCTTGTTGATAATAGCGCGCAGCAGGACGTCGGAAGTTACTATTCCCTTCATAATAACGTCGGCATCCCCGCTGCGAACCATCTCTACGGCTCTTCGGGCAGACTCTTCTGGTGTGTCCAGATGAATGTTTGTCACTTCGGCCCATCCCTCTTTGGTGGCGCGTTCTATCGCCTCATGACAATGGCTGTCGTTAGCTTCAACGGCAACAACACGTATGGTCCTTTTGCTTGATATAAGCACCTCGGAAAGTTGACTGAAATCCTTTATGGTTTTCATGGTTATTAGATTTTTCGCAAAAATAAGCATTTTTCTTTTTCCCACAAAGAGAAATTGGAAAAAATGTGTATCTTTGCATTAAATTTTTACACACTATGGACGAAAAGACACGTATTCTCGAGTTACGTAAAGAACTTCACGAGCATAATCACAGATATTATGTAGAGAACCAACCGACGATAAGTGACCAGGACTTTGACTTCCTTATGCACGAGTTGCAGGACTTGGAGGCAAAGCACCCTGAGCTTTTCGACGCCAACTCTCCCACGCAGCGTGTCGGTTCAGACCTTAATACGGAGTTCGTCCAGGTGGCTCACCGTTATCCTATGCTCTCGTTGGCAAACACTTACAACGAGGGTGACGTAGAGAGCTGGTACAACAGTGTAAGCAAAGGTCTTGGCGGCGAACCCTTCGAGGTGTGCTGCGAGATGAAGTACGACGGACTGAGTATCTCGCTGACTTATATTGACGGCAAACTTACTCAGGCTGTAACCAGAGGCGACGGTGTTCACGGTGATGACGTGACGACGAATGTACGTACAATACGTTCCATACCCTTGGTGTTGAAAAATACGGATGACCTTCCTCACGAGTTTGAGATTCGT
>CAMUVE010000089.1:0-7072 GCA_947163985.1 uncultured Prevotella sp.
AACGACCCCCTGATTAACAGTCAGGTGCTCTAACCAACTGAGCTACTGAAGCAGAAACGCTGTTTCTTATTTTGCGGTTGCAAAGGTAATAGGTTTTTCTGAAACTACCAAACTTTTTTGCGCTTTTTTTCTCTTTTCCTTGTCTAAATACTATTTTAACCCCTCTTATACCTTAATATATTTGGAAAGGTAGTAGTAGAAGAAGTAGAAAAGTGTACCGCTGACGAGTCCGGCAAAAGCGTCGATAGCATAGTGAGCCTGTATATAAACTGTCGCAAAGAACATCAATATGAAGAAGGGCAGCATGATATATACCAGTCGATGGTTCTTGGTGTGCCATGCAAGCCACATAAGTACGGTGGTGACACCAACATGTGAACTCGGGAATGCCGCAGTAGGGCGTTCTCCTGCTTCCTTGGCGGTTTCAACGAGATGATAGAAAAGTCCGTCAGCATAGCCCGGACTGGGCAGACACTCCTGGTTATAGCAGAAATAGTCGTTAAGCGCAGGGAAGGTGCCACGGGCAATCTCTTCTACTCCTACTGCCTTATAATAAAAGGTGGGTCCAACGACAGGAACGAGGTCGAAGATGACGTAGTAGGTGAAGAACGATGCCATAATGATGAACACGCAACGCTCAAACTCGTTGTTACGACGGAAGAGGTAATACAACGACACAATGGCTATGAGCGGATAGTAGCTGGCATAGCCTAAGTCCATAAGCTCGCTGAACACGGGACTCGTGATGTGCTGCGAGAAGAGCAAAGCAGGCTGACAGCCGAAAACCGACTGCTCCCATCCGGCAAAGATGTGGTCGAGGTTAGGCAACTGGCGGTTTAACTCATAGGTGTCGGGATACCACCAGGACAGTAGCGCCATCTGTACGCCGATACGAATGTAACGCATAGCCTTAGAAGGGTACATGCGGTAAACGCCCCAAAGGAGTAGGGTGGTGAAGAGTACTTCCATGCGACCTGAAATCAAGGCGTGTGGGTTCGTCATCGTGTCATACCAGATTAAAGTGGCAGCAAGAGTAACCACAAGGTAGATCATCACCACCCACTCTACTGCAAGAAGACCTTTCAACGGCTTCTTCTCTTTCTTGAAATAGTCTATAACCATTTGTTTTCTTTATACCAGTGAATGGCGCGACGCACTCCCTCTTTGAGTTTTACCTGAGGGCGATAGCCCAACTCTTCTATTGCGGGTGTGATGTCACAGCGCCAGTTACGTTGTTTCATTATATTATACTTGTCGTTGTTCAAGGCACTTATCTTTCCTGTGATGTGCGAGATGTGCTCTCCAAAGATAGTCACAAGACGAAGAACCCACAGCGGTGCCGTTATGCGTATCCACCAAGGATTACCCAACTCCTTACGTATGAGATCGCTGAAGGTGGAAGAACGGTACACCTCACCGTCGCTAAGGAAGTACGAACGTCCGCTAATGTCACTCTCTATGGCAAGGAAGATAGCCTGAACAACGTCGGTGACATATACGAATGTTATGTCCTGCGGCTTGTAGCCGACGGCAAAGTCGGTGTGGTTCTTTATGCTCTTTGCCATAAGGAAATAGTCGCGCTCACGGGGACCATAGACGCCTGTGGGACGGAGAATGATGTAGGGTAGGGGGCTGGCGGTTAGAAACTGTTCTGCAGCCAACTTGCTCTTTCCGTAGGCGGTATTGGGGCATGGCGTGTCGCTCTCGAGGATTTCCGTGTATGGCTGTCGTTCGCGTACCGGTCCATAGACGCTCAGCGAACTGACATAGACAAACTTCCTGACAGGCATCTTCAGTGCGAGGAGGGCACGGACGAGATTCTTCGTCCCTTCCGTATTTATGCGGTAGAAGTCTTCAACGTTGAGGCTCTTCGTTACCCCCGCAGCATGGACAATATAGTCGAAGGACTTGTCAGCCAGTTGCTTTTCCAAGTCACTCTGCGATGACAAGTTTAGCTCGATGAAATTAATGCGTTCGTCGGTGAGCCACTGTCGCGAACTGCTTTTGCGCACAGCCACCCACACCTCCATATTGCGGTTCAGAGCCTCGTCAACTATGAAGCCCCCGATAAATCCGGTAGCCCCGGTTATTAGAATTTTCTCCATCGTCACCAGTTTATTCGGGCGCAAAGTTACGAAATATTTTCATAAAAATTTTGTTTGTTCAGATTTAATTCTTAATTTTGTACAGTCTTGTATAACAATTAAATCATTTTGATTATGGGAAAAGGTCGTAATAC
This sequence comes from uncultured Prevotella sp., assembly GCA_947163985.1. GTDB lineage: Bacteria > Bacteroidota > Bacteroidia > Bacteroidales > Bacteroidaceae > Prevotella. The sequence continues at coordinate 2,240 of CAMUVE010000089.1, forward strand.
AACCAAGAGACTGACGAAGAAGCAGTTGACGGAGCTTTTGCAGGATTTCTTTACCCGTCATCCTCAGGAGACGTTCAGTTTCAAACAAGTTTTCAAGCAGCTAAGGCTTGATACACATCCCGTGAAGATGTTGGCAGTTGACATTATGGAGACTATGGCATGGGACGATTTCCTGTCTAAAGTGTCCGAGAATTCGTATCGCCTTAATCTTGGCGGTCAGACGCAGGAGGGTACCTTTATACGTAAGGCCAACGGCAAGAACTCATTTATTGCCGACGGTTCCGACAAACCTGTTTTTGTTGCCGAGCGCAATTCCATGTTTGCCCTTAACGGCGACCGTGTTCAGGTAACCTTTATGGCACGTCGTCGTCATCACATCAAGGAGGCTATGGTGACGAAGATAATCCGTCGTGCCCACGACCAGTTCGTGGGAACCTTGAAGGTAGAGCGCGACTTTGCCTTCCTCGTTTCCGACAGTAAGATGTTCGCGCAGGATATTTTCATCCCTAAGCGCAAGCTTAACAAGGGAAAGGACGGCGACAAGGCTGTCGTTAAGATTATAGAGTGGCCGTCAATGGAGAGCAAGAACATCGTCGGCGAGGTTGTTGATGTGCTCGGAAAGGTCGGCGAGAACGACACCGAGATGCACGCCATCCTTGCCCAGTATGGTCTGCCGTACAAATATCCGAAGGCTGTCGAGGAGGCGGCGAAGAAGATCTCCGGCGACATCAGTCCCGAGGAGATAAAGCGCCGTGAGGACTTCCGCGACGTCACCACCTTCACCATAGACCCCTACGACGCCAAAGACTTCGACGATGCCCTTTCTATACGTAAGGTCGCCAGTCCGCAAGCCCCCGGCGGCACGTTCTGGGAGGTTGGTGTCCACATTGCCGATGTCTCTCATTACGTCAAGGAGGGCTCCATCATTGACAAGGAGGCGCAGAAGCGTGCCACCAGCGTATATCTCGTTGACCGCACTATCCCAATGTTGCCGGAGCATCTCTGCAACTACATCTGCTCGTTGCGTCCTGACGAGGAGAAGCTCTGTTACAGTGTTGTTTTCGTCCTCGACGCAGAGGCAAAGATACAGTCGTGGCGACTCGTCCACACCGTCATTCGCAGCAACCGGCGTTTCGCGTACGAAGAGGTGCAGGAAATCCTTGAGAAGTATTACCGTACCGGAAAGAAGGAGGGCGACTATGCCGAGGAGCTCATCGTCCTTGATGCCCTTGCCAAGAGCCTGCGCCAGCGTCGTTTCGCTGCCGGTGCCATGAAGTTCGACAGCGCGGAGCTGCACTTCGACGTCGATGAGAACGGAAAGCCCATCCGTGTGTACTACAAGAAGTCGCTCGATGCCAACCAGCTCATCGAGGAATTCATGCTCCTTGCCAACCGTCAGGTGGCAGAGAGCATAGGAAAGGTCAAGAAAGGTCAGAAGGCGAAGACCCTGCCTTACCGTATCCACGACCAGCCAGACCCGACGAAGTTAGACCGTCTGCGCCAGTTTGCCGCCAAGTTCGGCTACAAGGTGAAGGCAGACGGCTCGAGAAGTCAGATAACCAAGTCGCTGAACAAACTTATGGACGACAGCGAGGGGCGTCGCGAGCAGAGTGTTATCCAAATGGTGGCACTGCGCGCCATGATGAAGGCAAAGTACAGTGTTCACAATATAGGACACTACGGGTTGGCTTTCGACTACTACACCCACTTCACTTCGCCAATACGCCGCTATCCGGACACTATGGTCCACCGCCTGCTGACACGCTATCAGGACGGAGGGCGCAGTGCCAACCGCGACCACTACGAGGAACTTTGCGAACACTGTAGCGACCAGGAGCAGACCGCACAGCAGGCAGAGCGCGACTCCATAAAGTACAAGATGGTAGAGTACATGTCACAGTTTATCGGCGACGAGTTCGATGCCCACATCAGCGGCATCACCTCCTACGGCATCTATGCTGAGATAGACGAGAACCACTGCGAGGGAATGATTTCCATGCACGACCTTGACGACGACTATTACGACTTCGACGAGAAGAACTACGAACTTGTAGGTCGGCGTCACCACCATAAATATCAGCTCGGCGACCCCATCCGCATCATTGTGCGCAGGGCTAACGTTGAGCGACGGCAGCTCGACTTCGAACTGGTAGACATGTAATATAATAAGGTGGAAATGTTAAAACCGAAAAAATCCTGATATTCTCTTGGAGGGTATCAGGATTTTAAATACATTTGCACCCGAAAAATAACAACGAAAGGAAATGCAATCAAAGAACAAAAGAGCTTACGGGAAAAACGTTTATGTCTGCAAGTCGCAATGAAGTGAACTTGTAAGCATGCCGTTTCTCTCGTCGCAGTCTCACCGCAAGTGAGCTGACAGGGCGAATTGTGTTCTTTGACTTAATGATACATCCCCTTAAACTCTTAAACTCTTTAACCCTTAAACTTGTTTATCATGAAAGTATCAATAGAATTTGCATTTCCGACGGACATCAATCCGTCATTTACTTACTTTAAAAGTGATATAACCGTTACTCTCTCGTTGGGCAGAAAGCTCAAGATAAGCGATACATACTCATTCTTTATTTACAATCCCCAGTGGCTGCTGTTTGCCGACTCTCTTTCCAAGACTCCACAAGTTGACTCCCGCAAGCGCACCGTGGCATATACCATGCCGGTGAGTGGAGCGTGGATTCCAGGCGACTATTTCCTGTTGGTAAGAAGCGACAGCGGAAAAATCTTCAGAGCCGAAGCCACCCTCACCGCCAACCACACGTGGAGAGTTGGAGATTTGCACCTTTTCACAGCCTTAAGCGACGAGGGCATTCTGTCGAATCCGCCTCACGGACGCCACAGAGAATGGCGCGAACTTTTTACCCGCCCCGGGGCAGGGCAGCTGCGCCGCTGCGTCGTGGAGCGTCTCCGTGCTATGCAGTTAAACGCCTTGCGGGGTGAGATGCTTGAAAGTCCTTTGCGGCTAAACTATAATTTCATACTCACCCACAAGCACGAGAGCGACAGTCCCTCGATGTTCCTCTTTCACCGTCTGTTGGGCTTCAGCCAGAATTGGAAGAATATAGACTGCAGCAAGATGTTCGACGTCACCAGCAACGACCCTTACGAGAATCTTCGCGAGGTGACTACGATAGATGATAGCAACGTCTTCGACCTCTTCAAAGAGCTTGCCGAGATGAAGGTCTATCATCTGTATAACCTCAGCGCCCTGAACGACTCTCACGGGAAGGTTATCATGGGCAAACTATTGGAAATAATGCCGGATGCTAACAACTACATGTTCCTGGACGGCACCAGGCAGGAAGTTGACCAGCTGCTGGAGCAATATCCGTCGCTCCAGAAGAACTTCCCTGAGGAGAACCGCCTAAGCATGGAGCCGTTCAGCCCTGAGGAATTCTTCTTCCAACTCCTGAGAGCCATAGAACATTTCCACATCACCCTTAGCGAGGAGTCTATCGACAGCATCGGCAATACCGTAATGGAGGCTTTCCGCCGCGGAACCCTCGGCAACTGGGAACTTAAAGACATAAATCATTATGTCCGTAATGTCGTTCAGCCTGCCTATGTCCGTAATCTTACAAGTCGTATAACGCTTCGCATTACCGGCTCTACAGACTACCGCCTTCAGCCGGAAGATGTCCCTACAGAGCCTCTTATGAACAATTATTCGCTCTACGACGACGCCATGAAACAGCTTGACAGCATGGTGGGACTCCAAAGCGTGAAGCAGAGCATCGGCACCCATTCAAACCGTATGAGGTTCTATGCCGAGCGCAAACGACAGGGACTGAGGACAACAGCCCAGACAGCCTGTCATGCTATCTTTACCGGCAACCCTGGAACGGGAAAAACCACTGTGGCACGACTGCTTGGAAAGATTTATCACTCCCTGGGACTGCTCTCCTCCGGCAATGTCATAACCATAGACCGTACGAAGGTGATAGGGCGCTACATCGGCGAGACGGAGGAAAATATGAAACTGGTGCTGGAAGAGGCGCGCGGCAACGTGCTCTTCGTCGATGAGGCATACACCTTCTACTCCGGTGACAACTCCAACGACTTTGGGCGCCACGTCATAGAAAGCCTCCTCACCGTCCTTACACAACCCAATCCCGACATGCTGATAATCTTTGCCGGGTACGAGACGGAGATGGACCGCCTGATGTCCATGAACCCCGGTCTTGTGGGACGTTTCCCGTATAAGTACCATTTTGACGACTATAGCGCCGACGAGCTGATGCTGATAGCTGAGCACCTACTGGAGCAGGAAGACTATTTCCTCAGTGATGATGCCCGTCGTCTGTTACTGTCGAATATCGTCACCACCGTAAAGAACCGCACAAAGCATTTCGCCAACGCCAGGTGGATAGAGCATTACGTCCATGAAGGCATCATTCCCGCCCTTGCCGACCGCATTATGGTTCAGCAGCACGCTACTGACAGCGCAGCATACCAAAGGGTAGAAGTGCAGGACGTTGCGAAAGCCTTTGAGCGTTTCAATCCTAAGATGATAGAACTCAAGCCCCGTCGTCAGGTAGGTTTTACCGCCTGACCACGGGGGCATATATTGTTTATTTGTTATTTTATTTGTTACTCTTTATGGTTTTTCGTCCGATGACCATACATGAGACTAAACGGATATAAAAATCTGAGGGGGATTCTGCGATAATCTCGCGGAAATTGTTTATCTTTGCACGCAGAAATTCTAAATGCAAGAAGATATGGCAACAACAACCGCAAAACAACGCACTGCTCATCCCATGAGCTACTACCGCGAAATGGTGAAGGACATGGACGACAGCCAGAAGCTGGAGT
>CAMUVE010000090.1:0-6890 GCA_947163985.1 uncultured Prevotella sp.
GGTGACCAATGAACTATCTAAAGATTATACTTAACGGCATAACGAAGGAAAATCCTACGTTTGTCCTCATGCTCGGTATGTGTCCTACGCTGGCAACGACAACGAGCGCTATCAACGGTCTTTCTATGGGACTTGCAACAATGTTTGTACTTATATGTTCAAATATAGTTATTTCACTCATTAAGAACCTCACGCCCGACATGGTACGCATACCTGTGTTCATCGTCGTCATCGCGTCGTTCGTAACCCTCCTTCAGATGGTTATGCAGGCATATCTGCCCGACATCTACGCATCCTTGGGACTGTTCATTCCACTTATCGTGGTTAACTGTATCATCCTCGGTCGTGCTGAGGCTTTTGCAGCAAAGAACGGACCCGTGGAGAGCCTCATGGACGGTGTCGGCATCGGACTCGGTTTCACGCTGGGCCTGACGCTGCTGGGTGTCTGCCGCGAGCTGCTTGGCTCGGGCAGTGTCTTTGGCATCACACTGCTGCCCGAGACTTACAACATCCTGCTCTTCGTGCTGCCTCCGGGTGCATTCATAACCCTGGGCTTCCTTGTAGCTATTGTTAACAAATTAAAGAAGGCATAAACGTATGGAATATCTATTAATATTTATATCAGCCATATTTGTCAATAACATCATCCTGGCGCAGTTCCTCGGTATCTGCCCCTTCCTCGGCGTGTCACAGAAGGTGAACACCTCACTGGGAATGTCGGCAGCCGTTGCGTTCGTTATGACTCTGGCAACTATTGTAACCTACCTGGTACAATACTATATCCTTAACCCCTTAGGACTTGGTTACTTGCAGACCATAGCATTTATCCTTGTCATCGCAGCCCTTGTGCAGATGGTAGAGATTATCCTCAAGAAAGTGTCGCCCGCCCTTTATCAGGCTCTCGGTATCTTCCTTCCTCTTATCACCACAAACTGCGCCGTACTCGGTGTTGCTATCCTCGTCATCCAGAAAGACTTCTCACTCCTTCAGAGTGTTGTCTATGCCTTCTCTACGGCTATCGGTTTCGGCTTGGCACTTACCGTCTTCGCCGGAATACGTGAGCAGATGGCATTGGTAAAGATTCCACGTGGTATGCAGGGCACCGCAATAGTCCTCGTTACCGCCGGACTCCTCAGCCTTGCCTTCATGGGCTTCTCAGGAGTAGATGGAGGTCTCAAGACACTCTTCGGACTCAACTAATCGTCATTTCGATTATACAATAATCCCTGACCGTTTGGCCAGGGGTTATTTTTTTTATTTCATTAAGAATGCCTTGAAATCTTTGAACTCCTTCGACATCGGTACGCTTTTCTTCGTGCCCTTCATGAAGGCGGCAAGTCGTTCCGGTATTTCTACATCGATGGAGAGAATCTCGTCAACCTTCTCCTTGAACTTTGCAGGATGTGCTGTTTCGCAGAACACTCCAACCTCTCCTGGCTGCAGCTGTTCCTTCAGCGCCTGATATCCGCATGCTCCGTGCGGGTCAAGAATATATCCGTTCTCCTTGTAGCACTCGCGCATGATGTTGCGTATCTGTTCGTCGCTGTATGTTGCTCCGCTTATGTGTCCGCTTATTGCGCTGTAGTCGTTCTGGAAGAGGTCTAGGATACGTGCGAAGTTCGACGGGTCGCCTACGTCCATAGCGTTGGCGAGTGTCTGTATCGATGGCTTCGGCTCGTATTTTCCCGTCTGCAGATACTTATATACTATGTCGTTGGCGTTATTGGCAGCTATGAAACGTCTTACCGGCATACCCATCTTTGCTCCGAAGAGTGCTGCACAGATATTGCCGAAGTTTCCGCTGGGGACACAGATGACGGGTCTTGCTCCCTTGCCAAGCTGCGCTACCGCATAGAAGTAGTAGAACGCCTGCGGCAGGAAACGGGCCACGTTGATAGAGTTTGCCGATGTAAGACGCATGTGCTTGTTAAGCTCTTCGTCCATAAAGGCATTCTTCACCAGCGTCTGACAGTCGTCGAAGACTCCGTCAACCTCTATGGCGGTGATGTTCTTGCCGAGGGTAGTAAACTGTGATTCCTGAATTCTACTTACCTTTCCCTTCGGGTACAGCACATATACGTTGATGCCGTCAACACCGAGGAAACCATTGGCAACAGCAGAACCGGTGTCGCCACTCGTTGCTACGAGCACGTTGATGGTGCTGTCACTCTTCACTCTTAGGAAGTACTGCAACAGACGAGCCATGAACCTGGCGCCGACATCCTTGAAGGCGAGGGTAGGACCGTGGAAAAGCTCCAGAGAATAGATGTTGTCAGTAACCTTCACCAGCGGACAGTCAAACTGCAGCGTGTCATAGACGATGCGCTTCAGAGCCTCCGGCTCCACATCCTCGCCGAAGAAGGCATCAGCAACAGTTAGCGCTATCTCCTGGAATGTCATTTTTGGCATCTCGTCGAAGAACTTACTGTCTAATGTCTTTATCCTTTCAGGCATATATAGACCTCTGTCTTCTGCCAATCCTTTCACCACAGCTTTCTCGAGAGTAGCTATCGGTGCCTTTTTGTTTGTGCTGTAATATTTCATTGTTAAGAATTTTTTGCCCGACAAAAGTACGCAGATATTTTGAGATGTGCAAGAAAAATCATACCTTTGCACTCGTTGATAACATAAATTTTAAATTTACTAAAATGAAACAAACGATATTAGTGACTGGTGGAACGGGCTTTATAGGCAGCCACACCACAGTTGAACTTCAGGAAGCAGGCTATAAAGTTGTTATCGTTGACAACCTTTCAAATTCTAAGGCCGACGTCGTTGACGGCATCGAGAAAATCACCGGCGTACGTCCGGCTTTCGAACATGTTGACTGTTGCGACATGCAGGCGCTGGAGGGCGTATTCAAGAAGTACAACGACATCAAGGGTATCATCCATTTCGCCGCTTCCAAGGCTGTCGGCGAGAGTGTTGAGAAACCTCTTATGTACTATCGCAACAATATCACTTCGTTGCTTAACCTGTTGGAGCTCATGCCGAAGTACGACGTTAAGGGCATCATCTTCTCAAGTTCCTGCACCGTTTACGGTCAGCCGTCAAAGGAGAACCTGCCTGTAACCGAGGAGGCGCCCATCCAGAAGGCGCTGTCGCCATACGGTAACACCAAGCAGATAAACGAGGAAATCATTCAGGACTATATCCACAGCGGAGCGGCTATCAAGGCGATCATCCTGCGCTACTTCAATCCTATTGGTGCTCACCCCTCAGCACTCATCGGCGAGTTGCCTAACGGTGTTCCTATGAACCTCATTCCTTTCGTTACCCAGACTGCTATCGGTATCCGCAAGCAGCTGAAGATCTTCGGTAATGACTACAATACTCCCGACGGCACCTGTATTCGCGACTATATTTATGTTGTTGATCTTGCTAAGGCTCATGTGAAGGCTATGGAGCGCGTGCTCGACAAGCCCGACACCGATGCTGTTGAGGTATTCAACATCGGTACAGGTCGCGGACTTAGCACGCTTGAGGTTGTTGAAGGTTTCGAGAAAGCTACTGGCGTAAAGGTCAACTGGGAATATGCTCCACGTCGCGAGGGCGACATCGAAAAGGTGTGGGGCAACGTTGACAAGGCTAACAAAGTTCTCGGTTGGAAGGCGGAAGCAAAGATTGAGGACGTCCTCAGGAGTGCTTGGGAGTGGCAGAAGAAACTTCCAAAGTAGCCGCCAGTCCTGCTATCATCTTCTGCAGCTGCGTAATACGCGCCTTCAGTTCTGGCGTATCACGGTAGGTCTGGTAGTAGGCGAGGGCAGAACGGAAATACTCAAGAGACAACTCTTTATTGTTGGCAAAAAGATAACAGAAGCCGATGCGATACAGCGCGTCGGCTTTTTCGTTGTCGAAACAAACGGTCAACTGACGCTCGTAGTAGGGTAGCGCCTCGGCATATTGCTCCAGGTTAAAGTGACTCTCGGCAGCTGCGTAGTAGTAAACGCTACGCTCGTGGGGCGCATAGGCGTCAAGTTTCGGAATAGCCTCGTCAAGATATTCGCACGCCTTCTTATACTCCCAGTCGTAATAGTAGCACACACCCATATAGGCGTGGAAGCGCGGGTTCAGGTCATACTTCTTGTCAAGTTTCTGGAACAACAGCAGCGCCTCGTGGTATTTCCCGCTGCTGAAGTACTCCATAGCGTGCGTCAGCTGCTCCTTACCACTCGCATTATTCTGTGCTACGACACTAATACCGCAGCAAAACAACAAAGCTATCATCCAACACCTATAATTCATAACCTCTAACCTCTAACCTCTATTCAGTATAGAACTCTATAACCTCGGTAATCACCTTCTTACACACAGGACAGAACTCCGGGTTCTCGTTCGTACGCATACGACAGTCTTCGCAACCACGATATACACCGTTAAGACTGTAGCCGGCACCTTCGTAGAACCCTACGCTGTTGTCTTTTGTCAGCAACGTTTCCCATTTGTCGCGAAAATCCACCTTTGTCGTTATGTTCTTCTCCCACGGCTCCACGTCAGCGGGATACATTGGTATTGGTTCGTTCTCGTAGGCATATTCGTCGGCGAGTCCTGCAAAGGAATGTCCGAACTCGTGTACCACTACGGGACGGAATTTCGGGTGGTGTGTCATCGACAGGTTATAGCTGTTAAGTATGCCGCCGCCACCATAATGGCTCGTGTTCACCAGCACTATGATATGCTCGTACGGAGTGCCTGCAAGCCAGTCGTGTAACTGTTTAAGGTTCAGCGTGGTTAGGTAACGTTTGCTGTAGAAAGTATCGAAGTGACTTCCGAGTGCCGTATTGCGCCATATTCCGTTGCTCGGCTCACTCGTTCCGCTCTCCTTTGAAGGAGCCTTTACCGCCACCACTTCGAAGCGGTTGCGCATGCTCTTGAACGGTTCGTGGGCGAAGAGAGCTTCGTTGGCAATGTTAACATCTTCGAGGAATGTTCCCATTTCCTCCTCCTTGTATCCTTCCGCTATGTATGCTATGTGTATGCAGCGCGTCGTGTCCGCCGGTTTCTGTACTATGTCGTAAGGCGTCACGTTACGTTCCCCTATGTGGTGTATCAGTATGTCCGTCGGCACCACTGTGTGAGTCATCGTTGCCGTAATCTCTCGGCGGTTGTTCATTAGGTTTATTGTCACTTCCACCGTGTCCTTCGGCATCGGCATTAGGAAAACGTTCTCAAACGACATGCTAACACTCTCTGCCTCAGGAGTTGTGAGCCATTCCTGATATAGGGTGGAGAAGGAGTTCCTGTATATAATCCTCTTGTCTTTTCTGCTCTTTACCACAATCTGTCCGTTACCCTCCATAGGCACCTCCGCCAGTCGCTTACGCTTGCCGTACCATCGGGGAATGTAGTTCAGTTTGTCCAGATAAATCGAAGTCCTCTTCACGTCACCGCTAAAGGTGTAGTCCAGTCGCAGCGTGGCGTCAGCAAAATAGTCGTCAAACTTCTGCGCCCTAATACCCGTTGCAAGTGTCAGTATCAGTATTATAATAGTGTATCTCTTCATCATTTTATTCTCATTTCCTTAAGCAATTCCTTAACATAAGAACGTTCCCAGTCCTTTTCGCTAAAGCGTGTACCGTCATATTCCAGAATGTCTATGTCCAGCGGCACCCATCCGTCCTGCGTATCTTCCTTGTTGCGCCCGCACTCCTGCTCCAGGTCCTTGAACCACGCACGCAACTCGTCGTAGGGCACGTCAGTATGAATCTCCGCCAGATAGTTAATGTAATAGCCGTCGCTACCATCCACCGGCTTCGTCTTCATAGAGGGCGAAAACCGTATATCGTTACCGAACTTCGCATACAAGTCCTCGCGCACCAGTCGGGCATTATCGCGCTGGTTTATATTCGTTCCAACTTCTATTATCACTCTTTTCATGGGGACAAAGATAGTGCAAACCGAGTGGAAAACCAAAGAAAAATCCATTTTTCTTTGTTTTCCTGAGGTGCCGCCTATATTATCAAAAGGTACGATTAAGCGAGCGAAAAGCAAAAGGAAAACAAGTTTTTCTTTTCTTTTCCGAGCGGAAGTACCTTCAGCGGAGTTAAAGATAGTGCAAACCGAGTGGAAAACCAAAGAAAATTTCATTTTTCTTTGATTTCCTGAGGTGCCGCCTATATTATTAAAAGGTACGATTAAGCGAGCGAAAAGCAAAAGGAAAACAAGTTTTTCTTTTCCGAGCGAAAGTACCTTCAGCGGAGTTAAAGATAGTGCAAACCGAGTGGAAAACCAAAGAAAAATTCATTTTTCTTTGATTTCCCGATATTGGTAATCTGACCTATAACTAGCCTACTTTCACCGTAAAAGTAGGCTACTTACACACTAAAAGTAGCCTACTTACACATCGCTTTAGACAAATCCTGAAAAAAGAATTTTTCGTCAACACTTAACATTTAGGGTGCAAAATTGCCGCTCCGCCCTCTGTTTATCGGCGTTTCAAGAGTGGTAAGTGTTGCTTCAACACTTACCTAACACTTACCATTTCTCGCACCCACGCACCCACGATAGTAGTTAAGTCTTAGTTAAGTCTTAGGTAAGTGTTTGGACAACATTTACCTTGCCTTGCGCCCTTTATTTATCGGGGCTCCAGGCGTTTTTAGGTAAGTGGGTAAGTGTTATGAGAAAAAAAGTTTTTATTATATGTTGTCCTCGTTTACGCGTACCTTTAAATAAGGTACTCCCGCTCGACAAATGAAAGAATACTCTTTCTTCTTGTTTTGATTCCAGAAACTATGAAATTAAAATTTCCAGGTTCTAAAATCAAATCAATAAAAATATAAATATTTTTTGGTTTTGTTCTCGCTTATTCGTACCTTTGCAGTCGGAAATATTTGTTATCATTCCGACCATAATTTATATACAAAATCAATGGAGAATGCAGTAGTACAACA
>CAMUVE010000091.1:0-6659 GCA_947163985.1 uncultured Prevotella sp.
CCAACTACCTTTGCTACGTTCCCGTCCTGGAGGATTCGAAGGGAGCTGGCCGTACAGGACTTACCCATGTTGTTTTTGCGGCTGCAAAAGTACACAATATAATTCATAATTCATAATGCATAATTCATAATTTTACGAGGTTTAACACATTTTTAGTGTTATAGCCACGAAATATGAAGGAAAATGTGTAATTTTGCACGCAATAATGACAGTACAAGAATATATACAGCTGAAAGCCTTTGCACGTATCGACGGTGCTATAATGGGAGGACTGTGGATTGTGAGCTTCGCATGTTTCGTGATGAGCTTCCACTACCCTATGCTCGGCACGTGCTCGCTTTTCGTGAGTATCGGCTCCGTAATATATAATATAGTGAGGATAAAGGGATTCAGGGACAATGTGCGCGAGGGAGTGATATCGTTCCGTAGATGTCTGCTGTACAGCATGCTGACGTTCCTCTACGCCTCGATAATACTGGTGCTGGCACAGCTGATATACTTTAAGTTCCTGGATCACGGAGCGCTGATAGGAGAATATATGTCGCTGCTTAACGCCGACAGGGTGCGCGACACCATAATAAAACTCTACGGGCTGACGGACAAGGAACTCAACGAGGCGATAGCGCTACTGAGGGCTATGAAACCTACGGACATAGCGCTGCAACTGTTTATGATGAACTTGTTCGGGGGCTTCATAGTGAGTCTCTTTACAGCACTGATAATAAGAAGAAAATAATACCAAGAAAATGGATATATCTGTAGTAATTCCTCTGTATAACGAGGAGGAGTCGATACCTGAGCTCTACGCATGGATAGAGCGCGTAATGAAAGAGAAGAAATTCTCTTACGAAGTGATTTTCATCAACGACGGCTCTACGGACCGCTCGTGGGAGATAATAGCGGAACTGTCGGAGAAATGTCCTGAGGTGAAAGGCATTAAGTTCCGTCGTAACTACGGCAAGAGCCCTGCCCTATTCTGCGGCTTCAAGGCAGCGCAGGGCGACGTGGTGATTACTATGGACGCTGACCTGCAGGACTCGCCCGACGAGATTCCGGAGCTGTACCACATGATTATGGACGACGGCTACGACCTGGTATCGGGATACAAGCAGGTAAGACACGACCCCATATCGAAGACGCTGCCCACAAAGCTCTTCAACGCCACAGCACGTAAGGTGAGCGGCATAAAGAACCTGCACGACTTCAACTGCGGACTGAAGGCGTACAGAAAGGACGTGGTGAAGAATATAGAGGTGTATGGCGAGATGCATCGTTACATACCTTACTTGGCAAAAAATGCCGGGTTCAGCCGTATTGGCGAGAAGGTGGTACACCACCAGGCACGCAAATACGGAGCATCGAAATTCATGGGATGGAACCGCTTCGTGAACGGCTACCTCGACCTGCTGACGTTATGGTTCCTGAGCACCTTCGGCAAGAAACCTATGCACGTCTTCGGATTCCTGGGAAGCGTAATGTTCTTCATAGGATTCCTGGCTGTGCTGTGGCTCGGTGCCGACAAACTGTACTGTCTGGCAAACGGAATACCACAGCGACTGATAACAAGTTCTCCCTGGTTCTACATAGCGCTGACAACGATGCTCATAGGTACTCAGATGTTCCTTGCGGGCTTCTTGGGCGACTTGATAAGTCGTTCATCGTCAGAACGTAACGACTATCAGGTAGAGAAAAGGTTGAGGGTGTAAGGAGACAGGGAGTTCAGGGAGTTCAAGGAGTTCAAGGAGTTCAAGTTTTGATGAATGAAAAAGGTAAAGATATATAGTACAATTTTATTGTGTGCGCTGCTGGCGGCGTGTTCCTCCATAACTTGTCCGTTGAACAATATGGTGAGAGCGAGGTTCGCTTTCTATGATGCCAATCAGAAGGTGGACACGCTAAAGGACACACTGATAGTGGCGACACCACGCATGACGGGCAAGGACTCGGTAATAATAAACCGCGAGAACTATGTTACGGACATGAAACTGCAAATGAGTTACACCAACGAGCGTGATACGTTCTACATGAACATCATTGACAAGGACAGAAACAGGACCATTGACACCATAGTGATTTCGAAGACGGATAAGATGCACTTCGAATCTGTAGATTGCGCCGCGTCCTTCTTCCACACACTGACAGGGGTGACCTACACTAAACACGCCATTGACTCCATAGTATTAAGAAACAAAGAAGTTAATTATGATTCCGAAAAAGAGCACTTCCGCTTATATCTACATCCTAACAATTAGCATTCTGCTGTTGTTGGCGACAAAGGCGAGTGCTCAGAAGCACTACGTCGAAACAGAGAAGAAAGATTCCGTAGCACTGCTGCAGAGCGTCGAGGCGTCTATTGACGGTGTAGGACCAATGATGAAAGTCTTTGGTGACTACGGACATGTGGAGGGGGCGCTGAGAGTGAACCTCAAAGGAAAATATTTTCCCATTGTGGAGATAGGCTACGGATTTACCGACCATAAAGAGGAACTGACAGAAATAAAATACAAGACGGCAGCACCGTACTTCAAGTTTGGTATGGACTTCAACATACTGCGCAACAAACTGGACAACTACCGACTGTACGTAGGAGCACGCTACGCCTTCACATCATTCAAATACGACATAGACCGCTTTGCGCTGACAGACCCGCTGTGGGGAGGACCTGCACCCTACTCCGCTCACGACGTAGAAGGCAAGTGTCAGTGGTTCGAGGCTGTTTTCGGAGTACAAGCAAAGCTGATAGGACCGGTACATTTAGGATGGAGTCTGAGATACCGCGCACGCTTCTCACACAAGAACGGTGACGTCGGCGAGGCGTGGTACATCCCAGGATACGGAGAAAACGGCTCGTCGGTAGTAGGAGGAACACTTAACCTTATAATAGTGATATGAAAAAGAAAACACTGCAAGTGATATTCCTGCTGGCACTTATCGTCGGTACCATACTGATAATAAGACAACAGCACAGCACACCATACCAGAAGAACTCCGGAATGATTTTCGGAACGGTGTATAACGTGGCTTACCAAAGCTCTGACGACCTTCAAAAGGAAATTGAAGAGGAACTGAAAAAGGTGGACGGGGAATTCTCGATGTTCAACCAGGAATCTACGGTAGCACGCATAAACAAAGGCGAAAACCCACAGCTGAGCGAGATGTTCAAAGAGGTGTTCAAAAAGGCGAAGGAGATATGGACAGCTACCGACGGAGCCTTCGACCCCACAGTAGCACCGCTGGTAAACGCGTGGGGATTCGGATTCAAACAGGGGGCAATGCCCACACGACAGCAGGTGGACAGCCTGAGACGCTACGTGGGATTTAAAGATGTGGAGTTAGGGAGATATAACGGAAAAACCCTGGACTTCGCAGCAATAGCAAAGGGCTACGGCAGCGACGTCATAGCACGACTACTGAGGAAGAAGGGCATAGAGAACTTCATGGTGGAGATTGGCGGAGAAGTGGTGACACAGGGCATCAACAAGGAACGACTGCCTTGGAAAATAGGTGTGGTGAAACCCACCGACGACTCGCTGAACACAGGCGGTGAGCTGCAGACGGTGCTCAACGTGACGAACAAGGCGATGGCGACAAGCGGAAACTACAGAAACTTCTACTATAAAGGAGGTAAGAAATACGCACACACCATAGACCCCGCAACGGGATACCCCGTACAGCACAGTCTGCTGTCGGCAACAGTACTCGCCGACGACTGCGCTACTGCCGACGCCTACGCCACAGCATTTATGGTGATGGGAATGGAAAGGGCACAGAAGGTGCTGGAGAAACATCCCGAGATTTTAGTCTATTTCATTTATTCCGACAACAAGGGAGAACTGAAAACATGGCACTCTCCAAAGTTATCAACCGACTCTTAGAACTGCCGCTATTTCAGGGCATCAGCACCGCTGACCTTAGCGAGATAGCAGGACACACCCGATTCGGATTTACCAAACTGGCGGCAGGAAGGACCATCGTCAGCGAAGGAGAGCAGTGTGACGCGCTGCGCTTCGTCATAGACGGGACATTCACCGCCACAGTGAGAGCCGACGACGGCAGCTATATGCTCACGGAGGAACTGGAGGCGCCGCGAGTGCTACAGCCGGAGAGACTCTTCGGAATGACACAACGCTACTCGCGCGACTTCACCGCACTGACACAGTGTAACATGCTCACCATAAGCAAGACACAGGTGGTACTGCTGATGGAGAAATACGAGGTATTCAGGATAAACCTGCTGAACATCATCACCACACAGACACAGCGACAGGAACGACAGCCGCTGAGAAAACAGCCTACACAGATAAGAGAGAAGATAATGCGTTTCGTCACCGACAGAAGCATCTACCCCACAGGAAGGAAGACGCTGAACGTAAAGATGGAGGTGCTGGCAAGACTAATTGGGGAAAGCCGACAGAACGTGTCGGACGAACTGCACAGAATGGAGGAAGACGGGGCGATAGAACTCCGCAGAGGTATTATCAGTATGATGCCGTACAAGGAATACCGGCACTTATAACCCTGTCGCGAATGGCATCGAGTTCCTCACGGGAAGCCTTCAATATGCCTGCTACAGGAGTCTCCCTATCAACAGTATATATCATAACCTCACGAGGGGCAATGTCGATGACGGTCTGGAGCCAAGGAGCGACGAAATCGTCGGAGGTATTGTCGTAGCCGTCACCCTTCATAAACATTGTCTGTATGACGGCTTGTCCGCGGAACATCTTGAGATAACCTATCACTTCCTGGACGTCGTAACGACCTGTAGGGCGATCTACCTTACTGATGTACGAAGCGTTGACGGTATCGAGTTTCAGGATGTTGTTATCGACACGCAGAAGGGCGTGACGGACATCCTCACGATGCAACTGGGTGGCGTTGCTGAGGACAGACACACGGGCATTGGGGAAATACTCGTCGCGAAGACGAAGGGTATCGTCGATGATGGCAGAGAAGTCAGGATGACACGTAGGCTCACCATTGCCGGCAAAGGTAAGGACGTCAGGACTCTCGCCTGCCCTCTTCATCTGCTGCAACTTCTCCTCTAACTTCGTGCGAACCTCCTCACGTGCAGGCATCTTCGACGTCGGACGGTGGTCGGCATTAAGACCACACTCGCAATAGATACAATCGAAAGTACACACCTTACCGTCCTTGGGCAACAGGTTGATTCCCAACGACACACCAAGACGACGACTCTTTACCGGTCCGAAAATCGGGGACTCGTATGTTATTCCTATCTTATAACTCATTTTTCTTCAATAATGGCGCAAAAGTAATGGTTATTGGCGAATATACCAAAATAATCCACTAAAAAAAAGAAAATTGTTTGGCTAAAAAAAGAAATATGCGTATTTTTGCAAAGATTTATAACAACTAACAATAATTAGAATGAAAAAGAGAAGTGCTATTTACATGGCTGTAGCAACAGCTATTGCTGCTGTCGGGCTGACATCGTGCGGCATCGACGAGCCTAAACAAGTGGACTCATCGTTCGAAACGATGACAGTGAAAGAATCAGACATCTTACTTCCTTACAAGTTCAGCGCCAAGATGAAAGGTCAGAACGACGTAACAGTGACGCCACAGGTCAGCGGACAGCTGATGAAGATATGCGTCACCGAGGGTCAGAGGGTAGCAAAAGGAACTACGCTGTTCATCATCGACTCACGTAACGCACAGCTGGAGCTGGAGGCTGCACAGGCTAACCTGCAGGCTGCTTTGGCACAGGAGAACTCAGCAAAGCTGGAGTACGAGTCAAACAAAAACCTCTTCGACAAGAAAATCGTCAGCAGCTACATGCTGACAAACTCAGAAAACTCTTACAAGCAGGCAAGAGCTGCCGTAGCACAGGCTCGCGCAGCAGTGAACCGCGCAAGGGTTAATCTGGGCTTCTGCACAATAACATCACCCGTGACGGGTGTCATCGGTGAGATTCCTGTACGCACAGGAGACCAGGTATCACCAGCTTCTTACCTTACCATCGTGAGCGGTAACGCTACTATGGAGGCGGAGTTCTCTATTCCTGAGGCTATCGTGGAGGCATCGGTTTCTGAAGGTCTGACAAAGGAAGACAAGAAAAGATACTTCAATGAACTTCCACCAGCAATATTCGTAATGAAAAACGGTACAAAATATCAGCATAAGGGACGTATAACAAGTCTGACAGGTGTGGTTGACGCTACCACAGGTTCTTTAGGAATAAAGGCTACGTTCCCTAACCCAGACGGACAGCTGTTCTCTGGTATTCAGGGTACTGTAGTGCTGAACCTCGCAGAAAAGGGAGTTATCGTAATTCCACAAAATGCTGTAGTACGTATGCAGGATAAGACTATAGTCTATAAGGTTAAGGCTGACAGCACTGCAACAGCAGCTGACGTGACTATAGCAGATACCGGTAACGGTAAGGACTTCATCATCACCTCCGGTCTGAAGACTGGCGACAAGATTGTAAGCTCTGGAGCTAATAACGTCAACGAAGGACAGAAAGTGTTGTTCCCGAAAAATTAAGAATTAAGCTTTTTACTTCTGCATTATGAAGAACAATATATTTATCAATAGATACGTGATGGCTTGTGCCATCTCGATAGTGATAGCGCTGGTAGGCTACATCTCGATGAGCACACTGCCAGTAGAGCAATATCCCGACATTGCACCGC
>CAMUVE010000092.1:0-6443 GCA_947163985.1 uncultured Prevotella sp.
AACGGAAAGCATCCGCTGCGCTATTGCTTTAGTCTTTACTCCCTCCATAAGCGTGAGGGAAGGGAAGAGTCTTCTTAGTTGTTCTCTGGACGGAGCTTACGAACAGTCTCAGCTGTGCGCCACATCTCAGAGTCGTGGAGAGCCTTGAGTTCCTTCTCCAGACCTGCACGATAGTCAGGCTTAGAGTTAGCGTCGATAGAAATCTGAGCCTCATTACCACTCTTTACTGACTCATAGAGTTGCTGTACTACTGGCTTGATTGCATCATGGAAACGTGGATACCAGTCGAGTGCACCACGCTGTGCGGTAGTAGAGCAGTTAGCGTACATCCAGTCCATACCCTTTGCTCCGAATAACGGACCAAGGCTCTGTGTAAGTTCCTCAACGGTTTCGTTGAATGCCTCCGATGGAGAGTGACCATTCTCACGGAGCACCTCGTACTGTGCGAGGAGCAGTCCCTGAATGGCTCCCATCAGTGAGCCACGCTCACCAGTAAGGTCACTGGTAGCCTCACGCTCAAAAGTTGTCTTGAACAAGTAGCCTGCACCGATACCGATACCGAAGGCAAGAGTCTTCTCTTCAGCCTTACCGCTCGCATCCTGATAAACAGCATAAGAGCAGTTCAGACCACGACCTTCGCAGAACATTGTGCGCAGCGATGTACCAGAACCCTTAGGAGCTACGAGTATCACGTCAACATCTGATGGAGGAACGACACCTGTTCTGTCACTCCAGTTAATAGCAAAGCCGTGACTATAGTAGAGTGTCTTACCCTTAGTAAGATACTTCTTTATAGTAGGCCATACCTGGATCTGACCAGCGTCAGAAAGTAACATACAAAGAATAGTACCCTTTTCGGCAGCCTCCTCAATAGAGAAGAGAGTCTTTCCGGGAACCCATCCGTCGGCTACAGCCTTGTCATAGGTCTTTCCCTGACGCTGTCCTACTATTACATTAAACCCGTTGTCTCGTAAGTTACAAGCCTGACCAGGTCCTTGAATGCCATAACCAATAACAGCTATAGTCTCATTTTTCAACACTTCGCGAGCCTTCTCAAGTGAAAACTCCTTGCTGGTGATAACTGTTTCAATTACACCACCGAAATTCATTTCTGCCATAAGCGTACTATTTTTGTTTTTTGTTAACTATGCTTCTGCTGGAGCTTCTTCTGTTGCGGGAGCCTCTGCAGGTGCCTCTGTAGCCTCTTCTGTTGCAGCCTCTGCTGCAGCCTCTTCAGCCTCAGCAGCAGCTTTCTTGTCAGCCACCTTCTTAGCAATCTCCTCTTTGATTTTCTTCTCAGCCTCTAAGTTCTTCGCAGCCTCAGCCTTCTTAGCCTTAGCTACATCTTCGCGAATTGCGTCAAAGCCCTTTACCTTTGCTTCTTTCCAAGCATCGAATTTCTTCTGAGCGGTAGCCTCATCGAATGCACCCTTCTTAACGCCGCCACGGAGGTGCTTCATGAGATACACTCCCTCGTTGCTAAGAATGTTGCGTACGGTGTCTGTAGGCTGTGCGCCTGTCTCTACCCAATAAAGAGCTCTTTCAAAATTCAAATCCACTGTGGCGGGATTGGTGTTAGGATTGTAAGTACCAATCTTCTCAGTAAATCTACCATCACGTGGTGCTCTTACGTCAGCGATAACGATGCGATAAACGGCATAGCCTTTGTGACCGCCTCGCTGTAATCTGATTTTTGTTGCCATTTTTTTAGTTTAAAATGATTAATTTGGTTTGAATTTAATGCTACTATCTCGTAATAGCGGGTGCAAAGGTACTAATAAATAAGGAAAGAGCAGGGAACTGTATGGAAAAATTACCTATCGTTAATATTTCTTAACGTTACCGCCTTTTCCTCTATTACACGTCATCAGATGACTTTAGTTCAAAGATTCCCGTCGGCGATTTTCTCTTCAGCACTTCCAGGAGGAAGTCTTTGCCGGGCACTATGCCGTAGCTGTTAAGAGTCATCTCGACTGTCTTTCGTGCCAATTCGGGATGGTTATTGTCGTGACTGAGATGGCACAACCACACCTGCTTCAGCTTTGGTGTAGCATTCTCGGCAATCGCTATAGCACAATCTACGTTGCTGAGATGTCCCGAGTCGCTTGCCACACGTTCTTTCAGAAACTGCGGATAATTACCGTTACGCAACATCTCCTTGTCGTGATTAGCCTCTATTACGAGGTAGTCGGCAGAACCTATATACCCCTTCATCTCTTCTGTAACGTGTCCTACGTCGGTCATCAGACAAAAACGCACTCCTTCCGCATCAATGCAGTAACCTACATTGTCGTGACTATCGTGCGGCACTTCGAATGCCGTAATGGTGAAGTCTCCAAGTTGGAATGTTCTACCCTTCTCCACTATGTGCCTGTCTATGGGCATAATCTTCTTGTGTACACACTCGTTAAGGTCTATACCTTTGTGTACCATCTCTGTGGCATATACAGGCAAATGGTGCTCCTGACTGAAGGTTCCAACAGACTTCACATGGTCTGCATGGTCGTGTGTAACAAGAACATGTTTTACACCGCCCATATCAAGACCATAGTCCTGGAAATACTTCTTCAGTTGTCTTAATCCTATTCCTATATCTATTATCAGTCCATCCTGCTCAGTGAAAAGGTAGTAGCAGTTGCCGCTACTTCCACTGCCGAATGATAAAAAATTCAGCATTTTGTTATTAATTTTAATGCAAAAGTAGAAAAAATTAGTTACAGAACCAAAGATTTTTCCTACCTTTGTAGGGTCTTTAAATGTTTTTAATATGAGCAGAAGTAATTTTTTCCTCTTTCTCGTAGCCCTGTGCACCCTGTTTTCGTGCAACAAAGTAGCCGACACATTGAGTGAAGAAAGGGCGCAGGAGGTGGTGGAGTCGTTTGCCACCGCATACTTCAACTACGACTTCAAACGTGCTTCCTCATATTGTGACGACGAGAGTGTCCGTCTCTTCCGTTTCCTTGCCAGTCAACTCACCCAGGCTGATATCGACAAGCTTAATTCCAAAGGTGCTGCCGAGGTTTCCGTTGACAGCATCGTCAACAACGATGATGGCTGCTACGCTATTGTTTCCGTTGAGAATTTCCTTGAGCTTGACAGTATTGGCGGCGTTTCTCACATCGTCGAAAGCGGTACCTTCCGCATTCCTCTTGCAAACACTCTCGATGCAGAGGGCAACGAACAGTGGGAAGTTAGAATGGCATACCTACCGCGAAATGAAAAGCGAAGTCGCGACTGAGTCTCGGATGGGCTATGGGATAATGCTCTGTATTCTCATCGTAAGCAGGATCGACAGCCTTCATACCCATATCAAAACGCACCACGAAATAGTCGAAGTTCAGTCGGATACCAAGTCCGTAGGCTGCCGCAAGCTGTTTGTAGAACTTTCCCCATTTAAACTGTCCTCCTGGCTGCTCTTCGTATTCGCGCAGTGTCCAGATGTTTCCTGCATCAGCGAAAAGAGCTCCGTAGAATTTCCAGAACAACGCCATCCTAAGTTCTACGTTTATGTCTAACTTTACATCACCGGTCTGGTTAATGAAGTCTATTCTTCCGTCGGTACCCTTGAACGTTCCAGGTCCGAGTCCTCTCACATGCCATCCTCTCACGGAGTTTGCACCTCCCGAGAAATATCTTTTCTCGAACGGCAGTATCGTGGAGTTTCCGTATGGATATGCTATTCCGAAGTCGCTATGCAACACGAGCTGTGTCTTAGCGTCAAGGGGCACCACGTGCGAATAGTCCACGTCGCCCTTCGCATACTGGGCATAGGCTATGTGGAAGAGCATATACTGTTCGCTATCGTTCTTCTTTAAGTGCAGCGGTCTGCTCAGTGCGTTCAACATGTTTCCTGCCGTCTCCACATTAACGCGCCACGAGTTTCTGCTGTCGCTATACGAGAAACCTGCTCCTGCCTTCATAATGAAGAGGTCTTCGTAGTTATAGCGCAGAATGGCGTTCCTGTTGTTTTTATTATCAAGATAGTCACGTTTGAAGGTTGCCGATATCCACGGCATGTAAATGTAGTTTAGGTCGGGCAGGTCAAGACGCCAGTTGACGTGCTTCCCGTGACTGTGCCAACGATATTTCCATGCTGCCGAGAACACTCTTCTGTGGAACTCCGGACGGTCCTGCATGTCGTAGGCGATACTTAGTTCCGACGTCGCCTTTGAGTTGCGCTTGAACCTGCTGCTCAACAGCGGAGCAATCATTCTCGGGAATTGTAGTTTCGTCTCTATGCTGTACTCACGATAGTTAGAGTTCTGGTAGCCCTCAAGATTTCTTATCGCCTCGAAGGCACCGCGCAGCTTTATACTGAACGTCTCAGCTCCTCTGAAGAGGTTTCTGTTCTCCCACGTCAACGATACCGCTGCTCCTATGTCGCCGTCGGTGTTCGTTCCTTCGGGCTGGAAGATAATACTGTTCGGTTTTCCCGTGCTGATATGTATGTTACAGTCTAACAGCGCTGTGTCGGGACGTTCCTTGAACTTTATGTTCGTATATCTTATTATCGGCAGACTGCCGAAGTTGTTGTATGTGCGTTGCAGTGCCGACGAACTGTAGTACTTTCCCTCCTCTATCCACGAGTTCATCTTCATCACACTCTTCCTCAGGTGGAACTTCCCATTTTCGTCGGGCTGCATAGTTACCGTAGCGACCTTGTATCTCGGGTGTTCACCTCTCAGTATTAGCGTCACATCAACAATCTTACTGCCCTTCACCGTGTCGGCAGTATAGCGTATATACCCCTTGTTAAATTTGTAGTATCCGTTGCTGGTGAGAATGTCTGTCACCCTCTGGCGCTCTTTGTTCAACGCTTCTACGGAGAACTGCATACCTTTCTTCAGTCCCCTGTTCTTCTCGTTGTCCAGCTGCAGTATCTCCGCCATCTGTTTGTCCTCGATGTCGTAACCTACCTCGCCAATAATAAAAGGTCTTCCTGGGTGCAACACGTAGAGGGCTGTCACCTTTTTCTTCTTGTAAATGGGAAAATGTTCCACCGTAGCATCCATATATCCCATGTTGTTAAGCGCCACACGCAGGTCGTTCTGCGTTTGCTCAGCCAGTACGGAATCATAGACCACAGGCTCTTCGCCAATCTTCTTCAGCGTTCTGTTGAGCCATTTCGTAGAGTCTTTTCCCGCCAGCGAATATGCTCCGAGGGGTACTTTAAGTGCTGAGAACCATCGTGAATTGGCTTTCTGTCGGATGTACGGCAACAGCTGCGACGACTTGACGGCAGGGTCATCACTTATTATCTGTACCTTCTGGAGCAGATACTCGTCGTCGTCAACAAACTTTGTTGATGAACAGCCTGCCAGAAGTACGCAAGAAACAAGTGCTAATAGCCAAAAACGAACATTCTTTCTCATTCCGTTTGCAAAAATACAAAAAATTATATACATTTGCACCTATGATAAGCAAAAACCTATTAAAAATTATCCGTTCCCTCGAGCAGAAGAAGTATCGTCGCGAAGAAGGACTCTTCGTTGCCGAGGGGCCAAAGGTTGTTGGCGACCTTATGGAGACAATGCGTCCGAAGGTTATCATAGGAACGGAGGAATATTTCCGAGGCACCAAGTGCGAGGTAGTTACCCCCGACGAGCTTCGTCGCATCAGTTTCCTTCAACACCCGCAACAGGTGCTCGCCCTTTTCCCTTTGCCTACGGATTCCAGCGTACCCTCTCCCACCGGTCAGCTCACCCTCGTCCTCGATGGTGTCCAGGACCCGGGCAACGTAGGTACCATTATTCGCATTGCCGACTGGTACGGCATAGAGAACATCGTCTGCAGTCGTGATACCGCTGACGCCTACGCCCCGAAAGTCGTTCAGGCAACGATGGGGAGCATTGCGCGCGTACATATTATATATATTGACCTCCTGGAGTGGTTCGACAGTCTGCCTGCCGACACTCCCGTCTATGGCACTCTCCTCGACGGCAAGAATATCTACCAGCAGTCTCTCGTAACCTCAGGAGCCGTCATCGTTATGGGCAACGAGGGCAACGGCATATCTCCAGCCGTACGTTCCCGCATCACCAATGCCCTGCGCATCCCCAACTTCCCCGAGGGCAGGACTACTGCCGACAGCCTCAATGTTGCTATCGCCACCGCCATAACCTGTTCCGAGTTCCGTCGTCAGAGCCTATGATACTCCAATACGTTATAGTCATTGCCGTCATCCTTGCCGCAATCGGCTGGGCGTTATGGCTCATCATAAAAGCTTTCCGCCACTCCTCCGACCCCTGTTATGGCTGTGCCGGCTGTGAGCTGAAAGAGCTACGCAAAGGAAAAAATTGCGAAAAAAAGACGATAAAGTAAAATATATTCGCTAAAAATTTGGCTTTTATTTTATTATTTCGTACCTTTGCACCCGCTATTTAGCGAAATGGTGCGTTAACAAAGCGGTTATGTGGTGGTCTGCAAAACCATATAGAGCAGTT
>CAMUVE010000093.1:0-6424 GCA_947163985.1 uncultured Prevotella sp.
GTATGCCGCTTGCCGTAACAAAGACATTGGCAAGAGGAACGTCATTGCGCGAACTGAGTTGTCCGCCTATGCCTTCATAGTCAGAACCTGCACCTGTTACGGTCATGTCTTCGAGTTTAACTGCCTTTACTTTGGCAACCCATCCTTCACATGCTTTTGCATATCGCCATAGCATGCCGACTGATAATATACCGCTTGCATCCAGAGATGTGTAGGTGACGTTAGAGTATGTGCCATCCATCTCTGCCAAAATATTTCCTTCTGGCATCGTTGAATCGGCACCAACATTGTTTGTTGCTGTTGCCCAAGTAAACGAATTGTCTGCATCTGGGTTTCCACTGTAAACATAGACTTTACCAAACCACGTTGATCCATCATTCTTCACATCACAACTCTCAAAGGTAATCTGAATGCTCATACCTTCTTCGGCAGGTGTAAAGACTGTCAGCGACTGAGAGTTATTACTCATAGTTGACGAGATGTTGTCAGTTCCTTTCCAATCATAAAAGGTAATAGTCTCATCAGATGCCACCGTGATGGTCTGTTTACCAAACTGCGGCTGCAATACCTCCCTGTCGGCTAATGCCTGTAAAGGAAAGCCGAGTAGGGCTGTAAAGAGCCATAACAAGAATAATTTTTGCTTCATAAGTTGTTTTTATTAGTTAATAAAATTGTTAATGCCAAGTAAACTTTTAAGGTCTCAAGGGCAGTAAGGCGAGAATACAATTATAAAACCGATTTCGCCTAATAGACTTAATGCCTTTGCAAGTAGGGTTCTAAGGTCTCAAGGTCCGTAAGATGAGAATACAATTATAAAACCGATTTCACCTAATAGACTTAATAACCTTACAGCCTTAAACCTATAATTTTAACCAAAAGATTAAAGAAGTACTTTTCTGCTCTAACCCCAGAGATACAGAAACGGTTTGTCTGCAACAACATCCTGACGGATGAGTGACAAATCAGGCAGGTCTTCTGACTTTGCTCCAGAGCGATTCGCCTTCCCGAAAATCTCAGTGGCTTGTTGTGAAACGCTCATAAAGGGAGCTTACAGCTGCGGGACAGTTGAGGACTTTCACCTCATTCCCTATTGATTGCTTGCGCAAACCTGATGCGGGTACAAAGGTAAATACTTTTTCGATAATAAGAAAATTTTACTGTTAAATTTAGGACTCGATAATGTTTGAGGTTTGGATATGAAACAAAAAAGGACTGCACCAAACTGATGCAGCCCTTCGGAATGAGGTTTATCTTATTGAAAAGACTTATGTATTTTACTTTTCAGACTCTTCGCCCATCTTGAAACCTGCGTTGTAGTCGGTCTCATTAGCAGGAACAACCCATGTCCAGTTGTTTGTTATAGGATCGTTAGGCTGGATTGTTACGGCAACTGCAGGGTGAGCATTACCGCCTTCAGCGAATGTGTGGCGAACGATTGGCAACTTCCAACGCTTGAAGTCACTCCACTGGAATCCTTCACCCCAGAGCTCTACGCTACGATAGTCGCGAATCTCTGCAAAGAGGTCTTCGCCTGACTTGCCGCAAGTGTATTCAGGGTTACGGCCAGAACCCTTGTTCAGCTTAACAAGGGCTGCGCGTGCGTCTGCTTCGTTACCCAAGAAGTAGTTTGCCTCTGCTTCGATAAGAACCATTTCGCTGGTACGAATCAGCGGGAGGTAACCTACTCCTGGGGTATCGAATACATAGAACTTGTATT
The DNA here is from genome assembly GCA_947163985.1 of uncultured Prevotella sp. Lineage (GTDB taxonomy): Bacteria > Bacteroidota > Bacteroidia > Bacteroidales > Bacteroidaceae > Prevotella. The sequence continues at coordinate 1,718 of CAMUVE010000093.1, forward strand.
GTCCACCAAGATAGTAGTAGCCTGCCTTATAAGGAGCATCCATACCGCTAACGCCTTGTGTGTTGTTGAAAGCTTCTGCTGCTGCGTAAACATCGCCGTCCCATGCTATACAGTATGTCGTATTGAAGTTATTAGGGTTGGTGAGGTCTACACCTTCAAGGTTATCTTCTGTCAAGAAGAGGCTCTTACGAACGTCGCCCTTTGGAATACGGTTGATAAGCTCACGGCCAATAGAACCTGCTCCACAAGCTGTATTGTTTGCATAGTAGCCGTTGCAAGCTCCCTGAACACCGTAGCTCCAGTACCAGTTGTTTTCGTCAGAAGCTCCGTAGCAGCCCATAATCCATTCAGATGTTGGATTGCAGAAACCTGCGCGATACTCAGCATTGCTCATGAGAGGGAAGCCGTTCTGAGCCAGCTTTGAATGTTCAAGGGCTGTCTCATAGTCCTGTTTCCAGAGTGCTGCACGAGCGTAAACTGCGTGTGCTGCGTTAAGATTTGGAATCCATACATCAGAAGGTTTACGATCGATGCCACTTTCGTTGAAGAGCTTAATAGCTTCCTTGCAGTCACTATAGATCTGGTCCATTGTCTCTGCGAGAGTAGAAGGCTTGATTTCGCCAGTGCTTGCGTCAACACGCAATGGCAGACCTTGTGTAGCACCGTTGTTGCTGTCCTGCCAGCGATAGCAGAAGTAGTGAACAAGCTTTTCGAAAGCGTATGCACGGAAGGTAAGCGCAGAAGCCTTGATGAACTTCTTGTCAGCTTCCTTACCTTCTGCATCCATAACTTTCTTTATAAGGTAATTAGCCTGTGTAATAATCTGATAATAATAGTACCATGCATAGATATCGTAGATGGAGGTTTTCCTGAAATGGAAAGTATTATTATGTATAGGAGCCCAGCCAGAAGCATAGTAGTTGTAGTTGTAGTCCTGGCTTGGAAGGTTCTCATACAGACGTATGATGGCATTCTCACCAGCAAATCCCTGGCTATATGCACTATGCTGAATAGTCATAGTCTTTGCCACACCATTCAGTGTCTTATAAGCAGTCTCTACATCATTAATAACAATGTCTTTGTTTACAGACTCAGAAGGGTCTGTGTCAAGATAGTCGCTGGCACAAGATATGAACATGAGTGAAGTTGCACCTATCAAAAGACTGCCTACGAATAGTTTATTGATATATCTTTTCATATTGTTTGCTTTTTTATTAGTTAATAAATCGGTCTTCAACATTCAGCTTAGAAGTTAAACTGTAGTCCGAAGTTGAATACGCGTGCAGTCACATAAGTGTTGTCAGAACCACCTGAGAAGCTGTACTGTGGGTTCAGACCCTTACGAGAAGTCAGAGTAAACAAGTTCTCAACACCTGCGCTGAAGAGGATGCCCTCGATGCCAAGGTTCTTGCAGAGAGTCTTTGGCAAGTTGTAGGTCAGGGTGATGTTCTTGCATACAAAGTAAGAAGCACTTGTCAGCCAGCGGTCGCTGCTTGCATTGTTATAGTTGCTGCGGTTGAAGTCAACTACAGGGATTCCGTTAGGATCGATGCGGTTTGCAGATGTCTCTGTCATGCCTTCCGGCACGCCGCTCCAGGACTTGAGCAGGTCAGCGTGGTTAGCCGATGCTGAAGAAGCTGAGGAAGTAGACATGAGTGACTGATATGTTCCGTCCCAAACCTTTCCGCCTAAGCTGTAGGTGAACAGCATGTTGAGAGACAGGTCTTTCCAGCGGAGGTTAGAGAAGAATGAGCCGTACATGTCAGCATGTGCAGAACCTGCCCACTGACGCAGACCGAATGAAGTATCGGTTGTATATTTTGTACCGTTGATCTCAACGAGCTTGTTTGCGCTTGCCGCTGCACTTTCCTGCTCTGGGTCGAGAGTATAGAGAGAGTTACCAGTCATCTGGTCAACACCTACGAAGTGGTATGTGTACCATGAATATGGATCCTTGCCCTCAGAGAAGTTCTGCTGCCCGTGCAGGATGTCCTTGCCGCCAGGAAGCTTCTTGATCTTGCTGCTGATGATAGTAGCCTCTGTGCCGAGTGTCCATGTCCAGTCCTTTGTACGAACTACGTCGCCGTTGAGAGAGATCTCAAGACCGCGGTTAGAGATTGTACCGATGTTCTGATACTGTGTGAGGTTGTAAGAACCTTGATCGCTCCATACATAAGAACCTGCTGACAATGGCAGACGGACTTCGAAGAGAAGGTCCTTGTTGCGCTTGTCGAAGTAGCCGATGTTGAAGTTCAAACGGTTGAAGAGCTGTCCTTCAACGGCGATGTCGAATGTCTGTGCTGTCTCCCACTTGATGTCAGGGGCTGCAAGTGACTGCTTCATGAAAGCACCAGTACCAGCGTTCTTTTCTACATAGTAGAGAGCCTTGTAAGCATAGAGGCTTACTGCAGAGTTGTTACCTACTTCACCATAAGAAGCGCGTACACGCAGCTGGTTAACCCAGTCTACATCCTTCAGGAACTCTTCCTTCTTAGCATTCCAGTTCAGACCGAATGAGAAGAAGTTACCCCAGCGGTTGTCTGGATGGAAGCGTGAGCTACCGTCGCGACGCCAAGAGAAGTCAGCGAAGTATTTCTCGTCGTAGTTATAACGTACACGTGAGAGATAAGACTCAGTCTTGTCAACGTCGTCGTTACCAACGAGGTAAGAGTTGTTCTGGAAGTTACCCATTGTAAGGATACCAGGAACAGCCATACCGGTGTTCATGCCGCTCATGTAGCGAGCCTTCCACTCATAGTTCTCGTGACCGAGCATAACGTCGATGTGGTGGATTCCGTAGTCGTGTTCCCAGTTCAGGAGCTGCTGGGCTGTACGGTTGTCATACTGATAAGCATAGTTTGTCAGACGACCGTTGTTTGTAGCACCGTCACCGATAAGAGGGTTGTTGTAGTGCATGCGGTTTGTCGTAGCACGCCCGAAGTCAGCCTTCACAGTGAAAGAGAATCCGTAAGGCAGCATCAAAGTACCATAAGCCATACCGTCTAATACTGTACGACGGCTGCGGTCGCGGTCAGTGCGGATCTCGAATGCAATGTTACGGTTGGTGAGGTAGTCAGACTCTGTATCGAACTGTCTCTCACCGAATCCGTCGAGTGCATAAGAACCGTCTGCATTGTGTAAATAAATAGGATATACTGGAGCCATGAAGCGTGCAGTATAGAATGGGTTAGCATAGTATGTACCGTTAGCATTGTCGTTGAAGTTACGCAGTGCATAAGTACCGTTCAGGTTGATACCAGCCTTGAACCACTTGTTAGGAGTGAACTCAGTGTTGATACGGCCTGTGAAGCGCTCGTAGTCACTGCCTACGATGTAACCCTTTTCATTCAGATAGCCTGCAGAAGCGAATACGTTGAACTTCTCGCCTGCAACCTTGCCAGAGAGGTTATATTCCTGACGATAGCCGGTACGCTCTACTGCGTCCATCCAGTCGAGGTCAGTATAGCCTGGGAGGATGTTGGCAATGAGCTTGCCGTTACCGTCGAACAGCTCGTTATCCGGACGGTCATAGATGTTACGGCGTACATAGTCACCGATGAGGTGTTCTGTTGCATAGGCAGCAGCGTCAGCTTCGTTAAGTCCGAGAGAACCGCTCATGGCATAGTTCTTCATTGCAATCCAAGAAGCTTCCATCCACTGGTTTGCTCCTAAGCTCTTATACTCAGGAATACCCTTGTTGTAGAAACCCTGGTTAATGTTCAGCTGAACCTGTGGCTTAGCCATGCCCTTACCACGCTTTGTAGTGATAAGAATAACACCGTTGGCAGCACGGTTACCATAGAGGGCTGCAGAAGCAGCGTCCTTCAATACTGACATACTCTCGATATCGGCAGAGTTGATTTCGGCGATGTTACCGTCGAAAGCCACACCATCGACAACATAGAGAGGAGCAGAAGCACCGCTCACGAGAGAGCCGATACCACGAATACGGATGCTTGGAGATGCTCCAGGCTCACCGTAGGTGTTGTTAACCTGCACACCAGGTGTACTACCTTCGAGGGCAGCAGTAACAGAAGTCGCGATACGGTCTTTGATCTTTTCCTCGCCTACAACCGATACGGAACCGGTGATAGACTGACGTTTTGCTGTACCGTAAGCAACGACTACGACTTCGTCAAGGCTGTTGTCGTCGCTCGTCATCACTACGCGCATACCGTTCTTAGCAGGAAGCTGGATGGTAGCCATACCGACAGAAGAGAACTCCAACTGGTTGTTTCCTTTCGGAAGGGTCAAGGTGAAATGTCCATCAATGTCTGATGCAACACCAACTTGGGTACCAACTACACGGACGGTAGCTCCCACTATGGGTTCTCCATCGTCTTGAGACACAACTGTACCCGTGATTTGCGTCTGTGCCAGTGCCATTCCCATACCGAAGAACAGCCCGACTAAAACCATTGTTAGTTTTCTGATCATAGACTTTCTTTTTTTATAAAGTTAACAAAAAAGTTTTTTCAATAATTTGTTTATGTTCGCCATTCTTAATAATGCTTATAAAACACCAATGACGCAGCAAATATAGTAACATTATTTTAAACTTCCAAACTTTTTTATAATAAAATGAAAGTTTCTTATCACAATTTCAATAAATTTATCGGTGGTATGTGTGTAAATTATAAGTGGAAGTCTATTTTGTTTAATTTTAATCTTACGCCATTAGCCTGCTCAAAAAGTTAATAAAGATAA
>CAMUVE010000094.1:0-6386 GCA_947163985.1 uncultured Prevotella sp.
GGATTCAAGGAGGTTGAGGGTATCCACTCACGTACTAACTTCGACCTGTCACAGCACGAGAAGTTCTCTGGCAAGAGCATCAAATACTTCGACCCGCAGGACGGCGAGAGCTACACCCCATTCGTCATTGAGACATCTATCGGTGTTGACCGTATGTTCCTGAGCATCATCTGTCACTCATACACCGAGGAGAAACTGGAGAACGGAGAGACACGTGTGGTACTGAAGTTGCCTGCAGCGCTGGCTCCTGTGAAGCTTGCCGTAATGCCGCTGGTAAAGAAAGACGGACTGCCCGAGAAGGCTCGTGAGATTATTGACGACCTACGTTTCCACTTCAACTGTCAGTATGACGAGAAAGACTCTATCGGAAAGCGCTACCGTCGTCAGGACGCCATAGGCACACCTTACTGCGTCACCGTTGACCACGACACTCTGCAGGACGGCTGTGTAACACTGCGTTTCCGCGACACTATGGAGCAGGAGCGTGTGAAGATTAGCGACCTGGCAAGCATCATCGAAGACAAGGTGAGCATTGTAAGTCTGCTGAAGAAAATTAGTAAAGAGTAAGTAAATACAAAGGATATGAAAGGATACCTTTCTCTGTTGACAATTGTTCTGTTGTCGCTGCTCAGTCTCGCCTCATGCAAGGAGAACGAGCAGGAGGACAACGAGTATGCTAACTGGCAAAGTCGTAACACAGAATATTTCAACAAAATATACGATTATGCTAAGACAGCTAACAGCACCACCTGGAAAATAATTCCCAAGTGGTCGTTGGATGAAGAGGCGGCAGCAGGAAAAGCATCGAACTACATCGTTGTCGAAGTGCTCTACAGTAGCGGCAGAGAAGGGTCTCCTTTATATACTGACTCTGCATACGTGAACTATCGCGGCAGACTGATTCCTACTGTTTACCACGCTGCAGGATGGGTGTTCGACCAGACATATAAGAGTACTGACTATGTTCCGGAATTGGCATTACCGAAACTCATAGGTGTCGGTGAGGGAACAATAGACGGAATAACGACAGCACTTATGAATATGCACATCGGGGACCGCTGGCGCGTTTACATACCGCAGGAACTCGGTTACAGGACTACGGATAAGGGCTCCATTCCGGCATTTAGTACGCTAATCTTCGACTTATCACTGATGGCATACTATCGTGCAGGAGCAAATATTCCGGAGTGGAAGTAATGCCAAAATTCACACATAGCGACACCTTACTTGAAAAAATACGCCAAGGGGAGATTCTCACTGGCAGGGAGAAGCTATTGCTGATATTCCTGCTCAGCATACCCTCTATCCTGGCACAGATTACCAGCGTGATAATGTTCTTCATTGATCAGGCTATGGTAGGACGTATCAGTGTGGAGGCGGCGGCAGCGTGCGGACTTGTAGAGTCCTCAACATGGCTCTTCGGGAGTATCACGTCGGCAGCATCAATGGGTTTCTCCGTCCAGGTGGCTCACTTCATCGGTGCCAACGACTTCGTCCGTGCCCGTCAGGTGTTTCGTCACGCACTGATAAGCACCACAATACTCAGCATCATCATTGCTACGATAGGCATCGTCATAAGTCACGACCTGCCCTACTGGTTAGGCGGTGGCGCCGACATAGCTTCTGACGCCTCGTTGTATTTTATGATGTTCATGTTTGCTATGCCCTTCTTTCAACTTGCCAACCTCTCGGGAGCAATGCTGAAGTGTAGCGGCGATATGCGCATACCGAGTATTATAAGTATTGCGATGTGTGTTATGGATGTGGTGTTCAACTACATTCTTATATTTATCTTTCACCTCGGAGTACTCGGTGTGGCTCTCGGCACAGCGCTGGCTATCGTCATCGGAGGCTGCTGTCAGGCATACTTCGCCATCTTCCGCAACAAGATACTGGCACTTCATCTTGACAATACGAAGTTTGAATGGGTGGGCAGCTATCTGCGTAACGCCTTTAAGATTGGTTCACCAATGGCGCTGCAGTCAGTACTTATGAGCGGAGCACAGATAGTAGCGACGATAATCGTGGCACCACTGGGAAACATAGCGATAGCAGCAAACACCTTCGCAATAACGGCGGAGAGTCTGTGCTACATGCCGGGATACGGCATAGGAGATGCTGCGACGACACTCGTAGGACAGAGTACCGGAGCAGGACGTGCCGACATGTGTCGTAGTCTGTCGCGCATGGCGGTATTCTCAGGAATGATTGTTATGACGTTCATGGGAGCTATAATGTATGCCTCAGCATACGAGCTGATGGCATTTATGACTCCTGTAGAGGACATCTGTACCCTCGGAGCAACGGTACTCCACATAGAAGCCTTTGCAGAACCTTTCTTTGCTGCGTCAATAGTAAGCTACAGCGTTTTCGTTGGTGCCGGCGACACCCTGAAACCCGCCATCATGAACCTCTGTTCTATGTGGCTCGTACGACTGACGCTGGCAGCACTCTTAGCCCGCGACTACGGACTGCGAGGAGTATGGATAGCGATGGCGATAGAGCTTACTTTCCGCGGGTCGATATTCCTCTGGCGACTGTTCTCCGAAGCGTGGATAAAAGTCAAGAAGTAATAGTTTTTACAGTTTACCTTACAATTTCTTGCATAGTTAAATAAAAATTCTTACTTTTGCGTACTATTTTACTGTAACGGGTCTATGCAATCATTTTTCAGTTACCTGCCAATAACCGATGCCACATGGATATTCTTCACCGTGTTGTGTATCATATTGTTTGCTCCTATGCTCATGAGCAAACTGAAAATACCCCATATCATCGGTATGGTGCTGGCGGGTGTCATCGTAGGACCTTACGGACTGAACATCCTTGAGCGCGACGCCTCGTTCGGACTCTTCGGACAGGTAGGCCTCTACTACATAATGTTTCTTGCAGGACTGGAGATGGATATGGAAGGTCTGAAGAAGAACTACCACAGGATGGTGTTCTTCGGACTGCTCACTTTCCTCATCCCCTTCCTACTCGTATATCTCTTTGGCGGCTACCTCATGAGCTACTCACGACAGGCACTGATACTGCTGAGTTGTGTTATGGCGTCAAACACCCTTATAGCCTACCCCATAGTCTGCAAATACGGTCTGCAACGCCACCGCTCCGTAACACTTAGCGTGGGAGCGTCGATGATGGCGCTGCTGTTGGCGCTACTGGTGTCGTCGGGTCTTAGCAGTGTGATGCACGACAGCGGCAGGTCTATATTCATTATTATACTGCTGCTCATAGTAAAGCTGATAGTTTACTGTGCTGCAATGGCGTACCTCGTGCCGCGTGTGACACGATGGTTCCTACAACACTACTCCGATGCTGTCACCCAGTTTATCTTCGCCCTCGGCGTGCTGTTCCTCAACGCTGCAATAACGAGTCTTATGGGTATAGAGGGAGTCTTCGGAGCCTTCTTCGCCGGACTGCTACTGAACCGCTACATACCGCGTGTGTCACCGCTGATGTCAAGGATAGAGTTCACCGGTAATGCGCTGTTCATCCCCTACTTCCTTATCGGAGTGGGAATGCTGATAGACATCAGACTGCTGTTCACAGGCTGGCATACAGTATATATAGTGTTGGCAATAGTGATACTGGGAACACTGGGAAAGATGATTGCTGCATACCTTGCAGGCTATGCCCTCCGACTGCCGCTCTCTAACGGTCACATGCTCTTCGGACTTACAAGTGCTCACGCCGCAGGTTCCATAGCCATCGTTATGGTGGGAATGAGCATAAAGACGACTAACGGCTCCACACTCGTAGATAGCGAGATGCTTAACGGTATCGTGATGATGATTCTCTTCACGTGTATCATCTCGAGTCTGGTGACAGAGCACGCCTCGAGAACAATTGTTCTGGATGGAGACATCACGACTCCGGAACAGAATGGCGACGACGAGAAGATACTGCTGCCGCTGAAGAACAACAGCGATACGGAGTCGTTGGTGAACCTCGCCATACTGATGCGTAACCCGAAACTGAGCCGGGGTGTGGTGGCGAGGAACGTAGTGCTAGAAGAAAAAGCGGTGGAGAAGAATCAGACACAGGGATATGCTGTGCTGGAACAGGCAGTACGCACCGCTAACGCTGCCGACATGAGGATGCAGACACAGAGTCGTATCTCCACAAATGTGGCTAACGGCATCATGCACGCATTCAAGGAGTATAACGCCAGCGAGATTATCATGGGACTACACCAGACGAAAAGCGAAACGGAGAACTTCTGGGGAACATTCACGGAGAACCTGTTCACAGAGATGAACCGCCAGATAATCATCGCCGACTTCGCACAACCCATAAACACCATCCGCAGAATACAGGTCGCTGTGCCTTCAAGGGCTCAGTACGAGCCTGGTTTCCACCGTTGGATAGACCGTCTGGCACGTATGGCAAGTAATATGGACTGTAGAATACAGTTCCACGGAAGACAGGATACGCTGTCTATCATCAACGCATACATCCAGAACATACACCCCGACGTAAGAACAGACTTCACCGCTATGCCTCACTGGATTGAGGTGGGACAGATGATGGGACAGGTGAAGGAAGACCACCTGCTGGTAGTAATAACGGCACGAAAGAGTACCGTATCGTACAAGACGGCATTCGAAAAACTCCCTGCTGAGATACGACGCTACTACAAGCAGAAGAACCTTATGATTATCTTCCCTGACCAATATGGCGAACCCGTTGACGTGATGTCGTTCACGGCTCCACAGAAGGGTACGCAGGTAACGGCATACGCACAGCTGCGCGAATGGATGAAGAAGGCAAAAGCAGATAACAAGATATGATTGAAATACGAAACATACATAAGAGCTTCGGAAACCTACAGGTGCTGAAAGGCATCGACCTTACCATCAATAAAGGTGAGATAGTAAGTATAGTAGGACCCAGCGGAGCCGGAAAGACTACCCTGCTCCAGATAATAGGAACACTGGACAGAGCTGACGAAGGTACTGTTATTATCGACGGCACCGATGTTAGCAAGCTGTCAACGAAGAAACTCAGCGACTTCAGGAACAAACATATAGGTTTCGTGTTCCAGTTTCACCAGCTGCTGCCGGAGTTCACCGCCTTAGAGAACATCATGATACCAGCATTCATCGCCGGCATGAGCAAGAAGGAGGCGAAGGAACGCGGTATGGAGTTGCTGCAGTATATGGGACTGGCAGACCGCGCATCGCATAAGCCACAGGAGCTCTCCGGCGGCGAGAAACAGCGTGTCGCAGTAGCACGAGCACTCGTCAACAAGCCCGACGTTATACTTGCCGACGAGCCATCAGGATCGTTGGACACGAAGAACAAGGAGGAGCTGCACCAGTTGTTCTTTGACCTTCGCGACAAGTTCGGACAGACCTTCGTCATCGTCACCCACGACGAGCATCTGGCAACGATAACCGACAGGACAATAAAGATGAACGACGGAGTATTAGATAAAGAACAAGGAGCGCTGTAAAGGCGCTCCTTGTGGTATATTAGAATTCTGCATTCTTTGGTGTTCGTGGGAAGGGGATGACATCGCGGATGTTCTGCATGCCCGTAACGAAGAGGATAAGGCGCTCGAAACCGAGACCGAAGCCTGCATGAGGACAAGAACCCCAGCGACGGGTGTCCATGTACCACCACAGGTGGGTAGTATCCATCTTACGACGCTCCACCTCAGCATTAAGCTTCTCGAAGCTCTCCTCGCGGACAGAACCACCGATAATCTCACCAATCTGCGGGAACAGCACGTCGGTACCCTGCATTGTAGGACCAGGAGCAACAGCTCCCTTGTAGCCTATACTACCCTCGCCCTGCTCTTTGTTCTGCTTCATATAGAACGACTTGAACTCACGTGGGTAGTCGGTCATGATGACAGGCTTCTTGAAGTGCTCCTCAACGAGGTAGCGCTCGTGCTCCGAAGCGAGGTCGTCGCCCCAGTTACATGGGAACTCAAACTTCTTACCGTTCTTGATAGCCTCCTGAAGGATGTTGATTCCTTCTGTATATGGCAGACGGACGAAGCTGTCCTTGAGGACACCCTCGAGACGCTCGATGAGAGTCTTGTCAATCATCTTGTTAAGGAACTCAAGGTCGTCCTTGCAGTTGTCGAGTGCCCAACGTACGCAGTACTTGATGAAGTCTTCCTCGAGGTCCATCAACTCTTCCTGGTCGATGAACGCCACCTCTGGTTCTACCATCCAGAACTCAGCCAGGTGACGGGGAGTATTACTGTTCTCTGCACGGAACGTAGGACCGAAGGTATAGATAGCGCCTAATGCTGTCGCACCAAGCTCACCCTCCAACTGTCCACTTACCGTCAGCGATGTCTGCTCGCCAAAGAAGTCATCATCGTAGATAATCTTTCCCTGCTCGTCCTTCTTCAGGTCGTAGAGGTTCTT
>CAMUVE010000095.1:0-6175 GCA_947163985.1 uncultured Prevotella sp.
CCGGCGCGGTTGGGAGGTTAAGATTAATCTTGAAGTAACCTTCCGTCTTACCATTAAATAAGCCAGAATCACTTCCTCCTGATGCCAAGTCCGAGTCGGACGAGCAACCTGCTAACAGCAGACCTGCTGCCATTGCTAAAAAACTTAATTTCTTCATACGATAATAATTTTGGTTTATATAAATTAGTGAATATCTTTCTTGATTCAACTTTCAGGCCGTTCCCGACTTTGCTGTCACGTTCCTCCCTTAGGGGAGGGCTGGGGTGGGGCTTTAATTCGTTAATTTCTCAATCGCTTCGCGGTTCTTCGTTACGTCAAGTCCCTTCTGTGCTGCCTGGTCCAGCAGCTTGTTGGCCTCGTCGTACTTCTCCTGCAGTATGGCGAGCACGGCACGCGTCTGCAGAGCCTCGGCGCTGTCGCCGGCCTTGCTGAGCAGCGTCTCGGCCTTCAACAGGTCCTTCTGCCGGATGGCGACATTCGCCAGGTTCAGGTTTGCCACCGGGTCGTCAGGATAGACGTTGACGGCGGTCTGCAACACCCTATTATACTCGTCGCTGCCTGGCTCCATAGTCTGTGCCACGTCCCATAGCTCGCGGACGCTTAGCTGGTACGGACGGGTCTTGTAAATCTCCTTGGCCTGCTCCAGAGTGAAGTCGCTGAAGTTAAAGGATATGTCGTAGTCCGTACGACGCAAACCGGGATAGACCTCGCGAAGCAGATAGCGGTAGTCGTCATGGTAGCGCAGCTTGATACGCCACTCCTTGGGGTCTGGCGGAAGTGTCGTGTCGTCTATGATGGCGAGTATCTCTTCTTTATGCGGCAGCAGGACGGTGCTCGTCGCTTCTACGGCACGTCGCAGCCCCTCCCAGTTCTCCGGTGTAGCCTCGGCGGGAGCGAAGACGCTGGCAGGCAGGGAGTATTTTTTCTTCAGCCAGTCGGTGAGCGACTGTGCCCTGTTCTTCGCCAACATACGGTTGTGTTCGTATGGGCTCTCCGGCGACGCATAGCCGTGAATCTTTATCTCGCGCACACTGACATTGGGGTCGCCAGCCATAACGTCTAACGTATCGGTTATCTTACGCAACTCCCTGCGGTTGTCCATATAGTCGGGCTTCAACTCCCAACGATCTACGACGAAGGTTACGTATGCGGAACCGTGAAGGTTGCGCACTTTTTTCTCTGGCGCTGGAACCACGTCGGTAAGTGCTATCAGCTCGTAGGGGTCTGCAGAAAACAGCGGGCTCAACAGCGTCTGCTCGTTATTCATAATGTCACCGCAACCGCAAAGGTCGCTCTCTACAAAGATGTTGGCACCGCGGAACCACGGCTGACTTTCTATACCGTCGCTATAACTATACTGCTGTGGCTTGCCCTTCTCTCGCCGCACATTGACGCAGTTTGCGGCATACACGGGGTCTATGCCGTCACGCTCGAACACTATGTTCTGTCTGCGACCGCTGACAATAAGGGTCTTCAGTCGCTGCTGACGACTACCGTCATTGCTCCTTATCACCGGGGTGAAGGCACGGTAACGGTTGGAAGGTACACTAAGGCTGTCTAACACGAAGTCCATCGTTACAAAGGTCTTGTCATGGGAACGTGCCACCTGAAGGTTCTTAACACTAATCCGGTTGTCACTGCCCTGCCCCTCGCCGCTTAGACGAATGCTCTCCTGAGCCATAAGCACAGAATTTATAGTCGCAAGGACCGCTAATATAATAATGTGTCTCTTCATAATTCTTCATTTTAAAAAATGTACATCAGCGAAAGCGCCAACTTTGTAGGACCCACATATATCTTATGACCGTCGTCAAGTTTCTTGCCGCAGTCGCCACAACCGTATTTGTCGTACTCTATATATGCCACGCCGAAACCTACGGAGGCCTCGAAGTTCCAGTGTTTCGACATCACCCACTGGTAACCGTAACTAACACCGCCGCCAGCAAACCACCCTTCGAAGCGGTTGTCCCGGAGTTCCTTCCACCAACCAAAAGGCATCTTTACCATTGAGGCGTTATACTCACCGCCAAAGGCATGGATACCTAAGAAACTGCCGTTGAACCTATGGCAGAACCAATGGCGCCATTCGGGGTTCACCACCCAGTGCTTAAGAAACTTCTTACTGTCGCCGCTACCGAACTTCCAAGGATGAAGACCATAGAACACCTGAAAGGTGTGTTTCTTGTTCACACCAATCTCCATACCAATATTGGGCGTTGCAGTAGCATCGTAGAGAATATTAGTTTTTAAAGCAACTTGTTGTGCGTGGCATTCCAGTGAGCCACACATAGTTATGGAAGCTACGACAGCCACCATAATAAGCAATTTTAACCGCATGGTTTAATATTACAAAAATGTATATAGTTTTAATTTTCATGCAAAAGTAAACACTATTTTGTAATATCATCATTACCATTAACTTCTATTAACGCAATTAACTATACTTAAACCGCCACCGATGAAACTATCGATGGCGGTTTAAACATTCAGTTCTTTACAAATATGATTTCGGATTACTTCTTCAGGTAATCGCCTAACCACTCACGGAGCTGCAGTTCGTAGTTTACAACAGGGTTAGCGCTCTTGTCGAGAGCCTTGACAAGACGGGCAGCACGCTTGGCGGGTGCCTCCAGAACTTCATCACCGCCCTGCTCAACAACAGGCTCTTCTGTCGGCTCGTCAACAACAGGCTCTTCCGGCTGCTCTGAGAGATATACTATAAGGTCGATGATGAGCTTCTGGATGTCGATGCCGGAGTCTTCTGACATCTCCATGAGCTCCTGCTCGCTGATGCCTGACTCCTGAAGCTTTGCGAGGGCGAGCATGACAATCATCTGCGGGTCAACTGGTGCGACCTCACTGCCTTCACCTTCTTCACCGCTGCCGCTGCCAGACATTAATGCTACGACATTCTTAATGAGCGCACGACAGTCAAAGCCCATAGCATCAAGCTGGCGCATAAGCATCACAATGTCAGTATCGTTACTGATAAGTGCCTGATATTGCGGGTTCAGCTGACCGTCGGTGTACATCACCGGCCATGCCTTTATAGCAGCCAGCGTCTGGATGAAATAAACAAGGGTGGCTGACAGGTGCCCCATGTTGCGAACAACAAAATTGGTCTGCAAATTGGTCTTACCTGGAATGATACTGGGTTCGAAACCCTTTGACTTGAAGAAAGGTATCATAGGACGGGCACTCTGAATGGGCACATAGTCGTCACCGCGTGAATGGAACAGATAAATGCGCTGCGAGGGGTCTGGTGTCCAATCACCGTTGTTAAGGCTGAAACTTGCAAATAGTTCCTGTATAGCCTGACTCTCCGGCGATTCCAGATTGCAATAGGTCTCGGAGAGTATCTCGTGAACCTTCTTCTCGCGACCTATGCTGTCGCAAACAGGCCATGAAGAGTAGGCTTTGGAGAGGATAAGCTCGTCAATGCGGTTGCAGATATATGGCTGGAATACGTCGCTGTAAGGAATACCTAACTGCTGGGTCTCATTGGTACATACCATGAGAAGCAGCGGAACGGCATTGTAGGCAGTAGAGTCTGTAATAACATACTGACGGTATGCCTCGCGGACGTCAGAAGGACCGCCGCCGGAAAAGGTCTTGTCGAAAGAAATGAGGTCAGCATACTCCTTGTCGCGCAACTTCTGTGATGCCAGGGCATCGAAACCGCCGCTGGAGTAACCTATGTTGAAACATAGTGGACCATATTCCAAGCCCATCTGCCCCAACAGCTCACGGGCTGACAAGAGTCCGTCAAGCGACGCACGGGCATTAACCAGACCCTGCATAAATGCCTGGGGGAAACGTACCGTGGAGCCGAAACCGTAGAAGTCACTCTCCACAATGATATAGTTAGGCTTCAGTGGATTGGCAAGAAGCATGTTCTCCAGCTCGCCGTTGCTGATGGTGGGAGCTTCGTCACGATGGAACTTGGTATAGTGATTGACCATCAATATGCCCTCGCTGCGAGCCTCGCCCTTCCATATCTCTTCGGGGATGAGGATGGTACCGCTCAACGTAATGGGCTGTCCGAAGGGGTCAACGCTTGGATATACGTAGTTAACCTTCATAATAGCACGATCAGAGTGAAGGTTAACGGGAATGCCGTCGGCGTCGATGTTGAAACTCAACGAGTCGGAATAGACCTCACTGACTGCAGCCTCATTGCCGATAGCAAGCTCCGTGAAATCGGCACCGAGGGCGGGGAGCTGCTGCCCGTCGTAGGTGGTAATGGTGATGCTACCGTTGTCGTTGAAATCAATGGCGGAAAGCTCTGAACTGGTGAAAACCTTCACGCTGCCGTCAGTCATAGTTACCTTAATGACTTTTGCCTCTGCTACAATGCAAGTCAGCATAAGAAACAGTGTATATATAATCTTCTTCATGGCTGTTTACTTCTTAATGGTTTTCTTAATACCGTTCTTACTTCTCTCAATAAAAACTCCCTTCTGGCGGGGTTCACCCTGTACGCTGCGACCATCGATAGTGTATAACTGACGACCGGTCTTACTGCCGTTCTGTCGTACAGCAACAACACCGTCGGTAGTGTCATCGCGCTTAATAGTGGTAGCATCAACATCATAGTCTTTTGTGCCGTCGGAATACTCAATGTTTACACGCTCGCGATCGAAGGTGATGCGTTGCACCTTCCGTCCATCTGTAGTTTGCTGTGCTTCAACTGCTAACGAAAACATCAGCATAAGGGAGATGGATGGGATAATCTTTTTTGTCATCTCTTTTTAATGTTTTGGGGTTAATAAAACTTAGCCTCGAAACAAATTCTGTTCTTAAAACAAACTTTGTACCTTAACTTTTAATTTTTTATCTTTTCTCTCAAAAAGAGGTGCAAAGGTATAAATAAATATCAGAAAAATAACGAAGGCGCGAATAAAATCTTTCCGCGCCTTCGTTATTTTTCTGACATGTTTACAAAAAAGTACTTCTCTACTGCTCTGCTCCACCGCCAAGAGCAACATACAGTGCTATGACGGCTTCAGAAGCATCGTACATATTCATAGCCACGTCAAGCTGGACGTCAAGCAACGTTTCCTGAGCTGACATCTATCTCGGGAAAGAACATTTGAAGTTCTTTTCCGAGATATTCTTATGCTACTTCCGATTTAGTAATACCTTTCTTGGTAGAGACGAACAGAAGTAACACCTTTGTCCTTCATAAAACTAATCTTGCCTTCGCGAGCGAGCCAACCGATAGCAGTAAACAACTCCGGCATATCAAGTTTTGTCTCGGCTCTTAAATCTTCGAAAGTGAGATTGCCTTTGTTCTCCAACATACGCCAAACGATTCCTGCGTTTTCTCCAATTTGATTCGTTTCCATAATTGTATTTAGATTTAACGTTACAAATGTCCCTTTTCTCGTAAAAGATAACAGGATTTCTCCTTCTTTCTCCTTTTGCTCGTTTAACTTATTGAGAATCAACACTCTGAAAGAATTATCTTACGACGTGTTGTTCATCTACTCTAACGTTTATCTATTTAACCTCGTCTGCAAAAGTAAGCAATAATTCCGACATTGCCAAATTTTTCGAAAGATATCTTTCGGTAAGATAATCTGTCCGAAATAGGTAAGATAATCTGTCATATTTCAATGAAATTGTGCCGTCCATCAAGCAGCGCTTCGGGAAGAATGCCATCCTCCGCGGGCGCTTCACATATATACTCGCACCTAAAACTACGCCACTTTTGGGGTAAAACTCGGCTACTTTTGGTATAAAGTGCTTTATTGCTGAAGTCGTAACAAGCCTACTTTTACTGCATTTTCCCTGATTTCGTTATTGCTGCCATCAAGTCTTACATAGGACTGTAAGAAACATTGTCAAAAAAAACGAGGACCGTTCTCGTTTGTGACGAGGCTGGCTCTCGTTTGGAACGAGGCCGGCTCTCGTCTTAGCTCTTAGATGTTTTTTAGGATTTCTCAATTTTTAATTTTCAAAAAAAAGTGTCATCCGTCATGCTGCAAACCATAGGTTTACTCCAACCAAACCATGGGTTTTCCCCGACCAAACCATAGGTTTACTCCGACCAAACCATAGGTTTTCTCCGACCAAAGCATAGGTTTACTTCGACCAAACCATAGGTTTACTTTGGATAAGCATACACGCTGACAATCCAAATGTAAAGATTTTTTAATGACGGCTGACACTT
>CAMUVE010000096.1:0-5828 GCA_947163985.1 uncultured Prevotella sp.
GGGTGTTATCGACGAGGAGGTCACGAAGAAAGTCCAGGGGGTCGAGCATAGCCCACGAGCGGGTATTGTGGACTTCAAGATGAAGGTGTGGCGCCACGCTGTGTCCTGTGTTTCCGCTTATTGCCACGAGTTGCCCGCACTCTACGGGATAGTCGGTGGGACGCAGTCGGATGTCGAGTTCGTCGCTGGGGTTATGAGGACGGTCTAACTCGTCCTTCTGTCCGAGGGCACGCCGCTTGGCGCTGACTATCTGGCGCAGCGCAGGAACGTAACCGCGAAGATGACAATAGACGCTGGTGGTGCCGTTGGGATGTTGTATGTATAGGGCGTTACCGAAGCCGTACAGACCGATAGTTATTCGTGAGACGTAACCTTCGGCAACAGCAAAGAGAGGCTTGCCCTCCACCATTTCGGTACGCACGTCGATTCCCCCATGAAAATGGTTAGGGCGCGGTTCTCCGAAATTTCCCGCCAAGGAAATGGGGAGATGGACGGGTGATGTGAATGCTATCTGAGCTGCAAGGATGAGAGTTGTCAGCATGCCTTAAAGCTCATGTCAAGTCCTTTGACGCTGTGGGTAAGGGCTCCTACGGAGATGAAGTCAACGCCACACTCTGCATAAGGACGCATAGTGTCGTAGGTGATGCCGCCGCTGGACTCCGTCTCGTACTTGCCGCCAATCATCTCTACTGCCTTGCGGGTGTCCTCAACGGAGAAGTTGTCGAGCATGATGCGGTGAACGCCGCCACACGCCATAACGCGACGTATCTCGTCGAAGGAGCGCACCTCGATTTCTATCTTCAGGTCGAGACCCTTTTCTTTAAGGTATTCGTGACAGCGGTTTATGGCATTCTCTATGCCGCCAGCGAAGTCAACGTGGTTGTCCTTAAGGAGAATCATGTCGAAGAGTCCTATGCGGTGGTTCGTGCCGCCGCCAATCTTCACGGCCTGCTTCTCCAGCATACGCATTCCAGGAGTAGTCTTGCGAGTGTCAAGAACACGTGTTTTGGTGCCCTCCAGACGTTTTACGTAACGACGTGTCATCGTGGCGATACCACTCATGCGCTGCATGATGTTGAGCATAAGGCGCTCCGTTTGCAGCAGCGAACGAATCTTACCAGTAACAATCATTGCGATGTCGCCCTTCTTCACTTCGGCACCGTCCTCGATGAGCACCTCGACCTTCATTGTAGGGTCGAAACGAGCAAAGACACGCTTTGCCACCTCTACGCCGGCGAGGATGCCGTCCTCCTTGATAAGCAGATGTGACTTGCCCATAGCATCTTCGGGGATGCAGCAGAGCGTTGTATGGTCTCCGTCACCGATATCCTCAGCAAAAGCGAGGTCGATGAGTCTGTCTTCTAATTCTTCTACACTTAACATATTATTGTTTTTTTGAGTTTCTTATTTCTTTCCTATACCATAACGTAAACCAGACGCAGGCAACGACGAAGCTTATAGCACCTACGGTGTAGCCAACCGTGATATCGAATCCGAAAGCGTTCTTCGACACCACAAGGAATGAAGAACATACCACCGTCATGAAAATAGCCGGAATCAGCGTTATCCAGTATGGTTTGTTCTCACGAGCCAGCCAGACAGTAAGCGTCCACAGGGTGAACACAGACAACGTCTGATTGCTCCAGCCGAAGTACTGCCAGATGGTGTTGAAACCGTCGGGGTTCTCTAATTGCCAAATCAGCATAGCGATAGAAACGGCAAACAAGGGAACGCATATAAGCAGACGTCTGGTGATGGGACGCTGGTTCATCTTGAGCCACTCGGCAACGATAAGACGGGCTGAGCGGAACGCAGTATCGCCGCTGGTAATAGGCGCTGCCACAACACCCAACATAGCGAGGACGGCTCCCGTAACACCTAACCAGTCGTTGCACACGAGGTTTACAACTGCAGGAGCAGAGGTATAGAAACCCTTGTCGGCACCCGCTATAAGCTCGTAACCTGGTGTGGGGTCGCCATAGAAGAACCACATAGACACAGTAGCCCAGATAAGCGCTACGATGCCCTCGGTAATCATAGCACCATAGAAAATGGGACGTCCCATCTTCTCGTGCTTCAGGCAACGAGCCATAAGCGGACTCTGCGTAGCGTGGAAACCCGAAATGGCACCACAGGCAATAGTGATGAACAACGCCGGGAAGATAGCATCGGTCCACTTCTCAGGCTGTGCCTCCTTACCCATATTATAGAAGTTGGTCCACAACTCAGGCAGATGAGGCATCTTGACAAAGAGCACTATCATCAGCGCCGCAGCCATAAAGAGCAGCGAGAAGGCAAAGAGAGGATATATCTTACCGATGATCTTATCGATAGGAAGCATTGTGGCTATGACGTAATAAACGAAGATAATGCATACCCACATCATAGTGTCGCCACCCATAGAGTGCAGGATTTCAGCAGGTGAATAAACAAATACTGTACCTACCATGATGAGCAAAAGCACGGTAAATATCAACATGATAGCCCTTGTGGTCTTACCTAAATACTTACCCACCAATTCCGGCAGACTGACACCGCCGTTACGTATGGACAGCATGCCGCTGAGGTAGTCGTGAGTAGCACCCGCAAAGATACATCCCAAGACAATCCACAGATATGCCACCGGACCGAACTTGGCACCCATGATGGCACCGAAGATAGGACCCGTTCCCGCAATGTTGAGGAACTGAATCATAAAGACTTTCCACGATGGCAGGACTATGTAGTCAACACCGTCAGCCATACTTACTGCCGGCGTGGGACGGTCGTCGGGACAAAAGACCTTCTCGACGAAGCGACCATAGACGATGTAGCCGATAATAAGCGCAAAAAAACTGATAATAAATGTAATCATTATTTCCTTTTTTATCAAAATCGATGCAAAATTACGAATAATATTACTAACTTTGCACGAAACTTCAAGAAAAAATGAAAAGAGTCATAATATTTCTTTGTATTCTTACCTCTTTTAGCATTATAGCAAAAGCTGCCAACAAAGAACCCATACGTGCCGTGTGGCTGACGACAATAGGCGGCATAGACTGGCCACGCACCTACTCCACCTCTATTTCTTCGCAGGAACGACAGAAACGTGAGTTGACGGACATGTTGGACCGACTAAGACTTGCGGGAATCAACACCGTACTGCTACAGACACGAGTGAGAGGAACGGTGATATACCCCTCGGACTACGAGCCTTGGGACGGTTGTGTGTCGGGAAGGCCAGGACGCTCACCGGGCTACGACCCTCTGCAGTTCACCATAACGGAAGCACACAAGAGGGGTATGGAGCTGCACGCATGGGTGGTGACAATACCTATAGGAAAGTGGAATAGCTACGGATGTAAACAGCTGAGACAGAAAATGCCGGCAGCGCTGAAGAAGATTGGCGACGAGGGATATATGAACCCCGAGGCATACCAGACTGCAGATTATCTGGCAAATATCTGTGCGGAGATAACGTCGAGATATGACGTTGACGGAATACATCTGGACTACATAAGATACCCCGAGACATGGAAGCAAAGGGTGAACAGAATGGAGGCACGAGACAACATAACAAATATAGTAAGAAGGATTTACGGAAGGGTTAAAGCAATAAATCCACAAATAAAGGTAAGTTGTTCGCCAATAGGAAAATACACTAACCTGTCACGATACAATTCCAACGGCTGGGACGCACTGAACAGAGTACACCAGGACGCACAGGGATGGTTGCGTATGGGAATAATGGACCAACTGTACCCCATGATGTATTTCAAGGGTAATAACTTCTACCCTTTTGCAATAAACTGGAAGGAGAACAGCTACGGAAAGGACATAGTGCCGGGATTGGGAATATACTTCCTCGACCCGCGCGAGGGAAACTGGAAAATAGACGACATAAAACGACAGCTGTATTTCCTGCGCTCCGAAGGAATGGGGTTCTGTCTGTTCCGTGCTAAATACCTATTAGATAATATAAAGGGAATTTATGATTTTCTGAGGACGGAATACTTGTTGAGTGAAGAGTTAAGCCTCCCCCATCCCCCTCCAAGTAGAGGGGGTAATAGCGCGGGGTTTCTTGCGAACGACGGGAAGACGATGGTGCTGCCGGAGAAGGGGAAGGTGCTGGATGCTGACGTGATAGCCTTTGTGAGTATGGCGGGGAACGTGATAACGACACGTCCTTACAGGGGGAAGAGAGCGGACATTCGTGCTATTCCCGACGGAATATATACTTTACGTTCAGTAAATAAGAAAGGGGTGACACACCGTGTAGGAATGGTGTATATACGTCGTTAAACGTGGAAGCGGTGTTTCTTCTTCGCTTTTTGCGGAATAACGGGGGTGCCGCCGCTACCGCTACTTGGCAGGGAGCCTACAGGGACTCCGCGATACTGAGCATAGCGTATTCGTATGCGCTCCACATAATCGAAGGTCTCGTTGCTACGCATATAACCGTTCTTCACAACGGGGTCGTTGTAGTACTGCGGGTCACGAAGCAACAGGAGGAAGTGTGACACGTCGGCCCAACGATAAGGGTTCCTGCCGTTCTTGCGGGTAAGAGCCATAGCATCACGAACATGATAGCCACCACCGTTATATGCCGCAAGGATGAAGTAAGTGCGCTCCGACGACGGGACATCACCGAAGGAGGCGTTGAGTTCGGAGATATAACGGGCTGCCGCCGCAATGTTGGCCTCGGGCTCGTGAATCTGTTCCATAGAAAGTCCAAGATGACTCGCCGTTCCGGGCATTATCTGCATAAGTCCTCGAGCACCAGCCCACGAACGGGCATTGGGGTCGAAACAGCTCTCCTGATAACACTGTGCTGCAAGGAGGCGCCAGTCCCAACGGGCTACGGGAGCATACTTCTTAAACAGATTGTCGTAACGCGAGATGACACCCGCCGACCTATTCATAAAAGGTGAATAGACCTTACGCCGTACACTTGCCACAGACAGCAGGTAACGCTCTTCTTTCTTTACCTGAGCAAGAATTTCGGGCTTATACCAACGTTTGAAAGCTACGGAGAGGTCGGAGTCGCGAACCTCCACAGACTGCGGCGAAGAAAGAGCCATAATGTCGCCCTCACCATTATCAAGACGTGTGCGGACATCGGCTGAGTCCTTGCAGACCTCGACACGCAGAGAGACGCCCAAGAACATAGCAAACTTCTCGAAAACCCTGTACTGGGTACCCATACCGCGACCACGATAGTCATAATAGGTGTCAGGACCCGAGACGGTAAGGAGTATCATCTCGCCACCGGTGACGATGTCGGACATAGTGAACTCCTCGGAGGCAGGTATGGTGTCACCACTAACCTCTCCCCACGGGGTTACTATGCTCTTCTGTTTTTCCTTACAGCCTGTAAAACAGATGCATAAGAATACGATATATATCAATATAGCTTTCAAAATCGGCACAAAATTACAACATTTCTTGCAGATGTAATAAAAAAAGAGTATTTTTGCCACGTTTTTTAATAATTATTGATATACACTATGCTTAGAATCGCAGTACAATCAAAAGGACGTCTCTACGAAGATACTATGGCTCTGCTGGCTGAAGCAGACATCAGGATAAACTCAACGAAAAGAACATTACTCGTAACATCGCCGGACTTCCCGTTGGAGGTGCTCTACCTCCGCGACGACGACATTCCACAGAGTGTGGCAACGGGTGTTGCCGACATCGGTGTGGTCGGCGAGAACGAATTCGTGGAACGTGGCGAGGATGCCGAGATAATACAACGACTGGGTTTCTCGAAGTGTCGTCTTAGTCTTGCGGTACCTAAACAGGACGACTATCAGGGAAAGGAGTGGTTCAACGGAAAGAAGATT
>CAMUVE010000097.1:0-5105 GCA_947163985.1 uncultured Prevotella sp.
TGCTGCTGGCGACACTTTGGAGGAAACAACCTTTGCTGCATCCTTGCTGAAAGGTTTGAAGGGTGTTCTTCGTTATACTATAACTGACGAGGATGGAAAGCAGCAGCAAGACGAACTTAAACCAGAACAGTTAGGTCCTGAAGGAGAAGCAGCCTACCACGAAGCAGAGGACTTTATCCGTGAATCAACAAGCGGTATATTCATCAGTCCGCTTGACGCCATCACAGAAAAGTTGCAGCAAAAAGGATATAAGGTTGGCGAGTTGACCGGCAGACAGCAATATGTTGAATTGGACGAGAATACTGGAGAATATATTGTTCGCAGACGCACAGACCGAGACAAGAAGAAGATGCAGCGCGAGTTCAATAACGGAACACTCGACGTGCTCATTCTTAACAAATCAGCCTCAACGGGAATTTCACTCCATGCTTCTGAGAAGTTTAGCGACCAACGTCAGCGTACTATGATTATCGCACAACCGTTGGCAGACATCAATGATTATATGCAGATGATTGGTCGTATTGACCGAACGGGGCAAGTACATCGCGGTTACTATATCAACCTCGGTTTGCCTGTGCCTGCAGAAGGTCGTTTCTTAATGATGCTCTCAACCAAATTAAAGTCGTTGAATGCTAATACTACCACCTCGCAGGAGAACGAGAGTAATGATGTCGAGGCTCCAGACTTACTGAATAAGTATGGTAGTAAAGTAGTGGTAGAATATCTACGTGATAACCCAGATATCTACGTTAAGATGGGTGAGCCTCTGAAAAAAGACAAGGCAAAGGTCAGCGTAGGAGAACTTGACTCCTACGAGGCGCAGGAAGATGATGCACGTAAGATAACTGGCTATGTCGCTCTGTTGCCTACCGACGAGCAGGATGCTTTCTATAATGACGTGGTTCGTCGTTACAATGACCTCATCAAATACCTCAACGATACAGGAAGTAACGATTTGAAGATTTCTGTTCTTCCTTTAAGGGCAAGAACCATTGATAAGCAAGTATCTTCTGAGGGAGCAGACCCGAAGGGTGACAATCCGTTTGCCGGACACGCTTATGTTGAGTGGGTAGACATGGATGTCTTGAAGAAGCCCATGAAGGCAGCAGAGGTGGGCAAGGTGATTGAGCAGTTGAACCCAGAGGTTGAGGCTCCAAAGGTTCAAGCTAAGACAGCCGCACTGGAAAAGATGCTTAACGACAAGACGACACCAAGAATTAGGCAGATTCTTGATACTGTGGAGCGCGAGACGCAAGCGAAGCTCGATAAGGAGAATGAGCGCTATGAAGCTGCCAAGAAACGTGCCGAAGAAGATATTATCGCTAAGACCGAGACTATCAACAAGCAGGAAAAGCGTACAGCCGAACAAAAGCAGGAAGCAATAGACAGATATACGGCTGAGCGCAGGTCGGCTGTTGAGGAAAGCCATAGGAATATGGTTCAAAAAATAAACTCTAATAATGAGCGCTTTACCAGACACTTAAAGATGTTTCGCGTTGGTGACTCTGTTCTTGTTCCTGACGACTTGACAACTGACGCATTCTTAGGTTCAAGTAACGGCATCTTCTGTGGTTTTAAATCTAAAGATGAAGGTATAACTCCTTCCACCACTCTTGCGGTGTTCTGCACCCTTGATGGTCGTCGAAAGATTGAAGTAAAACTCAGTGACTGGGCAGCATTAGTCCGTATTGACAACATGACACAACAGAACTGGGATGCAGCCCATGAGGTGACGTTGAGCAACTGGGACCAGCAGATACCGAGTGAGACTCGCAAGCACGGCTTTATCATGACAGGTAATATCCTGCAGGCTTTTGCCGATGCAGGAGAGAATGGTCGTGTGCCAGGTCAATTAGTTACCTATACCGATATTGACGGAAACGTGCATGACGGAATCTTGATGAACCAGCATTGGGAGCCAAGTCAGTTGAAAGGCTCTACCGTCCCACTTCGTTCAAAAAAAGAAGAGATAGAAAATATGCCTCTTGGCGACCACATCACAAGTGCCGATGGTAATGTTGTCATTGATCGTGGATATAGATATTATATCATTTCTGTACCTAAGAGCAAGAAGATTGGAGGTCAGTACTACGAGAACCAACAGTTACTTGATAAGGTTGTGGATGGCGTGTTCTATCCGAACAGAGGTACATTGAGAGCAGATGTAACGCCTGAAGCTATTGACGACGTTATAGAAATTCTCTCTGACCTTGGTGTGCAAGTTCAGTCTGATACGCAAGTACAGTTTGATACTGAAAGCGAGATGGGGCAAGCTATGGCAAGTGGACGTAGGTTTGATGAGGATATAAACGAGGATAATCCTATAAGACGGGGAGGAGATTCTTCATCTTTGCAAACGCATATCGCCAAGCACATCGACAACTTAGTCGAGAAGTTAGGCACCAAGGCACGTACCACCGTTTATCATTCCTTTGACGAATTGCCTGCGGATATGAAGGAGTATATCCGTGAGCGCGAGAAACAAGGAAAGAAGGTACGTGGCTGGTATGAGAACGGACAAGTTTATCTCTACCTGCCCCACATTGATTCCATCTATCAGGCAGAAAAGACCATTTGGCACGAGACTGTAGCACATCACGGCTTACGTCAGTTGATTGGTGAAGAAAACCTCAACAAGCTATTGAAGCAGTTGTGGTTAGAGCATCGTGACGGAGAAATGGGTAAGTGGGTTACAGAGCGCATGCAGCAGAACGGCTGGGCACTCAACGAGGCTATCGAAGAGTACCTTGCCCGCGAAGCCGAGAAGAATCCGTTTAAGGAGCCAGGACTGTGGCAGCGTCTACGTTGGATGCTTGCGGATATCCTTCACAAGATGGGATTTGCTTCTGACCCAACCATCAGCGATATTCAGTATTTGTTCTGGGTAAGCCAAAACCAATTAAGGGATAATGACCCTATGGGTCAGATTAAACAGCAGGCATTCTTGTTTAACTTGAACAAGGAAGCCGCCAATACACCTTATATTAATATGAACGCTACACGTCCGGAGGACATTGAGAATCCTGACGCCGA
Source organism: uncultured Prevotella sp. (assembly GCA_947163985.1). Lineage (GTDB taxonomy): Bacteria > Bacteroidota > Bacteroidia > Bacteroidales > Bacteroidaceae > Prevotella. The sequence goes on from CAMUVE010000097.1 coordinate 3,034, forward strand.
AGGTGCTTACGATGACGGAGTACGTCATTCGGAAGAAACAGACGAGGAAGTTATTGAGCGGCTGGAGAAAGAGCCAAAGGTTAAGGTGTATCGCGCGATGCAGTTGATTGATGGCAAACTCTATCCACCTATGGCTGCAAAGCAGGGCGGTAAGTTGGTTAAACCTATTGAACTTGGAAAGTGGGAGAAAGCCGACGAACACCCCGAAATGGCAGACAATAACGGAAAATTTAAACTTGATAAGGGTAACGGCAAGTCTTTGAAGGCTGCATACAATCCTTACATTCACACTTCGACAACCATGCTTAACGACCAATTCAGCGAGGCGCAGAGCCGACCTAACCTTGTTGTCGTAGAGGTGGAAGTTCCCGAGAGCGAGCTGACAAGTGGCTATAAGGCAGAAAAGGCTAAGGACGCAGTAGGCAAACTGGAGTGGAAGGCTGGTATTATTCAAGGACAACTGACGGGCACCCGTGAGGTTATTCTTTCACGATGGGACAAACCTATAAGAATTGTTCCTACCGAGGAAGTAGCCAAGAGTATTGCCGAGCAGATTAAGGGCAAGGTTGACGTTATGCCCACCAACGTAGTCACTCCTGCACAGCGTGAAGCACTGGAGAAGGAAGGTGTGAAGTTTGTCAAGACCGACAACCGAGGGAGAATTACCGAGGGAGAGAATAAGGGTGAGACTTACTCTTCGATATATGGAAAGAACGCAAGACGTAGGTTTGACGAGGACATAGACAACCCTTTAGACTATTCTGCTAAGCAAGTATATAACGACAGGCTGAACCGAGTAGAAACGGTGTTCAGTGAGGCTTATCAGGACGCTATGGTATCGCTGAAAACCGCACAGAATGCTATTGCCCAGAACAAGGACATTCCCGATAGTCAAAATGCTTACATGGCAGAGAACCTAATGCATGGCAAGAATAAGAATGAACAAGACCTGTTCAATCGAATGTTCCGTGACCCTTTGATTGCTACCATTAACAAGATAATGAATCTTACGGGTATGAACTGGGGAGATGTAGACAGATATGTTTATACCAAGTCTGGTTTGGAACGTAACCGCGAATTGTATGTTCGTGATTGGTTGGAGTCCGAAAGAAACAAACGAATCAGCAAGTATGAGGACTTGAACGCCAAGGAGCAGGACATCTACGACGGCATGGCATCTACCATCGAAGATATGTTTGAGGATGGCGACATTGATGAAGCCGAGAAGAGTAAAAAACTTGCCCAGGCGCTACAGAAAGCCCATCAACAGCATATAGACGAAATTGAAACAGAGTGGCATCGTGTAAAGGATGCTCGTTATCTCGATTTAAAGAATGGGTATTCTATAGAATTGACTATTGATAGCTTTACTTACGCGGACTACATTAACGCCCTGTCTGATTTCATCCTTGACAACATCGACAGTGACTATAAGCCGGAAGAGCATGACTATTCCGGATTCAGAGCCATGTATGGCGACGAAGAAGGTAAGTACGACGAAGCCGATATTATCTCAGAATTGATGGATACCGAAGATGCTATCAATGGAGAGGATGATGTAAAGACAACCGACACCTTTTGGGAGCAGATAAACGCAGCCACAAAATATGCCTTGGAGCGTTATCGCGAGGCAGGTATGCGTAGTGACGAGGATATAGACCGGGTAGAACAGATGTTCCACTTCTATGTTCCTATGCGTGGTTTCAAGGCTGAGACTGGAGAAGATATGTATCAGTACTTCACGGGTAAGGACAAATCGAAGAGTTATGTAGGTGGCTTGCTGAAACATGCAAAAGGTCGTGGTTCTGAGGCAGACTTCCCTATCTCCACTATCTTTGCAATGTCGTATAAGGCTATCGCTGACTGTCATCAGAACCTTGTCAATCAGAAATTCTATCGTCTATGCCAAGCCAATCCAAATGACTTAGTGGTATTGAGTGACAGCTGGGCGGTATTTGATGAAATAGAAGGTGTATGGAAAGAGTCGTCACCAGAAATTCCGGAAGATGCTACAGAAGACGAGGTAAGACAAATAACGCTTGATTGGGAGAACAATATGCGCCAGCTCGCAT
>CAMUVE010000098.1:0-4985 GCA_947163985.1 uncultured Prevotella sp.
TCTCGCTGGTGCCCTTCCATTTCTGGACAGCCGACACCTACCAGGGCGCACCCACGCCCGTCACCGGCTATCTGAGTGTTATATCCAAGGGTGCTGCTGCACTGACGCTCTTCATTATATTAAACAAGGCGTTCGCCTCGATGTCCTACTATTGGCATCCCATGCTCTGGGTAGTCATCGTGCTCTCCATCACCATTGCCAATCTCTTTGCCATCCGCCAGTCAGAGCTGAAGCGCTTTATGGCTTTCTCCAGCATCTCGCAGGCAGGCTATATCATGTTGGCACTCATCGGCTCCAACGGTCAGAGCGGCGCCGCAGCCCTCATGTTCTATGTGCTGGTATATGTGGTAGCAAACATGGCAGTCTTCACAGTCATCAGTGCCGTAGAGCATAATGGCGGTACGACCAGGATGGATGCCTTCAACGGACTCTACCAGACAAATCCCAAGCTGGCATTCCTTATGACGCTGGCTCTCTTCTCGCTGGGTGGCATTCCGCCATTTGCCGGCATGTTTTCCAAGTTTTTCGTGTTCCTGGCTGCCGTCGATGGCAACACCGCCGACCCCTTCTGGTCATACTTCGTGGTGTTCATAGCTTTGGTCAACACCGTAGTGTCGTTGTACTACTACCTGCTCATTGTCAAGGCAATGTACATCCGTGCTGAGGAGCATCCGCTGCCCACCTTCCGCACCGACACCGCCACCAAGCTGTCGCTGGCGGTATGCACCGCGGGTATAGCACTCTTCGGCATCTGCTCGTGCATCTACGACTGGCTGTACGCTTCTTCCGGCATGTAATGTCTCCGTGATTCAAGGCTGTTATAATTACCACATATGCTGAATTATGACAAAGACTGAAGAGCAACTGAAGAAGGACGAGTACTTCATGGGAAAAGCTTTGGAGGAGGCTCGTGAGGCGCTGAAGGCGGGAGAAGTGCCTATAGGCGCTGTTGTGGTGTGCAAGGACAAGATTATAGCGCGGGCGCACAACATGACGGAGACGTTGACGGACGTTACGGCGCATGCGGAGATGCAGGCAATAACGTCGGCAGCGAACGCCCTGGGTGGAAAATATCTGACGGAGTGTACGCTTTATGTCACAGTAGAGCCGTGCACCATGTGTGCCGGAGCAATTGGGTGGGCACAGATACCACGTATAATCTATGGTGCGCGCGACGAGAAAAGAGGATACTCACTGATAGCGCCGGGAGCACTACATCCGAAGGCAAAAATAACCGGCGGCATCCTTGAGGAGGAATGTCGCCGGCTTATGGTCGAATTCTTCAGCGCCAAGCGTTAAAATCCGTTTTCTTCAGCGCCAAACTATAAAGTCTTTTTACTTAACTTCTATAACAAGATACTTACTTGTGCTCCAGAACGTGTCGGGGTTGGTAATCTTAAGTACGTACTGCTTGTTGTTGTCGCGTACAAGTGTATAGCTGCCTGCTGGATGTGCGGTAAGCATTTCGGCAGACTTACTGTAGAGCTTCAGTTCCTTCATGACGCGAATGTCAACCTTCGTGAAGTACTCCTTGTTAAAGTTGCCCTGAAGAACCTTACCCTTGCTGAGGATACCCTGTTCCTTGAGTTCCGACTTAGTACCGAAGACGTACCATGCCGTATGTAGCTGACGATCCTGTGTATTGATAGTCTCTGTCTTCTGCTCTGTCTCCGTCTTCAGTGATGAGACGTCAGAGTTAAGGTTGTTGATAGCCTCATCGAGTTCAGAGATGTGGATATCCTTGGCGTCAAGTTCGGCACGAAGTTTCTGCATCTCCTTGTCCTTATCCTCTATCTGACGCATAAGGTTCTCTATAGTTTTCTTCAACTCGTCGCCTTTAACGCTGCTCTCGCGCAACTGCTGACGGAGTTTCTCAATGAGCTGACGGTTCTGTTCCATACGCTCAGCAATAAACTGTACACTCTCGCGAATCTGTTGAGCTTTGTTAGTACCCTCGCCACTCTGCATGAGCTCTAACTTACCCTCAGCCTCGTTAATCTGACGGAAACCTTCCTGAATATCATTCAGCGTTCCCATCATGTCGTTAATCTCACCGTCTTTCTGGTCGATAACACGCTGCAGCGAGTCAGCCTGTGAAGCGTCGCCGCTACCTTTTCCACTGTTCTTACATGCAGTAAAAGCCATGAGGCACACTGCAAATATCAGTAACTTTTTCATTTTCTTCTTCTCCTATGTTTATATATAAGTTTGTTTTTTATTTTTGTTTTTACTAACAACTCTTGCCTTTCTTTCAGTTTTTTCCTCCCACGACGATGACGAACTCACCGCGTGGTTCTGTTTCCTTGAAATGGGCTATCACCTCGGCAAGGGTTCCCCGAACACTCTCTTCGTGAACCTTGCTTATCTCACGACAACAGCTGACGCGTCGTTCCTCACCGAAGACCTCAGCAAACTGCTGCAATGTTTTTACCACCCTGTACGGCGACTCGTAGAACACCATTGTCCGCGTTTCCTCGCGCAGACTTTCAAGCCGTGTCTGGCGTCCTTTTTTCTGTGGCAGGAAACCCTCGAAACAGAAACGGTCGTCGGGAAGTCCGCTGCTTACGAGTGCCGGAATAAGGGCTGTGGCACCCGGGAGGCACTGCACTTCGATGCCCGCTGCTACCGCCTCGCGTACGAGGAAGAAACCCGGATCACTTATGCCTGGAGTGCCAGCGTCGCTGATGAGTGCAATGGTTTCTCCCGCCTTAAGACGCTCTACAACTGCCTGCGAGGTACCATGTTCGTTGAACTTATGGTGCGACTGCAGGTGGTTGTGTATGTCGTAGTGCTTCAGGAGCTTACCTGATGTGCGGGTATCTTCCGCAAGAATAAGGTCGGCCTCTTTCAGTATGCGAAGGGCACGGAGGGTTATATCCTCCATATTCCCTACAGGTGTCGGAACCACATATAATATTCCCATATCGGGGGACAAAGATACTAATTATTTGAGAATTGAGAATTGAGAATTAAGAATTATGATTACATTTAAATCCTTTTTAACTTCTTTAACTTCCATATCCTTTCCTAAATATACGGAAATAACTATTTTTGCACCATGATAACAAATAATATATATGGCGAGCCTCACCGTCCCGGACGTATCGAGGTAGTGTGCGGCTCAATGTTCTCTGGAAAAACCGAAGAACTGATACGTCGATTGAAACGTGCGATGTTTGCAAAGCAAAGGGTTGAGATATTCAAGCCGAGGATTGACGTAAGATACAGCGAAGAGGAGGTTGTCAGTCACGACCAGAACTCTATAATGAGTACCCCGATAGATTCGTCGTCGTCAATACTGCTGCTGGCAAACGACATAGACGTCATAGGCATTGACGAGGCACAGTTTCTTGACGAAGGACTCGTTGACGTGTGCAACCAACTGGCGAACCGTGGTGTACGTGTTATCATAGCAGGGCTTGACATGGACTACCGTGGAGTGCCCTTCGGACCTATTCCCGGCCTTTGCGCCATAGCCGACGAGGTTACTAAGGTGCACGCCATTTGCGTGAAGTGCGGAGCATTGGCGTATGTCAGTCACCGACTGGTGGAAAGCGACAAACGCGTGCTTCTCGGCGAGACACAAGAGTACGAACCGCTATGCCGCGAATGTTACCAGAAGGCCATAGCAGAAGAAAAGAAACAATAAAACACGAAGAGCACATTAAAACTCAATTAACACACGAAGAGCCCGATAACAACATCAACGTCAACAAAAAGAAAGAAAAAAATGATAACCAACGAAAAAATAACCTTCGACAAAGCGTTTCGATGGACAGTAACGGCACTTCTCATTGCCCTTATACTCTACGTACTAAACTTCCTCAGCAGCGTACTGCTACCATTCTTCATAGCATGGGTATTTGCATATCTACTCTACCCTGGTGTGAAGTTTTTCCAGTATAAGCTGCATGTTCCGGGACGAGCACTGAGCATCATCGTCACCCTCATTGTGGTGATAGCCGTTATCGGAGGAATCATCTGGCTCATCATTCCTCCAATGATTGAGCAGTTCGAGAAACTCGGCGGACTGGCTACCAACTATATTAAAGAGGTGGCGCACATCTCAAGCATCCCTGAGACAATAAAAGAATGGACGGCTGCTAACGGCACCGACATACAGGAGTTTTTCAAGCGCAAGGATGTCACCGAAGCCATACAGAAGGCTATGCCGCGAGTGTTTGAAGTGCTCGGACAGACAGCAAGCATTATTATAAGTATCATAGCGTCAGCCATTACACTGATGTATATGTTTTTCATACTCCTTGACTACGAATACCTCACTGACAGCTGGATAAAGATATTCCCAAAGAAGAACCGCCCTTTCTGGCGCGAGCTGATGGGCGACGTTGAGCGTGCACTTAACAGCTACGTTCGCGGACAGGGTACTGTAGCGTTATGTATGGGAATCCTCTTCTGTATAGGCTTTACAATCATAGACTTCCCTATGGCTATCGGTCTTGGAATACTCATAGGCATCCTTGACCTGGTGCCTTATCTGCATACCTTTGCACTGATACCTACAGCTTTCCTCGCCCTTCTCAAGGCGGCTGACACAGGACAGAATTTCTGGGTTATAATGGCAATGGCTGTGGGAGTGTTTATCGTAGTACAGATAATCATAGACATGATAATAACGCCGAAGATTATGGGTAAGGCAATGGGGCTTAACCCCGCAATACTCCTGCTATCGCTGTCTGTATGGGGCGCACTGCTCGGATTCATAGGACTTATCGTAGCACTCCCGCTAACCACACTGCTCATAGCCTACTATCAACGCTACATTACGCGTGAGCACGAAGACGAAGATGAGGGAGCACCTGTCCTCGAGACTATAGAGAAAAAAGAAAATAAAGAAAAATCGACAGAATAATTTGGTAATCTCAAATAATTGGTGTACCTTTGCACCGCAATTTTGAAAATTGTACCTTAATGGAGATCCGTTAGCTCAGCTGGTAGAGCACAACACTTTTAATGTTGGGGTC
>CAMUVE010000099.1:0-4858 GCA_947163985.1 uncultured Prevotella sp.
TGGCAGTAGTGAAACTTGACTTCCTCGACAAGGGACGCAAGTACGACTGCACACTCTATGCCGATGCTAAGGATGCTCACTACGAGAAGAATCCTCAGGCTTATACCATCACCAAGAAGGTAGTGAAAAAGGGTGATGTGATAAAAGTTAAGGAAGCGCCAGGCGGTGGCTTCGCTGTTTCATTGATAGCAAAATAATTAGGATATATGAAGAAAATAGCACTAATCGCACTATGCATTATGAACTATGGATTATGCATTGCTCAGGACTTTCATTTCGATGAGATGACATATACACCGGAGGCAACAACGTTCCGTCTCTTTGCCCCCAATGATGCCAAGTGCTACGTCAAGGTAGGCAACAAAAAAGTCAAGATGACGCGCACCGCAGATAATCTGTGGACGGCAAAGGTGAAGGGCGACCTTAAGGGGAAACCCTATGTCTTTAATACCGGACACGGCGACACTCCTGGAGTATTCGCAAAGGCTGTAGGAGTAAACGGTCAGCAGGGCTATGTCATAGACCTCAGAACTACCGACCCAGCAGGGTGGGAGAGTGACAAGCGCCCCGTGTGTAAGTCGTTTGCCGACATCGTGGTCTATGAGATGCATCACCGCGATTTCTCAATAGCACGTCCCGATGCTAAGTATCCGGGTAAGTTCCTTGCCCTTACGGAGCCTTGGGCAATACGTCACCTGAAGAGTCTCGGTGTCAACGCTGTCCATATACTGCCCAGTTACGACTTCGGCTCTGTTGACGAGACACGTCTGCAGGACAATAAGTACAACTGGGGCTACGACCCCGTGAACTATAACGTTCCCGAGGGTTCTTCCTCTACGGGCCCGTATAACCCCGAGACCCGTATCCGTGAGTTCAAACCGATGGTACAGGCTCTCCACAAGGCTGGCATACGTGTTATCCTCGACGTAGTGTATAACCACACTTACGACATAGACCACTCAAATTTCCAGCGCACCTATCCCGACTACTACTATCGAAAAATAGATAATGGCGAAAAGTCAAATCATAATTCTCAATTTTCAATTCTCAATTCTCAATTATACTCCAACGGCTCCGGTTGCGGCAACGAGACAGCGTCGGACAAACCTATGATGCGCCAGTTCATGATTGAGTCGGTGAAATACTGGGCTAACGAGTATCATATCGACGGCTTCCGTTTCGACCTCATGGGAATTCACGACATAGAGACGATGAACCAGATTCGTAAGGCTCTCGACGAGATAGATCCGTCAATCTTCATCTACGGCGAAGGATGGAGCGCAGGCAGCTGTGCTTATCCTTACGAGAAACTGGCTATGAAGGCACATATCCAACAGACACCGCGAATAGCTGCTTTCTCCGACGAGATACGCGATGCTCTGCGCGGTCCCTTCGACAACGACACTAAGCCGGGTATTCTTGGTGGCGCTCCCAATATGGAGGAGAGCCTGAAGTTCGGTATCGTGGGCTGCATAAGCCATCCGCAGGTGGATATGTCAAAGGTGAACTACTCCAAGACTCCTTGGGCAGCAGAGCCCACACAAATGATGTCGTACGTCTCCTGTCACGACGATATGTGTCTTGTTGACCGTCTCAAGGCGAGTGTTCCGGGCATCACCCAGGACGAACTTATTCGTCTCGACCTGTTGGCACAGACTGCCGTCTTCACGTCGCAGGGTGTTCCCTTCATCCTGAGCGGTGAAGAGATGTTGCGCGACAAGAAGGGCGTACACAACTCCTACAACTCGCCGGACAGCATCAACCACCTCGACTGGAGCAACCTCGAGAAATATCCGCAGGTCTTTGAGTATTATAAAAACCTCATCCAGCTTCGCAAGCGTTATCCGCACTTCCGTCTGGGCAGTGCCGACCTGGTACGCAAGAGCGTGCAGTTCCTCGATGCTCCCAAGGGTGTGGTGGCATACCGCATTGAGGCTACTCGTGGCTGCATCGTCGACTACGTCATCGTGGTACTTAACTTCACCCGCCAGGAGCAGCGCATTGCCATCCCTGAGGGTAAGTATTGGGTACTCGGTGCATCAGGCGTCATCGACCTCAACGGCCTTGACCTCATCAAGACCAACCAGGCTGTCGTCGCTCCTCAAACAGCTTTGATATTACAAAACTAACGAATAGATCAATATGAAGAAACTAATAATCCTTAGCTTACTATTAAGCGTAACAATGACAATTAAGGCAACAGGTGTGAAGGTTGACCGCATCGACCCCACCAATTGGTATGTGGGAATGAAAAATCCTTCCCTACAGCTTATGGTCTATGGAAAGGGAATAGGCAGCGTAAACAACGTAACAACCGACTATCCCGGAGTCGTCGTTGACAGCATAGTCCGCGTTGACTCTCCTAACTATCTGCTGGTGTATCTTAACCTCAGCGGCGCACAGGCAGGAACAATGACTCTGAAGTTCGACGGTAAGGCAGTGAAGTATGAGTTGAAAAACCGCGAGATGACTGGCGACAAACGTCAAGGCTTCGACATCAGCGATGTGCTCTACCTGCTCATGCCCGACCGCTTCGCACAGGGACCTAACCACAAGTCACAGATAAAGGGTATGCGCGCTTACAAGGAAGACCGCACGGCGCACTCCCTGCGTCACGGCGGCGACCTCGAAGGACTGCGCCAGCATCTGGACTACTTCAACGACCTGGGCGTCACAGCGCTGTGGTTTACTCCTATTCTTGAGAACGACTCTCCCGATATGGGTGAGTGGTCCACATATCACGGCTATGCCTGCACCGACTACTATCGTGTAGATCCACGCTTCGGTACCAATGCCGACTACCGCCGACTCATCGACGAGTGTCACAAGAAGGGACTGAAGGTCGTTATGGACATGATTTTCAACCATTGCGGCTTCGAACATCCGTGGGTTGCCGATATGCCCACAAAGGACTGGTTCAACCTCCCAGGATGGCTCAAGGAGTCAGGCGGCACCAGCGACTCGCGCAACACGAGTTTCCTGCAGACAAGCTACAAGCTGACTCCAGTTCTCGACCCCTACGCTTCTGACGTTGACAAACGCGAGACCGTCGAGGGATGGTTCGTATCTACTATGCCCGACCTTAACCAGAACAATCCTCACCTCATGCGCTACCTCATTCAGAACAGCATCTGGTGGATAGAGACGGCAGGTATCGATGGCATCCGTATGGACACATATCCCTATGCTTTCCGCAAACCTATGGCACAGTGGATGAAGGAACTCGACGAGGAGTATCCCAACTTCAATACCGTTGGCGAGACGTGGGTTACACAGCCGGCATATACCGCCGCATGGCAGAAAGACTCCAAACTGTCTAAACTGAACTCGTACCTGAAGACCGTCATGGACTTCTCGTTCCAGGAGAAACTTGACTCTGCGAAACAGGAGGAGACCGACGACTGGTGGCGCGGCTACAACCGTCTGTACAACTCTTTCTGCTACGACTACCTGTATCCTAATCCGTCGAGTGTTATGGCGTTCATCGATAACCACGATACCGACCGCTTCCTCGGCAACACTCAGGACTCGTTAGCCCTGAAGCAGGCTCTTGCGCTGTTGCTTACCGTTAAGCGAATACCACAGCTGTACTACGGTACCGAGATACTCATGAACGGCACGAAGAAAAAGACTGACGGCGACGTGCGCAAGGACTTCCCCGGTGGCTTCCCCGGCGACACGCAGAATGCCTTTACGGCAGAAGGACGTACCCCGCAGCAGCAGGGCATGTACAGCTGGCTGTCGCGACTGCTTCACTGGCGTCAGGGAAATAATGCCATCATCCGCGGCTCCATGAAACAGTTCATACCCTACGAGGGCATATACGTCATCCACCGCCAGTATCGTACGAAACACGTCATGACAATTATCAACGGACGCAAGAAGAATGCTGAGATGGACGTAAAACGCTATGCTGAGGTTATCGGCGACAAGACCATAGCAACAGACGTAACAACAGGAAAGCAGGTACGCCTTGACCATCCGATAAAACTCAGGTCACGTCAGACAATGATACTTGAATACTAACAATAAATAAAGGAGCCTCGCAAGGCTCCTTTATTCTTTGCCTATAAACTGAGCATGTGAAACATGTGGAACTTTGTTCTGATCAGTGTCAATAGCCCTAATCCGATGTGTTTGAGAACGAGTTTCACTGTAAAAGTAGCCTACTTTTACACAATAACTAGCCTACTTACACATTGCTTTAGGCTAATTCTGAAAAAAGAATTTTTCATCAACACTTAACGTTTTGGGTGTAAAATTGCCGCTGCGCCCTCTGTTTATCGGCGTTTTGGGAAGGTTAAGTGTTGTTTCAACACTTAACATAGACTTAACGTTAAGTGTAGGTTAAGTGTTAGAAGACACTTAACGTGGCTTGAGCCCCGATGTACAAAGGGCGCAATGCCAAAATGTTAAGTGTAGGGGTAAAAAATATTTTTTTTTGTACGTGTTAGACGTATTGACTCAAATTTATTTTCGTTTAATTAGAAATCTTTGTACATTTGCCATCAAGATGGCGAAAGTACTTGCCTTTGAGAATTTTGAGGTAGAAAGCAATGTAATTGTAAATCTCGTTAGAAAAACATCACACTAAGAAAAACTGCTTCAAAGGGCTTAACACCCTTACACCCTTTGACGTCGTTTTTTCCTGACTTTACATTTTAACGGCTCGCACCTCGTATCTCGCATCTCGATAGCGAGGTTAAAAATAACCCCCAAAATTTTGATATTTATATTGAAAAATGTAATTTTGCAGCATGAAATTATGTTGAGAAGTGTAGTTTTCGAACTAAGTTCAAATTTAAAATGATACGATTATGGAAGCTATTATTGAAAGGACGCCAGGACGGGTAACCGT
>CAMUVE010000100.1:0-4800 GCA_947163985.1 uncultured Prevotella sp.
ATAATAGTTAAGTACTCAATAAGTCAAAAGCATTTGTCCGACACTATCCAAAAAAATTTGTAAGACTCGGACAAATGCTCATAATATCAATATTCGTCGACTTGACACCAATACTGGGGCTAAGTGAATCACGGGACTCTTTGATTTGTGTTTTATTACTCATTTCTCTTTCTCGAAGTTGATGCCGCTGTAGAGAGGTTGTTTGCCTTCGTGGCTTTCGGGGATGAAGTGGAGGCGGACCCCGCGGATGTGTTTCTTTGCGCGGAAGGTATTGGGGTCATCGACTTTATCGCTCTCGATTTCGAGCTTGAGTAGTCCGAAATCCTTCAGGCGCACCTTGTCGCCGTCGCGGAGATGTCGCCACACCGCTGCGGCTACACTCATCATGAGGCCTTCGAGTACGCCCTCGCTGATGTTCAGTCCTCTTCCTGCCTCTTCATAGATTTTGCGACTCTCCACAGTCTGGTTATGTACTGCTACCGCCTTGTACTTTCCGAAGGTTTGCAAATTCGGTTTTGTCTCTTTTCTGATTCTGTATTTCATAGTTTTACTGATTTTGGTGCAAAGATACGATTATATGTGTGAAATACTAAATTATTGAGAATATTTTTTGAATTTATCATTTTGCCTACATGCCTACATAATATTTGCGTATATATCAGTATATCAGGAGATAATGAAAATTTTAGCATACATAAAGCCTACATAATACCTACATAAAACCTACATGATGCATACATGAATTTGGTGTATTAAAATTCTCGAGAGAATTTTGTGCTAAGTAGCCTACTTAGGGTTGCTATGAAGGTGGGTTGTGGGTAAATTCTCGAGAGAATTTTATCGTAACTTGTGAGAAATATGTAGGCTTTATGTAGGCTTTATGTAGGTTTTATGTAGGTTTGAAATGCTGAAAAACCCTTTATATAATGGTGTTTCCGTTGATTTTATGTAGGCATGTAGGCTATTTTGAATTTTCTTTATACAATTTCTATTATTATCATGATTTTTTTGTATATTTGCATCATAAATTAAAATCTAAAGAGTCATGAATATAACACTACTGAAGAAAGAGGGAAAGAAAGAGGTGATTAAGCGTGTGGAGCTTGCAGAATTGGCGAGCGACATCAAAACAGGCACGTTTGAGAAGGCTGTCAGACAAATGCGTGAGCTATATCATTTGGTTAATCCGCACCGACTGCCCGACGGACAGATTTTAACCCAGTGGGAAGGTGGCATCAGACTGCCTCGTATCTGTTTTGCGGCAGACTTCGTGAATCATAAGGACGATAGGAAGATGAAAACCTATAATGGCTTGGTGGTGCTCGAGGTTAACGACCTGCCGACCTACGAAAAGGCGGTGGAGATAAGGGAGTTAGCCAAGAAGTTGCCCGAGACATTGCTTTGTTTCCTCGGTGGTTCGGGTAAGAGTGTGAAGATAGTCTGTCGCGGAGAGCTGTATCAGAAGGAAGATGGAAGAGGGAAGAAGGAAGATGGAAGTCTTCCGAAGGAAGAGTCCGACATTCGTCAGTTCCACCTTAATTTATATAATACGGCACGTAGAGCCTATCAGAATCAGTTCGGTTTCGACATCGAGTTCTTGGAGCCTCGACTCGACAGGACCGTGTATATGAGTGCCGACCCTGAGGCCGGTTTCAATGCGGAGGCGCGTCCTTTCTATGCCGATACGGAGCAGCACGAACTGCCTCGTCCTGTGGTAATTAGCAATGATGAGGACAATCTGATGCCTGGTCGCACCATAACCAGAACCTACCATTTGAACTGGAGTTTTATCGTCGAGACGGTATTAGGTCATTATTTCGAACTCCCCGACGAGGACAAGGAAGCATCGCTGTTGATGCAGATAGCCTCGATGTGTCTCGATCAAGGCATCCCTAAGGCACATGCTCAGGGACTGACGATGCTGCACCCCGTGCTAAATCGTGATAAGTTGCTGGTAGAGAAGATTTTCCAGACGGTATATAGCGTGATAGAGCAGGAAGAATATCGTAAGAAATACAGGATTCGTCCGCTGAAGAGTGTGCCCGAAGACACCATTCAGACGATGAAGACAGAGATTTTCCTGAACTCAAACTATGAGATGCGCAAGAATCTGTTGACAGGAGTTGCGGAGTACCGCGAGAAGTTCAGCGACGACCAGCGCTTCAAGCCGCTGACAGAAGAGGTGCGTAACGATATGACGCTGAGAGCCATAGAGTTAGGACTGAAGTCGTGGGACCGCGATGTGAACCGTTTCATCGACTCCACCCGCATTGAGCAGTACGACCCCGTGAACACTTGGCTCGACAAGTTGCCACAGTGGAACGGACACGACTACATTGCCGACCTTGCCAAACGCGTGCCAACGAGTCAGCCACAGTGGGAGAAATATCTAAAGTGCTGGCTCGTAGGAATGGTAGCTCAGTGGCGTGAGAGCGATAAACAACTGACAGGCAACGCGTTAACGCCGCTGTTAATAGGTCGTCAGGGTTGCGGAAAGACACGCTTCTGCAAGATTCTCCTGCCCCCGGAGCTGCGCGACTATTACAACGACAAGATAAACTTCAAGAACGAGTTCGACCTGAATATCGCGCTGACCTCATTTGCGCTGATAAATATCGACGAGTTCGACAAGACCACCAACTCGCAGCAGATAGTGCTGAAATATCTCCTGTCGTCGAGCGACGTGAAGTTCCGTCCGCCATACGGCAAGACCATCAAGCAGTATCGTCGCTACACCTCGTTCATAGGCACCACCAACCAGCTGAAACCCCTTGTCGATCCTACTGGCTCGCGCCGTTTCGTCTGTGTCGGTGTAAATGGCAACATTAATTTCGAGGACAATCTGAACCATCATCAGCTATTTGCTCAGGCCCTCTACCTCTTTAATAACGGAGAGCGCTATTGGTTGGAAAACGACGAGATAGAGACGCTGATAAAAGAAAACGAACCCTTCCAGAAGTTGAACGACCTTGTAGAGATGATTGGCGAGACCTTCCGTCGTCCCAATGAGACAGAACAGGCAAGGTGGTGGAGCCTGCGCGACATCAGCGCCTTGCTCACCTCGCGCTACCCAAACTTCGACCCCGAGACACCTTTCCACAAGATAGGTCTTGCCCTCAACGACGTGCAGTTTAACTTCCAGAGTAAGCGCAAGACGCAACACATGGAATATTTCCTGATAGAGAAATAAAAAAATCGTGCAGGCCAGTTGCGGTCTGCACGATTTTTATCTGATAATACTTTAATTTTACTTAACCTCCTCAAAGTCGGCGTCTTGGATGGTTTCGTCGTTTGAGGTGTTGCCGCCAGCCTGCTGCTGTCCGGCGCCAGCGTTCATGTCAGGTCCCGGCTGAGCGCCGCCTGCCTGCTGGTACATCTTCTGCGATGCTGCCTGCATAACGGTGTTGAGGTTGTTGATAGCGTTGTCGATTGCTGTGATGTCGCCACTCTTGTGAGCATCTTTAAGCTGTTGTACGGCAGCTTCGACGTTGGCTTTGTCTGCTCCCAGCTTGTCGCCATTCTCGTTGAGGAATGTCTCGGTCTGGAAGATCATTGAGTCAGCCTGGTTGAGCTTGTCAATGCGCTCGCGTTCCTTCTTGTCGTTTTCTGCATTCTGTTCAGCCTCCGCCTTCATGCGGTTGATTTCGTCCTGTGACAGACCGCTTGAAGCCTCGATGCGTATTGCCTGTTCCTTGCCGGTAGCCTTATCCTTGGCACTTACCTTCAGGATACCGTTGGCATCGATGTCGAAGGTAACCTCAATCTGAGGAACACCACGACGTGCAGGAGCGATACCTGTCAGGTTGAACTGTCCGATAGACTTGTTCTGAGCAGCCATAGGACGTTCGCCCTGAAGAACGTGGATGGTTACTTCCGTCTGGTTGTCGGCAGCTGTTGAGAACACTTCGCTCTTCTTGCAAGGTATGGTAGTGTTAGCTTCGATAAGTTTTGTCATGACACCACCCATTGTCTCGATACCCAGTGTCAGCGGAGTGACGTCAAGCAGCACGATGTCGCCTACGCCACCTTCTTTATTAAGGATAGCACCCTGGATAGAAGCACCAACGGCTACCACCTCGTCGGGGTTAACGCCCTTAGAAGGCTCTTTGCCGAAGTAGTTCTTTACCAGTTCCTGAACAGCAGGGATACGGCTTGAACCACCTACGAGGATAACCTCGTCAATGTCAGCATTTGTCAGTTTGGCATCAGCCATAGCCTTCTGACAAGGAGCCAGACAAGCCTGGATAAGGTCGTGAGCCAGCTGTTCGAACTTAGCACGTGTAAGAGTCTTTACGAGGTGCTTTGGAACGCCGCCTACAGGCATGATGTATGGCAGGTTAATCTCTGTCGATGTAGAGCTTGACAGTTCTATCTTAGCCTTCTCGGCAGCCTCCTTAAGACGTTGCATAGCCATCGGGTCCTGAGAGAGGTCAGCACCCTCGTCGTTCTTAAACTCCTGAACCAGCCAGTCGATGATTACCTGGTCGAAGTCATCACCACCGAGGTGAGTATCACCGTTAGTAGAGAGTACCTCGAACACACCGCCGCCAAACTCCAGTATAGAGATATCGAAAGTACCACCACCGAGGTCGAAGACAGCAATCTTCATATCCTTGTTAGCCTTGTCAACACCGTATGCCAGTGCTGCTGCTGTAGGCTCGTTAACGATACGTTTAACCTCGAGACCAGCAATCTGTCCTGCTTCCTTTGTTGCCTGACGCTGAGAGTCAGAGAAGTATGCAGGAACGGTGATGACAGCGTCGGTCACCTCCTGTCCGAGGTAGTCCTCGGCGGTCTTCT
>CAMUVE010000101.1:0-4703 GCA_947163985.1 uncultured Prevotella sp.
CGCCGCCCTGCATCGTGGGGATGGCATAGCTCTGGCCCTGCAAGCCAACGCCCTGACCCATGATAGCCCCAAACTTGCGGTAGGCGATGTAAGCCGCACCGCCGCCGTGCATTCCCTTCAAGTTGCTGCCAAACACAAAAACCTCGTTTGGCTCCAACGATGTGATAAGCTCTGGTGTCGTACGTTTCTTTTCCATAATATCTAATTTCGTATATTTTTGGCGAAGATACGAAAAAAAATCCATTCGCGCTTAATTTTTCCCTAAATTTTCCGATATTTTATAATTCTGATACCTTGCATCTGAAAAAATTATCATTCAGCCTAAAGTAACCGTTAAAAATTATAACAGCAAAGTTCGTTTTATCTCGAAAAAATGATTAAACTTGCAGAGTTATTAAGAACAGATATGATAAAAAGGAGCTGCACTTGCAACTCCTTTTTTCTTTTGTCCGTTTATTTCTTTTCCCATATAAATACGGTGTTTTGTCCGTACATAAATTTATATGTGATGTCTGGTATTATATTCGTCACCAGGCGCAGTCCTAAGTGTTCGTGTTCCTTTGTGCCGATGTTTTTGTCAGCCATTTTCCCCGCCTTGATGGGGTCGAAGGGTTTGCCGGCATCTTTCAGCGTGACGAAGATACCCTCGTCGTTTATATGTATGTGAACGTCGAACGACTGTGTTACTACGCGTCCTTTGCTGTGTGTTGCAATGTTTGTCATCAGCTCCTCGCAGCACAGGTTTATCTTCATAGCACTCATTTCAGGAACGCCGCTTTCTTTGAGGAAGGTGTCAATGTCGCGTAGTGTTGTGAAGACATCGTCAAGTTCGTACTTCACCGAGCGGTCGAAGGTGTGCCCCTCAATGTCCTTAGGTATCATTGTCAACGGTGATATATCCGACGTGTACGTCTTACTGCGTGCATAGGTGTATCCCACCTGGAAGAGAAGCACCAGCGCGCATGCGGCGAAGAATCCCCACCACAGTTCAACACCTTCTATCTCCGCGACCGCCCATACTCCGATGACGAGCATTACGGTCTGTGCTGTTGCAGTGATGAGACTGGTCTTTTCGTGTCCTATTATCTGGTATGTGCTAAGGAGAATCTGGGAGACGGCGAACGGTATGAGCATAAGTGCGAAGATACGCAGTACGCGGTTCAGTTCTATGGCTATCTCCGTGCCTGCTGTAACACCGAACATTGTTCCTACCACTCCTGGCAAGTACATCATAACAAAAACTATAGCCACCAGCGTGGCGATAACTATGAGTGCCTGTTTCACCAGAATTTCCAGTCCGCGGAGGTCGCGTTCGCCCATCAGTACTCCGCCGATGGCAAACATAGATTCTATTACGCCATCAATAAACACGTATGACAGCAGCAGCATCTGTAGGCATACGGACCAAATAAAGAGCCCGTCGCTACCTAAGAATCGCAGTACGATGTCGTTGATAAGCATAATGGTTACAGCCATCAGTGAGTTGCTTACGGTTATGGGGGCACCCTCCTTGACATTAGCTCGGAAGATAGACACCATACTCTTTCCCGGCCACTTCAGCCGATATGAGCTCCCGGGCTTTCGCAGGTAGTTCCAGAGTATTATAATGTTAACGGTAAACATGGAGAGAGAGCCCAGTGCTGCACCCTCAACCCCCATTCCCAGTATCGAGATGGTAAGGATGTCAACGATACCGTTGGTAATAGCTCCTGCCACCACGGCTATTGTCACCATTCTCGGTCGTCCGTCGGTAGCTACGAAGAGACACATGCCATACGACAACATCTGCAGCCATCCGCCTAAAGCGTAGGTGTGTATATAGTCATACGCCATATCGTTAAGACGCGGCTCTTCCGACATTAGTTCTACTATCTGCCGGCTGAAGAGGCTGATGCCTAAAGATACCGCCAGTCCTAACGTCATCACCGTCAGTAGGGTGGTGGAGAAAGTCCGCGCCACCTTGTCGAGGTCATTGCTGCCGATAGCCTGAGCACACATAGCGTTGGCACCAAAGCAAATGAGAAAGCCCATACAGTTGAGGACTTCAACGAGCGGCAGCACAAGGTTAATAGCAGACACAGCATCCTGTCCGACTACGTGACCAACAATCATAGAGTCGGCGGTATGTGCCAACTGTGATGCGGCAGCCGTTAGAACAGCTGCCATCACAAAGGTTCTCAGTGCTTTGGAAACAATGAAGGAGTTCCTCTTTACTTTTTCATCCATAGTCTTGAGGCTTACAGACGGATAAGTGTAGAACCGAGTTTGCCGAGCTGTACAGCATAGACGCCCTTCTTAAGTCCGCTAAGGCTTACGCTTCCTGCCTGAACGGTAGTTTTGCGCACTACGGCACCCGACAGGTTATAGAGTGTTACTGTCGTGCCGTCTTCAGCACCTTCGGTAATAAGTTGTCCGTTGGTTACGCGGAAGTTGACGTTGCTCGGTTGGTGCTGGCTGAGTTCCTTGATGGAAGTGGAAAGGTCAAGAACGTAGAGCAGACCCTTGTAAGCGTTAATCTTACCGGCACCGAAGCGGTGAGGCAGCGCTTGGGTATATTCGTCAACGTCACAGCTGTGGCGGATGATGTCTTTTATGGCTGCATTAGTCAGTGTCATTCCCTTGTCCTTAGCAGCCTGTACCCATAGGGCTACTATACCCGCCGCTGTCGGTGTCGCCATTGATGTGCCCGTCATAGGACCCCATAAGTAGTATTGTGGTTCCGTTTGATTTTTATACTGGTTATTGAAAGACTTTTCAACAGAAACAGTAGTTCTTTCTAACTTCTTGGAAGGTAACTGAGAATTAAGGGCAGCGATGACGTTTACAGCGGGAGTGCAGGCATCAGGAATCTTATGTCCTGCATAGTCTGTTCCCCAGCTTGAATCGGTGTATATGTCGTTAACTTTTATGTCTTTGTCAACCACTTCACCACTTGCATCACGGATGTTAAGAGTCTTGTTCTGAGCTGCCCATCCTCCTATGGTTACAGCCTCGCCTGTAGTGCTAAAGATGCCCATAGAAACACTTGCCGTTCCTTCTGTAAATCCGTTGTACTTCATGTAGCCGGTGTTGTCGCACCAGCTGAACATTTCGGAAGACTCCTCCGGTGAGAAGTACAATACGAAGTGGTAGTTCTTGTTCTTCATCTCAGCGCCGTTGACTATGAAGCCCGCCCTAACATAGTAGCGATCGTTATTCTTAGTATCTTTTCCTGTACCTGCGGAGAAAGCCAGCGAGAAATTACCTTCAAACAAATCTTTCATTTTCTCATAGAGTTGTCTTTCATAGTCGGATGATTCTGAGTCTGGACCATCTTCTGTATCTACGAAGATGTCTAACTTTTCCGTAGAACTTATTTTGTCAGAGAGGAAAACCTCCTTGTTGGTTGCTGTGTCATAAATACCGAAGCGCATAGAGACGGGTTTCTGTGTTACGAAGAAGGTAAAAGACTTCGGGTCGTATTGCGCCTTGTCAATCATAAGTTTAATAGTCTCACCATTATTCACTGTCTTGTGAACGTGCATAGAGTCGTTGCCTTCATTGCTGGCACAGATAACGGCAATGTTACCTTCGTTACAGAAGTTTCTTATAGCCTGAGCTTCCGCTCCCGTTCCGTCGTGGAAACCATCGTGTATGTTCTCACTCCAACTGAGAACGACGGGCTTCTTTTGTGCTTTGGCATATTCAGAGATATATTTCAGACATAGAGAAGTATTGAGGTCAGATGCAGCATCAGCACCGTATTTTTTCTTCTGTACGGCGTCGGCTGTCGTATTCAGGAGTATGATGTCGCTTTTCGGAGCCATACCACCTAAAGGTTTTCCTGACAGACCGTTAACGCCTGTTATAGAACTGCCGGCAGCAATCGAGGCGCAGTGTGTACCGTGTGAGCCCGCATCGTCATAAAGTTTATCCAGATCGAGGATAAGGTCAGGGGTGTCGAAGAGTGCTCCGTCAGCCTCTTTTCCGTCGATAGTAGCCTTATGTGCCTTTCCCTCAGAATTTCCCGGCAGATAGACAGACTTGATGCGCAGGTTGTTGTTAGCATCCTTGAAGACCGGACTCGTGAAGTCGTATCCGTTATCAATGAGAGCTATGATGACACCCTCGCCGTTGTATGCCTGTGGCAGGTTTGCCCCTGTGCCGTCGAGGACTTCGTTGGTGTGTGTGACAGCGCGTGATACATCGGTACGAGGGGTGCCGCCCTTGATACGTTCCACGATGTCAACACCCTCTATCTGGGCTATCTCCTTAATCTGGTCGGCAGTCAGAGCCACTGTCATCTGGTTACCTAATGTAACCTTCACTTCAGCCCCCAACGCTTCCACTTTGCTTGCAATGTCTGCAGGCTTAGCGTCATCTTTCAGGCGCAGTGTAACGATAGTCTGCTTTGGGTGTTTGTTAAGAAACTTTGCTGTTGATTTTTCCTTGCCTAAGAAGGCATTCACCTCGGGCGAGAGGTTCGTTTGAGCCTGTGCACCGTAGAATACGCATGCAGCGAGCAGTGTGATAAAATAGTGCTTCATAAGATTATTGACATTCCGTTGATATTACTCCTTTTCCAGTATTATTATGCAAAGATACGAATAAAACTGCAATGTATAATTATGAATTGTGATAAATGGCAGTATTTTTAATTTTTTTTTTAATAATCCTAAAATCCGCAACTATCATCCAATACACGATTAAGGGTAGATTTATGA
>CAMUVE010000102.1:0-4568 GCA_947163985.1 uncultured Prevotella sp.
ATGGTGATGTGGAAATCAACGTCTATTTCAAGCAGGGTACCGACCCCGATATGGCGACGGTAAACGTGCAGAACCGCGTCGCTCGCGCACAGGCACTGCTGCCTGCCGACGTAAACAAGGTGGGTGTGAAGGTAGAGAAGCGACAGAACAACATTCTGCGAATCTTCGCGGTGAGGAGTTCTGACGGCAAGTACGACGAGGACTTCGTGTCGAACTATATCGATATCAACGTCAAACCGAAACTGATGCGTGTCACCGGTGTGGGTAATGTGCAGAGCTTAGGTAATACTTACGCCCTGCGTATATGGCTGAAGCCTGACGTGATGGCACAATACGGACTGACACCTAACGACATCTTCGCAGCCATCGGCGGACAGAGCTTCGTGGCTGGTGTGGGCTCCTTGGGTGAACAGTCGGAGAATGCATACCAGTACTCTATGCAGTACAAAGGTACGCTGAAGACCATCGATGAGTTCAACAACATCGTGCTGCGCACAAAAGACGGCGGTCACCTGCTGCACCTTAACGACGTTGCTGATGTTAAGATAGGCGCCATGAGTTACAACTTCACCTCAAACATTCAGGATAAGCCGGGTGCCCTCTGTATGGTGTTCGCGGCTCCAGGGGCTAATGCCACTCAGGTGAACGCCAGCATCAACAAGACGTTTGAGGAGATAAAGCCAACGATGCCTGCCGGACTGGAGTTCGTGACCCTGATGACCAGCGACGACTTCCTCTTCGCTGCTATCCACAATGTGGTGGAGACTCTTGTCATAGCTATCATCCTCGTGATTCTTGTGGTGTTCTTCTTCCTGCAGAACTTCAAGGCAACGATTATTCCTTCTATATCAATTATCGTTTCGCTGTTGGGAACCTTCGCCGTCGTATCACTATGCGGCTTCTCGCTGAACATCCTTACGCTGTTCGCACTCGTGCTGGCTATCGGTACGGTGGTGGACGATGCTATTGTGGTGGTCGAGGCTGTGATGGCTAAGATGGAGGGCGGCATCAGCGATGCACGCGAAGCTACACGTCAGGCAATGAACGAGGTGTCGGTAGCCGTAGTATCGTGTACGCTGGTATTCATGGCGGTGTTCATCCCTGTGACCTTCATGCCTGGTACCTCAGGAACGTTCTTCACTCAGTTCGGTATCACCATCGCCTCGTCTGTAGGTCTGTCGTGTATATCGGCGCTGACGCTGTGTCCTGCACTCTGTGCTATCATGATGCGCGTCACAGAAGGCAAGAAGGAAGGTAAAGGTATTACATTCTACACCAAGAGAGCATACGACGTAAGCTACAACGCTATATATAATAAGTATAGTAAGGCTGTACAGAAGTTCATAAAGCGACCGAAACTGGCGTGGACATTGCTGGTGCTCGCTGCCGTACTGCTGGTATTCTTCATGAAGAGCCTGCCTTCAGGTCTCGTACCTCAGGAGGACCAGGGTGTGTTCTTGGTTGAGATACAGGCTCCGGAAGGCTCTACACTGAAGCAGACCCGCGAGATGGCAAAAGCTGTCGAGGCTAAGGTGAAGAAGATTCCCGAACTGGAGAGTTTCGCATTAGTATGTGGTTACGGTATGATATCGGGTGCCGGTTCCAACTACGGTACTATGGTGGTACGTCTGAAGAACTGGGACGACCGTCCTGGTATGAACCACCTGCTCACACTCGTAATGTACCGTTTCTACTTTGACTGCCAGGACATCAAGAACTTGAGGGTTCTTCCGTTCGAGATGCCGCAGATTCCTGGTTATGGTACCAGTAACGACGTGATGCTTGTGGTGGAAGACCCCACCGACGGCAACCTGTCGGAGTTTGCTAAGCGCACAGAGCATTTCCTGGCAAAACTGTCTGAACGTCCGGAGATTGCTTCTGCAATGTCAACATACTCGGAGCGATTCCCGAAATATCAGGTTGACGTAGATGCTGTACAGTGTAGCCGTGCTGGCGTTTCGCCTGCTGACGTGCTGAACACTCTCGGCTCTTTCTGCGGTGGTGCTTACATCGGTAACTTCAACCAGTTTGGTAAGGTTTATCGTATTATGGCTGCATCGTCGCCAGAATATCGTCTCGACCCGCAGTCGCTGCAGAACATCTTCGTACAGGTGAAGGGAGGAAAGATGGCTCCTATCGCTGAGTTCGTCACTCTGAAGGAGATTGTAGGTCCGTCAAATATCGAGCACTTCAACCTGTTCCAGAGCATCACATGTATCGTGAAACCGGGTAGCGGCTACACCGAGGGCGACGCTCACAAGGCTATTGCTGAGGTATTCAAGGAGGAGATGCCAAAGACTGCAGCATACGAGTACAGCGGTATGTCGCGCGAGGTTGAGGAGACTGCCGGTTCTAACGCTACAGCTATGATATACGTTATCTGCGTAATCCTCATCTACCTCATCCTGGCATCACTGTACAACTCGTGGTTCACACCGATGGCTGTGCTCTTCAGCGTTCCATTCGGTCTGATGGGTGCCTTCGTATTCGCTTACCTCGGATACGTCAATAATATACCTGGTATGGATAACAACATCTACCTGCAGACGGGTGTCATCATGCTTATCGGTCTGCTCGCGAAGACGGCTATCCTTATCACCGAGTTTGCTACAGAGCGTCGCAAGCAGGGTATGACTATTCCTGAGGCAGCCTTCGAGGCTTGTAAGGAACGTCTGCGTCCTATCCTTATGACTGTGGCTACGATGATTATCGGTATGATACCACTTGTTATCGAGGGTGGTGCCGGCGCTAACGGTAACCGCGCACTTGCTCTGGGTGTCATCGGTGGTATGAGTATCGGTACTATCGCCCTACTCTTCGTCGTTCCTGCTTTCTTCATCGTATTCCAGAAATTGCACGAACGCTTCCAGGGAAATAAGACTGTAACGGAAAATTCATAATAACGTAATAACGAAAAAAATGAATATCAAGAATATAATCATCGCTGCAGTTGCAACATCCCTGCTCACGGGCTGCGGCATATATAACAAGTATAAGCAGGACACGCCAACGCCAACGGACGTCTTTGGTAGCGACGAAAACATCAAGGCTGCAACAACTGATAAGACTATAGCACAAATGTCTTGGCAGGAATTCTTCACTGACCCACTGCTGCAGCAGCTTATTGAAAAGGTGCTTGCTAACAACACCGACCTCAACTCTGCACGCATCACAGTAGAGAAGTGTCAGGCATCGTTGACAGCGGCAAAACTGGCGTATCTGCCAGCACTGAGTCTCGCACCACAGGGCACTCTTGCTAAGTTCGACAAGAACCCGTGGACAAAAACATACAACCTGCCGCTACAACTGTCAATGGACATCGACGTCTTCGGATCGATAACCAACAAGAAACGTGCAGCAAAGGCAGTACTTATGCAGGCTGAGATGCAACAGGAGGCAATACGTGCCAACCTCGTATCGGTTACTGCACAGCAGTATTTCCTGCTTCAAGTGCTCGACCGACAGTTAGAAATCCTCACACAGACTGACAGCCTGTGGAACGAGTCTCTCAAAACAGAAGTGGCTCTGTGGGAAAACGGTAAGGCTTATAGCACAGCTGTAAACCAAATGGAGGCATCGTACCTGAGCATAAAGACACAGATTGTTGACACACAACGCAGCATACGCGCCGTAGAGAATGCTATCTGTAGCCTGCTTGCCATCAGCCCACAACACATTGAGCGCCAGAAGTGGGGATCCTCCACTTTGCATCATGCTGAGGCAACAGGCGATGCAGAACAGCGCATGTTCGACATTAAGTACCTACATATTGGCGTGCCAGCAATGATGCTCGAAAATCGTCCCGACATCCGTATGGCTAACTTCACTATGGAAGAGGCATTCTACAACACAGCAGCAGCACGCTCTGCCTTCTACCCCAGCATCACACTCAGCGGTAGCGCAGGATGGACAAACTCTGCCGGAGGACTCATCGTCAACCCAGGTAAGATGCTTCTTTCTGCTATCGGTTCACTGACACAGCCTATCTTCGCTCGCGGCAGACTTATTGCAAACAAGAAAATTGCAAAACTTACCGAAGAAGATATGAAACAGAAGTACGTACAGACTGTTATAGACGCCGGCAACGAGGTTAACGAAGCTATGGCGGACTGTATGGCAGCACGTGAGAAACATCAGTACTTCAGCCGTCAGGTAGCAGTACTGCACGAAGCCTACACGGGCACTCACGAACTGATGGATAATGGTAAGGCAAGCTACATAGAGGTGTTGAGGGCACAGGAGACTCTCCTCGATGCACAACTCGAACAGGCAATGAATATGTACGATGCGGCAGAGGCTATCATCGCACTATACATCGCACTCGGTGGCGGAGCAAAATAATTGTTAGTGTTATTAAATAAGAAACGAGCGATGAAGCATTAGCCTCATCGCTCGTTTTTTTAATACTCATCCTCGTTGAAGTTTAAAGCACATACTGAGTTCCAACGAGTTACGATGCTCCGTGCCATTATTGTGCCACGAATTTTAGACATAGAACCAAAGTTTATGCCAGGAGTTTCTTCACAATCTCAGAGATGACTCGGCCATCAGCCTTTCCTGCCAACTGC
>CAMUVE010000103.1:0-4481 GCA_947163985.1 uncultured Prevotella sp.
CCCATCACGTTCGTTCATGGGTCAATACCAAGTATTATCTTCTCACTCTTCACTCTTCACTCTTCACTCTTCACTCTAAATTATCTGTCCATATACGGATTCATGCTCAGCTCGTACCCGATAGTCGTGGTGTATCCGTGTCCCGGATAAACCTTAGTGTTGTCGGGCAGTTGCGCTATAATTCTCAAGCTTTGTATTATCTGCATCATGCTACCTCCCTCCAAGTCGGTACGTCCTATTGTCATTTGGAACAGCGTATCGCCGGTGAAGAGCACGTTTTCCTCTTCGCAGTAGAACACTACTGAACCAGGCGAGTGTCCTGGTGTCTCCATCACCTCGAGGGTGTGGTTGCCGAACTGTATCTTCTCCTTGTCGCTGAGGAAGTGTCCCACCTCAGGCATCTCCATCTCTAACGTCATTCCGTAGAGTTTCATAGCCTGCTCTTTGCAGTTCGTTATCCAAGCTTCGTCCGCCTGTGCTATTTCGGGCTTCAGTCCGAACTCCTTGAATATGGTGTCGTTGCCGAAGTTGTGATCCAGATGTCCGTGTGTCGCCAACAGGTGAACGGGTTTCAGGTCGTTATTTCGGATATATTCCACCAGCGCTCTGCGCTCTTCTTCGTAGAACGCTCCGCAGTCAATGATGACACACTCTTTCGTCTCGTCGCTAACAACGTAGCAGTTCTCTTGGAGCATGTTGCATACCAGACTTTCTATCTTCATCATACGGGTACGTAAATTAAATATTTCTCGTTAAACCATTCCTCGCTGAACCAGTTGCTCAGCGCTGTTACTTCGGCACTTTTGCGGAAGGGGTGTATCTCGCCGTCCACGTTTCCGCCTTTAAGTACAAAAACGCCATTCATCATAGCATTATTGTGTTTCTTGCCTATGTTCTTGCGCACAATCTTCATGAGGTCGGGCAGCGGCATTACCGCCCTCGACACTACGAAGTCGTACGTTCCTTTCTCGTCCTCACCGCGAAGGTGCTCGGGGCGACAGTTCTTCAGTCCTATGGTGTTGGCAACTTCCGTCGCTACTCTTATCTTCTTTCCTGTGCCGTCGATGAGTTTGAACTGACACTCAGGAAACATTATGGCGAGGGGTATTCCGGGGAATCCTCCGCCGGTACCGAAGTCCAGCAGTCGGGTGCCGGGTTTGAAGTTCAGCGCCTTTGCTATCGCTAACGAGTGCAACACGTGGTGCTCGTACAGGTTGTCGATGTCCTTGCGCGAGATGACGTTGATTTTCTGGTTCCAGTCCTCGTAGAGGGCCTTCAGGGCAGCAAACTGCTCCTGCTGCTGCTCCGTTATCGCGGGAAAATACTTCTTTATTATTTCCATAAGTCGTCAATTCCTTTCACTTCTATTCTTATCTCGCCCTTGTCGTGAGCGGCAATTTCCGAATCCACATAGATAAACTCTATGGCGCCGTCCTTCAATATGAAGTTGTTCGACGCGTAGGGCTCTATGTCGTACATCACGCCTTTCTCGCCAAGTTCCTTGAGGTCGTCGGCGTCGAACTTGTCGCATAGCGCCTCTACAACCTTTTCCTTCAGCTGTTTCTCGTAGCCGGGCACCAGCACGTCGTCAAGCGTGAGTATTCGTGCTGTCTTCGCCTCGATGTTGTGCGATAGCGTCCAGCGCAGTCCGTCCTTTCCGCCGGCATAGTTGTATGTCTCTACCTGGTAGTTTATTATGCCGTCCTTGTAACTGTTAATCTTCGCCTTGCAGTTTAGTACAATGTTGTACGACGCCTTGTGCTCTCTGTCGCGCTGATAGAGTGGGGCGTAGTTCTTCTTGTAGTCGTTTGCAAAACGTATAAGGAAGGTGTCGAGTGCCGCCTTGATATTTCCCTTCGCATCGGTGTCCGAGAGGTAGTCGGGCACCACGAGTCCCGAGTGCAGCAGCGTGTCGTTGACGGCCTTCGCGTTATCGCCCTTCGTGGCAAACATCAAACTGAGGTGCACCTTAGCCTCGGGTGCTCCCTGCTCGGAAGTAAGTCTTACCAGCGTGTCTGCGACAATACTGTCAAACTCAAGACCTTCAGCCTCCATGATGGTTTTCTCTTCCCCCTTGCTGCCACATGCCATCACTGTGGCTACAAATGCTAAATATAGTATAATCTTCTTCAAAGCTCCTTGCCGTAGTGGCTATTTAGTGTAGATATCGAAATCTTTATCGTACGCCTCGGACTCAATTCCTAAGAGGTTGAGCACGGAGTGGAAAATGTAGTGCTGCTCGAGAACTTTGGGCAGCTCGCTTGCTGGCTTGTACGTCCTGAAGTCCTTCGATGTCCATACGAAGAAGGGTATCTCGTACTGCACCTTCGGCGCTAACTTCATCGGCAGTCCGTGCATGAACATATTATTCTCGCCCAGCGACTCTCCGTGGTCCGAGATGAATATCATGGCGCTGTGCCACTCCTTCATGTCGCTCAGGGTGTTTATCAAGCTGTCCAACAGGAAGTCGGTGTAGAGTATGGTGTTGTCGTAGGCATTGATAAGCATGTTGACGTTCTTCTGACCTTCCTCAACACTCCCTGCCACAGGCTTGTACGCCTCGAACTCCTTGGGGTATTTGCCCACGTATTTCGGTCCGTGACTGGTGCTCGTGTGCAGCACAATGAGAACCTTGTTCTTCTTGCTGTTCTCTATGCGCTCGCGCAGTCCTTTCAGCAGTATAGCGTCGTGGTATATGTTCTCGCCCGGGAACATCTCGCCTAACTGCTCGTTGGTGAGATATTCGCCTATGTGGATTGGCGGCTCTCCCCAGTTCGAGGTGCGCCACGATACGTCAACGCCTGTTCTGTAGGCATAGTTCGGCAGCATCTCGTAGAGGTCGTCGCTGTTCTTGGGCTCCAGTATCGCCTTCGTGCCTGCTGTGGTGTAGGTAGCGCACGACGTAGCCTGGAACACCTTCAGGTCCTTGCGCTTCGACAACAGCGGATTGTTCTTGCGCTGGTAGCCGTAGAGCTGGAAGTTTGCCTTACGTGCCGACTCGCCGATAACCAGCACCACAACGGTCTTTTCCTGGTCCGCTATCTTGCCGTCGGGCAGCTTTATCTCCTCGACCTGTTCGTCGTGACTGCTCACTGCCACCCTGTACGTATTGGCAATGTACGACCACGGTTGCAGCAGTCCGCCGAGCTCTGTGTCGTGCTCGCTAATCCACAGCGTCTGACTTATGTTCATCGCTCCTACGGCAAGCACTACGGCAAGGGCTCCGCCGCACCAGATGGCCATCTTCTTTGCCTTGCCATAGACCACAGGCTGCAACAGACAGTACAGCGCAGGAACAACGCCAAAGACGGCAATGAAGAGCCACAGCCACACGCTGAAGAATCCCGATGCTTCGGAATAGCGTGTATTAAACACATTTTCTATCGTTGTGGCATCGATAATCACGCTGTACGTCATTATGAAATACACCGCCGTAGCGTTGATGACGGAGAATATGGCGAGCAGAATACGGCCCACCATCCTGGTGAGGAACATCGTCAGGTAGGTCATCATGAAGTTCAACACCAGCATAACCACCGTCAGCGATGCCAGCAGGAATATCTTCCCACCAGTGCCCTCGTTACTGTTTTCAGCCACATAGCTGAAGAACGGTATGTTGTAAAGCAACAATGTCGCTACACTTACTATGCATGAGAATGCCAGTAGCGAAATCTTCTTATGTAATATATCCTTAATCCTTTTCATACTGCAAAGATACAAACAATATTTCATACTTCCATATTTTGCTCAAAACTTTTTTTACTATTCTCTCTCCTCTATATTATATGTCCTCGCACCTAAAACTACGCCACTTTTGGGGTAAAAGTAGCCTACTTTTGGGGTAAAGTGCTTTATTGCTGAAGTCGTAACAAGCCTACTTTTACTGCATTTTACTGGGTTTCGATGACTGGCATGCGTTGCAGTGTTGCAGTGTTGCAGTTGATTTTCTCGTTGTACAAATACCAGTTACAACTCTATATTATATATTTATATATATATAAATATAAATATAGAACTATTTTAGGGGTTTGCATTACCTAATTTTGAACTGCAACACTGCAACGCTGCAACGCTAAACTCGTTGACAAAATCGGTGTCTTTTCCTGTATAGTGTTGACTCCTTTTGAGCCTTGATTTGTTGCTGTTTTGTTAATTACTGTTTATTATACTGTTTCTGTTGACTTATCTCTCTGATCAGGTTGTCTGCTTTCCTGCTTTTGTTGTCCCTTTTCCCGGGTTAGTGGACTTTGTACTGGAAACGTTGACCTTTTCTCATAACTTTTTTTAACTCTTAAAAGGCTTGGCAGGAGTCAACGTATTTCAGGCTAAGACAATGGAAGTGTACAACCCGGAAAAAGATGAAAGGTTTTTCTGCAGATTCTTGTTTTATTGGGGAAAAAGTAGTATATTTGCAGAAAATATTATAAACCCTAAAATCCGCAACTATCATCCAATACACGATTAAGGGTAGATTTATGAGT
>CAMUVE010000104.1:0-3962 GCA_947163985.1 uncultured Prevotella sp.
ACACGGATTTTCAGTCCGATGCTCTACCAACTGAGCTAAGGCACCATTGTGTCACTGCAATCCCTTCGTTTGCGGTTGCAAAGGTACAACAAAAAAAATAACCCACCAAACTTTTGGCGGATTATTTTTAATTAGACCTTAAAAAAGTCGTTAAGACTATTTAGTTTTTGCTATTATTCTTGTTTTTTAGCTGATTATTCTTCTGCTGGGTCCCACTCTATGGGCACGTTCTTCATATTCACCTCACCGCTGGCGTCGCCACACTTAGCTACGACCTTCACTACGGCGAATTTGTCGGTCTTGCGAACCTTGAGGAACGGGTTAAGAGTTATTTTTGTAGCCAATCCCTCTGTAACGTCGTATCTGTCTGATACGCTGGGCATGTCCATCTTATAGACGTTGCCGTCGGCATCGAATGCCATCGTCTTGCCCTGTCCCCAACTGCCTCCGAGAGCTATGCTATTCTCTGCTGCCTTCACGTTGACGCGCAGTACGAGTTCTACGTTACCGAAGTTCTCGCTGGTGCTGTGACCTATAGCCTTTACTACTATGATGTCGGCGGTGCTGCTGATAGGATTGGTTACGATAACACCATTTTCCTGCTGTATAGACTTACCTGTAGCCACATCAACCTTGTCGTTTGCTCCGTCAAGGGCTTTGTTTACTTTCTCCAGTCCCTTGCTGAGTTTTCCAAGGAACCCCTGTGCTTGCATTTGTGTCGGTGCGCAGAATGCTCCCATAAGCACGATACACATTGATAGAATTGTTTTTTTCATAATTGTTTGGTTTTAGTTAGTATGTTCCGTTAACATTGTAATTTCCACGCGGTGTCTTGATGATGATACGTCCTTGTTCCACCACCTTGATGGTTGTGGCAGGTTGACGGCAGACAGTCACGTCGGTGATTGCCGACGGGGTGACGTCGGGGTCATACTCCCACAGTGTGGGCCAGTAGTTTCCTGTGTTCAGAGAGGTCCAGTCGCGCCACGAGCAGGTGTTGTATTTCTTCTCATACAGTATATTACCGTTCGAGAGTATATTGTGGACGTGGAATGTTCCGTTGCTCTGCAGTGTGACGTCATGGGCGTGTGCATCCTTCAGTGTTCCAGCACTTGTGGAGCTGTTGTACGACGTTCCGTTGTGGTACTGGTAGAGGTAGCGTCCGTAGTGGTCCTTGATGAAATAGGTGCCGTCGCCTACATCCTCGAGTTTGTAGCTGTTTTTATTAGAAGGCAGGGTGATGACATCGCCATCGGGCGACACGGCGCTGATGGTGAGGTACTCGTAGGTCTTCGTGATGTCAACGGCATTAGCTACCATTTCGTCGTTGAACACCATGATGTAGGACCTCCCCGGGGTGACGTTATTCACCTTCTTATAACAGTACTTTACCTCGGGCTGTGCCTGCAGGTTCAGAGTCACCATGTAGGGGTCGTGGTCGCTGTAGGCTGTGCTGTAGCTGCCCGTAGAGTGCGGGTTTGCCACGTATAGCATCCTGGCGTCGGTAATCTGGGCTGCCATAGTGCTGTTGGCAAAGACGTGGTCAATGAGTGAGCCGTCGGTGATATACCAATGTGAGGCTGCCTCGCTGCCTTCGTGTTCCAGTATCTGTTCCGTATAGCCTGCATCAACCAGGTTGTTTAGACACTGTTCACCCATCTCGCTGTTGAGGTCGCCCATAACAAGGATGTCAGGGTCGAGTACTGCCTGGTCAAGACCTTTGAGCAGTGATATGCTGTTGCTTTCGCGTTGGTTGGTGTCGTAGAGAGGGTCAGCGCTGGTGCTCGCCTTGAAGTGGTTCATGCTGATGTAGAACACCTCGTCGGTACTCTTCGCCTTGAATGCCTGCATACGCATTGTGGCGGGATATACATTTTTATATCCTACGGCGGTAGTGACGTTGTCGCCAACGGGTTCTACGGTGGTTGCGTTATAGATGAATCCCGACTTTATGGCGCCATCAGGCTCCGTTGACTTGTCGTATGTCAGTCCGTCGGCAACGGGCAGATATGTCTTCTGTGTGTATTCCGTCATACGTTGCGCCAGCAGCTGCAACACCTCGGCACAGCACTCCACCTCGTTGAAGGCATAGACGTCGGCTTCGTACTGCGACAGTGTGCCCACGATGGCGTCGAGCTTTGTGTCGCGCCCCGCTTCGGTGCTGTAGTAACTCATGGAGATGCTTCCGCTGCCCTGCGTGCGTCCGCGGTCCACGGAATAGAAGAAATTCTGTACGTTCTGCCCAATGACCTTGACTTGCTGCGCCAAGGACGAGTGGACTGTCATAGCGACAACGATGAGGGTGAGCAGTAATCGTTGCCTACTCATAATATATTGATGCTCTTGTGTTTTTTGTGAATTCATAGTCTGTGAACTTTTCGGATTCTGTTTGCAAAGATAGAGATTATTAGTTTTCGCCATTATTCTTGAAGTGGGAAATATCGTTCATTAAAACAATTTCGAGTGTCAATACGTAAATTTTTATGCATTGAACGACGAAAAAGTATAGGTATTTACAAATTATATACTATCTTTGCAGCTGTAAGTTTTGCACAATACAAAGACACTATGGAAAATTACATGAACATCTCGGCACTACTGATAGGCATCTCGACGGCATTCTTTGCCATCATTGCCATCTACATACTTTTTTGGCACAAGGAGAGGACGCGCTACCAGATGGTGTTAGGATGGATTATGGCGATATGGGCATTGTCGAACCTGAAGGACATCATACTGACCTTCCCCGGGATGTACACGCCGGAGATACTTAACTGGATAATGATTATTGACGGATGGGGAGCGATGACATTCGCCATCATTATTTTTGAGGTGGTGATGCCCCGATGGACAACCCCCAAGCGACTGGCGTTGCTGTCGTTGCCCTTTGCCCTTTTCACCTTATTGTATATTATATGGCCCGTCCAGGAAGTTCTCTACTCCTATGCGGCATTCCTGTGGTGCTTTGCCTGGAGCATTGTCATCATAGGATGGATAAAGGTACGCCGACGCATCAGTTATGTGCGTGAGAACTTCTCCAACATTGACCGCATCGACGCGTCCTGGCTGAAGCCCGTATTCTTCTTCGCCATAGTGAGTCAGCTGACGTGGCTTATTATGTCGCTCATCGCTACGGTAGTCACGGACATCATATATTACGCCTCAACACTTATACTGTGGACTATGGTGCTGCGCTACAGCTGGAACTTCTACCCCATCCCAATGGAGCAGTTCACGGAGAAGTCCACCGACGAGAAGAAGAGCGGCGTGTCGGTGATAGAGGAAGGAGTGCTGGAACGCATTATGGAGCAACAACAGCTGTATATGAACAAGAACCTCACACTTGCCGACCTGGCGCGAGAGCTGAAGACAAACCGCACCTACGTCAGCAACTACCTCAGTCAGGTGCGCGGACAGACCTTCTACGACTACATAAACCAGCTGCGCATAGAGCGTGTGAGCATCCCTATGCTTAAAGAACACCCCGAATACACCTTGGAATACGTTTCCGAGAAGAGCGGCTTCGCCTCCATCTCTACGTTCCGCAGAGCATTTATAAAACTGACGGGACAGACGCCCCGCCAGTTTATGACAAACATAGATATTAATAAGCCTGATAGTGTACTCCCTTGACGGCTCGTCCGCTTTTAGATTACCAATATTCACCTCTCGAAACATCAGCCGAAATTTCGACCCATGTATTTTCTCCCTACTTCTCAACGTTTAACCAGGGAAAAAATTCCCCCGTTGACCTTCAACCATACTGGCTCAACGTGTGACGAGGGACTTCATGTGTTTGAAGCGGATTACGAGAGCCTTCCCGCTTTTTCCCTTCTCTGATCAAACCGCCAAAACTTTAGCCATAAGAATTTGGGAATCTCAGAAATAGTTCTTATCTTTGCAACGAAAATTCAAATATTTGAAGGTATGAATGCAAATATCGACATCAGCTACAGTCAGAT
>CAMUVE010000105.1:0-3566 GCA_947163985.1 uncultured Prevotella sp.
TTGCTCAGGAACTTATAAATAAAGTTAAATTATAGTGTTGCGGAATTAAGGTTATATATATATATATATAAATATATAATATAGAGTTGAAAATTGGCATTTGTACAACGAGAAAAACAACTGTAACACTGTAACGCTGTAACGCATGCCAGTCAACGAAATCAGGAAAAATGCAGTAAAAGTAGGCTTGTTACGACTTCAGCACCAAAGCACTTTATACCAAAAATAGGCTACTTTTGGGGTAAAAGTAGCCTACTTTTAGGTGCGATTACATATATGATAGCGAGGTGCGAGGTGCGAAAATTACTGCGCAGTGAAGTCGCTGGCGGCATAAATGGTGACCATTGACTTGTGGTTGAGCGTTATGCTCGGGTTAAGCGTGAATTTGTAGTTGCGGGTCTTGCCGCCTGTCGTCCTGCCCACGAAGGTCACGGTGTACTGGTAGTGAGTATCGTAGGCACCGAGTATTTTCTCGCCGCCGCTGGGTACGGTGTACTCAAATTCGCTTGCCAGTTTGTTGTCGGTTGTGATGACCTTGATGTTTGATATTGTCATGCCGTCGGGCATGTTATTAACAATCTTGAGTCGTCCGGCGGTGGTATTCACCATCTTTGGCAATTTTGTGATGAACTTCTTCGACTCCGACATCACTATTTCGTCCAGGTCAGCTTTTGTTGTGATAAAGCTCTGATGCGCATATTCTCCGCTCATCCATGTGCAGAGGGTGTAAGGTGTGCGGTCTTCGTTGTCCTTTCCATTTTTATCATACCACATCCATGATGTTTGGATGTCCATTGTGCCGCGAGCAGCCTGGTTGCTCTTGATGTTGAAGCCGTAGTCCTGGCTCCACTGGAACTCCGGCAGGTTGTTGAACTGCAGGCGCCAGCGTGCCCAGTTGCCGTTCTTTTTCTCGTTAACAACGTCAACGTCATTTATCTCACGTTTTTCGGAGTGGCTCCACTCCCAGCCTTCGCTGAAACCGAAATCCAACTTTCCACCTAAACCTTTCGGTCCTTTCGTGCCGCCGACACTTTGGCTCAGCTTCAAACTGAAGGAGTTCTTGTCCTCTACGGTGGTAGAGCCGTTCGTAGTTAACGGTGACGGCATAGCACCTGCGGGGAATATGATGTGGTCGCTGGTATCTTCCATCCAGCTTCTATCGTCATCGGAATAATTTGAGATGAGGTGCGACTCTACAATGAAGTTCTTGCAGTAGGCTCCGCACCAGCGCACATAGGTGCCTCCGTGCCTGTACCAGCCCTTGCCCTTCCACATATTGGCGCTGGCGATGCTGGCAGTCATCTTCACGCCGTAGTAGTCGCCCGCTCCGGGCTCGCCCTCATAGACGTGTACCATATAGATGTCGTAGGTGGCGGACATAGAGAAACTGCCACTAAAGATATCAGCATCCGAGAAAATTATTTGTCTGAACTTGCGATTGACTGAGAAAGTATGTGTCTCGAGGAAGTGATGGTGCGAGGCGAAGTTCTCCATGTTGGGTAAGCCTGTGTCGCTATCGGCGTTGCCGCCATTATTGATATGTCTGTTATAGTCTGACAGCATAGCAGATATCATAGCATAGTAGTTCTGAGCACGGTTCATATTCTCCACTATGGGGTCGCCACCCTCGCCGCTCTCGGGTGTATAGATGAAGTAGTGGCCATCAGCACCGTTGAAGCCGTAGATAAAGACAGAGCTGTTGAGGCCTTCACTGTCAATGTCAAACCACTCGTGGCTCTGTGCGTAGGCTTCGAACTCAGCCTTGACGGGATTGACCACACAAACGAGTTTCTGATCTAAATCTTCAGTGAGTATTTTTTTCAATATTCCTTCGTCGATATCGGTCAGTTTGTTCATTACATACACTTCAGCTGTTTCCACATTAGCCATAGCGCTTAGTTCCGGGTTAGTACCCCAGATGAATG
Source organism: uncultured Prevotella sp. (assembly GCA_947163985.1). Classification (GTDB taxonomy): domain Bacteria; phylum Bacteroidota; class Bacteroidia; order Bacteroidales; family Bacteroidaceae; genus Prevotella. The sequence goes on from CAMUVE010000105.1 coordinate 1,926, forward strand.
CCTGTTTCAGGTCAGCATCTACGCCCTGTGCCGCGAATACTCCCGCCAATGGTGCCAGTATTTCGGGGTTGAATTTGTTCACGCTTCCGGGGTCAACCTCCGTTGACGTGTCGTTGTTGCCCGCGGGATTGTCGTCCTTTTCGGAACACGATGTCAGGCCCAGAATCATCGTCAGGGCGAGCATCCATAGTGTGAAGATTGACTTTTTCATTGTAGTAACAGTTATAGATTGTAATATTTGTAACATTTCGGTTGCAAATATACATATTTTTTCAAAAATCCGCGGTAATTTGTGTTAATTTTTTAAGGAGGAAAGTACGATGGATGAGATTAATCGTAACCATAAGTTGTATTTGGAGAAGGAGAGAAGGACGTATATTTGGTGAAAATCATTAAAAATATTGAATATTATTTGGTTTTGTGCTCGTTTATTCGTACCTTTGCCCCCCGATTTGCGCTCGCGCGCGGAATCAATAGAGTTTATTAACATGTTTAACCATTTAAAGAGTTAGTTATTTTTTATGTCAAACCTTAAAAACGTACAGCCACTCGAGAACTTCAACTGGGAAGAGTTCGAGCACGGCAGTAGCGCGAATGTCACGAAAGAGGAGCTTACTAAAGCTTACGATGAAACCCTTAACAAGGTTAGCGAACATCAGGTAGTTGAAGGTAAGGTCATCTCGGTTGACAAGAAAGAAGTCATCGTCAACATCGGCTATAAGAGCGACGGTATCATCCCCGCTTCTGAGTTCCGTTACAACCCCGACCTGAAGGTCGGAGACATCGTTGAGGTGTATGTAGAGAACCAAGAGGACAAGAAGGGTCAGTTGCTTCTCTCCCACAAGAAGGCTCGCATGTCTAAGAGCTGGGAGCGTGTCAATGCTGCTCTTGACAACGAGGAAATCATCAACGGTTATATCAAGTGCCGCACTAAGGGTGGTATGATTGTTGACGTGTTCGGTATCGAGGCTTTCCTCCCCGGCAGTCAGATCGATGTTCATCCTATCCGCGACTACGACATATTTGTTGGCAAGACAATGGAGTTCAAGGTTGTTAAGATCAACCAGGAGTTCCGCAATGTTGTTGTTTCTCACAAGGCTCTCATCGAAGAGGAGCTTGAGGCACAGAAGAAGGAGATTATCGGCAAGCTCGAAAAGGGTCAGATTCTCGAGGGTACCGTTAAGAACATCACTTCTTACGGCGTATTCGTTGACCTGGGTGGTGTTGACGGACTCATCCACATCACAGACCTTTCTTGGGGCCGCGTAAGCGATCCACACGAGGTTGTTACTCTGGACCAGAAGATCAACGTTGTTATTCTCGACTTCGACGACGAGAAGAAGCGCATCGCTCTTGGTCTGAAGCAGCTCACTCCACACCCATGGGATGCTCTCGATCCTAACCTTAAGGTGGGCGACCACGTTAAGGGTAAGGTAGTCGTTATTGCTGACTACGGTGCATTCGTAGAAATTGCTCCTGGTGTTGAGGGTCTTATCCACGTTTCTGAAATGTCTTGGAGCCAGCACCTGCGTTCTGCACAGGACTTCATGCACGTTGGCGACGAGGTAGAGGCAGTAATCCTCACACTGGACCGCGACGAGCGCAAGATGTCACTGGGTATCAAGCAGCTTAAGGAAGACC
>CAMUVE010000106.1:0-3459 GCA_947163985.1 uncultured Prevotella sp.
GCAGCGACGTTAGACCATGTCATCAGTACAGAGCTTGGCTGCGCTTTTGCTTCCAGCGTCTCCGTGTCGATGTGTCCGGTAGTCTCGGGGTAGAACTTGGCATCGGTCAGGGTTGCAGCATAGCTTACCGTATCCTTGCCCAATGGCGACTTGCTGCCGTCGAACAACAGCGTTATCTGGTAGGTTACGCATGCACGACTTGCAGCTACCTCCATCTCGCCAGCCTGTATCTGTTCTGCTGTGATGACAGTTACGGTGCTGTCGGCTGTAGTATTGTCAGACCTGAGTGACTTCACCTCCATCATCATGCCTACGCGGTTGTCCCACACGTAGCGGTGAGAGTCGTCGTTAGCCTTGTAGTCCCATGTTACCTTGACCCTATGTTCGTCCTTGTCGCTCCATTCGGCTTTGACGCCGGTAGGCTCCAGCAGGGCGAGTTTGTCCAGTTGTGGCTTTATAGTTGCCACCGTCGGGTTCTTCTCTGCCGTCATACTCCACATCTGCTTTGCTGAAGCACGTACTACCCAGTAGGTAGCCTGTGCCGTTCCTGAGCTGATTTGCTCAGCAGTAATAGTGTTGAAAAGTGTGGAGTCCTTATATTCATATTTAGATATGCTGCTGTCCAATGTGACAGAACCTATCACTGTCATATCCTCATCCTTACCTGTCAGCGAGCGCAGTACGACGAACTCGTCGCCGTCCAGCACGTCGTTGTATTCAGCGTCCTTCGTCTCCCAATGCAGCACCACAGCACCAGCATTAGTAAGGCTCTCCTTCGAGTAGTTCAGCACGTCGCACGTCAGGTTGCGCGGATTGTGCATCACGGCATCGCTCTTGGGGTCGTAGGTATAGATGATATAGTCGGGTGTCAGGCTGACAATCATCTTCAGGTCGCGGTGAGCCTCGGTGGCAGGCACCGTCAGGAAGCCTGAGTAGCTGTTATCGGGTAGCGTCAGACGAGGCATCTCCTTTTTGTTGCCATTCTCGTCGGTGTACCAGTAATCAATCCATTTCACTACCTGGTCGCAAGAGAACGGAATCTTCAGCATGCCTTCTTCACCAGCTCCCGAACCAGGTGCGATGTCGTAGCACTCAAAGGTGGGGTCAACAGAAATAATAGGCACCGCAATACCGTCAACGACCTGCCATGTGTTGGGCTCGTTGCTATTCATATAATTCGCCAAAGAATACGGATCCGTGATGTTAGATCGTGAATCGGGAACATCTTTCCAATCATGTGCAGAATAAACGCAAGGTTGATTTTTGCCTGTCCAGGGCTTGTATTGCCAATAGCTTATGTTATAATCAGTTACGTTTCCGTCTTTCCAACTGCCATTATCATAGAGGCGACAAAAATCGTATGTGGCACCATCTTCACCCCATCCGATGAAGGCACCAGCATATCTGTCTTTTTTGCTTGTGTTTTCGGTGAGGAGTTTACCATCAAACAGACAGTCGGTCATCTTAACCGTGTTCTTGCGCGCGTGTCCAACAAAGCCGCCGACAAATTCACCCGTAAAATCAGGGTTGTCACGGGCTGTTACGGTAACGGAAACCCACACCCTCTCGACGGTGAGATGACGATCGGTCGCAGCATCTCCAACCGTACCCACCAGTCCCGCCGAGTGCTTTCCGCCCGATACACTACCAGTGACGTGCAAGTTACGAATGGTGGCGTTGGTTGCCCAGACGAAGGGCGACATGTAAAAATCATTGTTGGGATTATCAATATTCACATTCAGCGTATGTCCATTACCGTTGAACGTTCCCTGGAAAGGTGCACCCTCGCTTTGACCCACCCAGTCGGTCACCGTGAAGTCGGCATCCATGATGGCGTTAACTTCAGATTGTCCATTAGCATCGGCAACTAACTGTCTGAAGCGTTCCCAGTCTTCTGTACTACGCAGCACATGGTAACTCACTCCGTCAAGGGTGACAATTTCGTCATTCGGATCATCAGCCCATACCGTAGAAGGTATCACTGCCATGAGTATCATCAATAGTAATGTACTCAGTTTGTTTAGGTTTTTTTTCATAATATTTTTTGTTTGTTTTTATTTTTCTAAAGTTAGCAGGATTCTGCAAAGGTACATTATTTTATTAAATAAGGCATTAAATGCTCGATTTTTTTATGTTTTCGCGTGCTTTTTGTTATATTTGTTACATTAATTAACATCTTTTTACGGTCTGTGGGCGGTACTATGGATAAGTTATGTTACGACTTATATGTAACTTTAAATAAGTTACGTTCGCTCGACAAAACGAAAGAAGCCTCTTTCTTGTACTTCGATTTCAGTGCCTTTGTGAACAAGTTCTCAAGGCTCTAAAATCAAAGTAATTGAAAAAAAAGTGATTTTTTTTTGGTTTTGTCCTCGCTTATATGTAACTTTGCAGCCGCAAATTTAAATTTGAATTCAAAAAACAGTTAATGAAGAACGACAAGAAAGGTAACCAATACCGTGTTAACGAGCAGATTCGTGCTCGTGAGGTAAGAATTGTGAATGACGGCGGAAGTACCGTTATGCCAACAAAACAAGCACTGGACATGGCTCGTGAAGAGGGCGTTGACCTCGTAGAGATTTCTCCGAACGCTCAGCCGCCGGTTTGTCGTATCATTGACTACAGCAAGTTCCTGTATCAGCAGAAGAAGCGTGCCAAGGAGTTGAAGGCTAAGCAGGTGAAGCAGGAAGTTAAGGAAATACGTTTCGGACCACAGACCGACGAGCACGACTACAACTTTAAGTTGAAGCACGCCAAGGAGTTCCTCGAGGAAGGTAACAAGGTACGTGCTTACGTGTTCTTCCGCGGACGAAGCATCCTCTTCAAGGAGCAGGGCGAGGTTCTTCTTCTCCGTTTTGCAAACGACCTTGAGGAGTACGGAAAAGTTGACCAGCTGCCGTCACTCGAGGGCAAGAAGATGTTCCTCTACATGAGTCCCAAGAAGGCTGGCGTGGCTAAGAAAAGTCAGCAGAAGGTTGACCGCGAGCGCCGCGAGGCTGAAGCCAAGGAAGCCGCAAAGGTTCAGGAAGAGTCAGCAGCAGAGGCAAAAGGTGGAATTTTCGCCAACGTGAAGGGCGGTGACGATATTCTTGCCAAATTGCGTGAAAAAGAAGATTAAAGAAAAAATCATAGTGCGTAACGCCAGGTATATGCGTTGCCACGAACATAAGTTTAATAAATAAAAAGTTAAAAAAGATGCCAAAAGTAAAAACGAACTCCGGTGCTAAGAAGCGTTTCGCTTTCACTGGAAGTGGTAAGGTTAAGAGACATCACGCTTACCACAGTCACATTCTGACTAAGAAGACCAAGAAACAGAAGAGAAACCTGGTTCACCAGGCTATCGTAGATCCAAGTAACATGAAGCAGGTGCGCGATTTGCTGTGCCTCCGTTAATTTAAAATTAGGAAAGGAAAAGAATTATGCCAAGATCAGTAAATCATGTTGCTTCAAGAGCAAAGA
>CAMUVE010000107.1:0-2928 GCA_947163985.1 uncultured Prevotella sp.
TAAAGATTTTTTAATGACGGCTGACACTTTTTTTCGAAAATTAAAATTTCCATAAACCTAAAAAAGGTTACTCACGCTCGATAAAGCAAAGAAAAATAAAATTTTCTTTGGTTTTCTTCTCGCTTATTTGTAACTTTGCAATTAAAATAATAAAAAGTGGAAGAGAAGAAGTTAAGTTTACTCGAGAAGATAAACACTCCTGAGGACCTCAGAAAGCTGTCTGTTGACCAGTTGCCACAGGTGTGTGACGAGTTGCGACAAGATATTGTACAAGAGCTATCAGTTAACCCGGGACACCTTGCATCGAGTCTTGGAGTTATAGAGCTTACCGTTGCCCTACACTATGTGTTTGACACGCCTAACGACCGTATCGTGTGGGATGTAGGACACCAAGCTTACGGTCATAAGATTCTTACCGGAAGAAGAGACAAGTTTTCTACTAACAGAAAGCTACACGGACTGAAACCGTTCCCCTCACCTCTGGAGAGCGAATACGACTCATTCACGTGCGGACATGCTTCGAACAGCATCTCTGCAGCACTCGGAATGGCGGTGGCTGCTAACGGAAGCGACAGGAAGGTGGTTGCCGTAATCGGTGACGGAGCAATGTCGGGAGGTCTCGCCTTCGAAGGTCTTAACAACGTTTCATCATCGCCCAACGACCTGCTGATAATCCTTAACGACAACAACATGTCGATAGACCACTCGGTGGGCGGAATGAAGCAGTATCTGTTGAACCTCAACACCAACGAGACGTACAACCGCATAAGGTTCAAGGCATCGCAATGGCTGTATAAAGTAGGCATTCTTGACGACAACAAGAAGAAAGGACTCATCCGTCTCAGTAATGCTGTTAAGAGCGCCATAAGCAACCAGCAGAACATCTTCGACGGAATGAATATCCGCTACTTCGGGCCGTTCAATGGTCACGATATAAAAGAGGTGGTGCGACTGTTGAGACAGCTGAAAGACATGAAAGGTCCAAAACTGCTTCACCTGCATACCAAGAAAGGTCACGGATATGCGCCGGCGGAAAATGCCGCTACGATATGGCACGCTCCCGGAAAGTTCAATCCCGAAACAGGCAAACGCTTAGAGAGCGACGAAAAGAACAGACCTCCAAAGTTCCAGGACGTTTTTGGCAAGACACTACTCGAACTGGCTGAGAAGAATCCGAAAATAGTGGGCGTAACACCCGCTATGCCTACAGGTTGTTCTATGAATATAATGATGAGTAAGATGCCCGAAAGGACTTTCGACGTTGGTATTGCCGAAGGTCACGCCGTAACATTCTCGGCAGGTATGGCGAAGGATGGTTTAATACCGTTCTGTAATATCTACAGCGCCTTTGCCCAGCGTGCTTACGACAACATCATTCACGATGCTGCAATACTGAACCTCCCTGTTGTACTCTGTCTGGACCGTGCTGGACTGGTAGGCGAAGACGGAGCGACCCACCACGGAGTATTCGACCTTGCAGCCCTGCGTCCTATTCCTAATCTTACCATAGCGTCGCCTCTCAACGAGCACGAGTTGCGTCGTATGATGTACACAGCACAGAAGGACGGAATGGGAACATTCGTTATAAGATACCCTCGCGGCAGAGGAAGCATCGTTGACTGGTGCTGTCCGCTGGAAGAGATACCTGTCGGAAAGGGACAAAAACTTCGTGACGGCAAAGATGTAGCCATAATCACATTAGGTCCCATAGGCAACGAAGCTCTTAAGACAGAAGGCGCTGCCGTTTACGACCTGCGATTCCTAAAGCCTCTCGACGAAGACCTCCTACGCGAGGTTGCCGAGAACTTCGACAAAATAATAACTGTTGAAGACGGAACAATAGCAGGCGGTATGGGAAGTGCTGTGCTCGAATGGATGAACGACCACGGATACCACCCACAGATAACACGTCTTGGAGTGCCCGACGAGTTCATTGAACAAGGAACCGTCGAAGAGCTCCACCACATAGTAGGAATAGACTGTGAGAGAATAGCTCAAGAGATTAAAAACCTTACAAAATGAAGATAATCATTGCTGGCGCTTATGCCATAGGAACTCACTTGGCGAAGTTGCTTTCGCGCAACGACCAGGACACTGTTCTCATCGATGAAGACGAAGAACGTCTTGCCAGTATCAGCAGCGACTATGACCTCATGACGTTTCATGCCTCGCCGACAAGTATCGACGCTCTCAAGGACGCAGGAATTGCTGATGCCGACCTCTTCATTGCCGTCACACTTGACGAGAGCACCAACCTCATAAGTTGCGTAATGGCAAAACAACTGGGTGCCAAAAGTACCGTAGCTAAGGTCGACAAGTACGAATATCTCGACGACAAGAAACTGTCCTTCTTCGAGAAGATGGGCATCACGGCAATAATAAACCCTGAAGACCTGTCGGCTCACGAGATAGCAAACGGTCTGCGAATGTCGTGGGTGCGTCAGCGTTGGGATGTCCTCGACGGCACACTCGTAATGTTAGGCATCAAAATGCGTCAGACAAGTGAGATTCTCGGACAGCCGCTGAAAGACCTCTGCAAACCGGAGACTCCCTACCACGTGGTTGCCATAAAACGTGGCGACGAGACCATCATACCACGAGGCGACGACACTCTGCAACTGTACGACCTCGTTTACTTCATCACTACGCGCACGTACATTCCTTATATACGCAAGATTGTAGGAAAAGAGCACTATGCCGACGTAAAGAACGTAATGGTTATGGGTGGCGGAGCTACAGCGGTACGCACTACGGAGCTGATTCCGGAATACATGAATTGTAAAATCATTGAGAAAAGCGAGGAACGATGTGTTGAACTCAATGACCTTGTAGATACTGGTCGCGTAATGGTTATCAACGGTGACGGTCGTGATGTCCAACTCCTTATGGAAGAGGGCATCAAGAGCACCCAGGCATTTGTAGCCATTA
>CAMUVE010000108.1:0-2909 GCA_947163985.1 uncultured Prevotella sp.
AGGTACTTCCATAAAACGAAAAAAAGTGGAAGTGGAATTTTACTATATATTATAATATAATATATAGTAAACTAATAATATACTATTAGTTTCTCCTTTACCTCTGTTCGAGATTCTGCTCACTATCCATCCGAGTGCATAGCAAAGAGGTGAAAACGTCGACCACCTTAATGGGACGATGGGACGATGGGACGATGGGACGTTTCTCTCAGCTTGGGGGCTACGCCCTTTCGAGCAGCACCACATTCTCTACGTGTGGGGTGTGCGGGAACATGTCAACGGGCTGAACCTCAACGATTTTGTATTGACTGCATAGCATCTCGAGGTCGCGCGCCTGTGTGGCAGGGTTGCACGACACGTAGACGATGCGTTCGGGCTGAGCGTTCAGGATAACGTTGACCACGTCCTTGTGCATACCGGCGCGTGGCGGGTCTGTGATGATGATGTCTGGTCTGCCGTGTTCCTGTATGAAGTCCTCGGTGAGGATGTCCTTCATGTCGCCTGCATAGAACAGAGTGTTGTCGATGCCGTTGACCTCGGAGTTGACCTTCGCGTCCTCTATCGCCTCTGGTACGTATTCTATACCTATCACCTTGCGTGCTCTGTGCGCCACGAAATTGGCTATCGTGCCAGTACCCGTGTAGAGGTCGTAGACTAAGGGGGCGGGGTGTAGGAAACTGGGAGCTGGAGATTGCTGCTCAATCTCAGCCGTTTTGCCGATGAAATCGGGCGTTTTTGCATCGCAAAGAGTGCCGTTTTGGGGCGTAATTTGGCTCGTTTTGAAGGCGAATTGTCGCACTACGGAGTACAGGTGGTAGGCTTGTTCGGTATTGGTCTGATAGAAACTCTTTGGTCCTACTTTGAATTTGAGGTCTTCCATGTGTTCATAGATGAATCCTTCGCCCTTGAACACCTGGATATCTTGGTCGTATATAGTGTCGTTACATTTCTGATTGTCAATATACAGCAATGTACTTACTTCCTTGTAGTTGTCTACTATATATTGAAGTAATTCTAAAGCCTTCTGCTCATCGTTAGGCTGGTCGAAATGGAATTGCATGATTACCATCCATTCGCCTGAGTTGCTGTTGCGAATGATAAGGTCGCGCAGCAGTCCCTTCTGAGCCCTCAGGTCGAAGAACGTGAGTCCGTGGCTTATGGCATAGTCGTATATTCCATTGCGCAGACGGTTGTGGAAGTCGTCCATCAGCCAGCATTTTTCTATGGGGTAGATCTTGTCGAAAGCACCTGTGATATGGAATCCGCATGCGTTCATATTGTCGAAGGTCTCGCCCGAGCGCACCTGATCCTCGGTGAGCCATTTCTTGTTGGAATAACCGAAGTCGAGCTTGTTGCGGTATTCATACTGCTTCACGCTGCCCATGATGGTATGGAACTCGATGCCCGTATCTTCGTCTTTACTGCCTGGTTCGGGTAGGTCGAGGTGGCCAATCCTCGTCAGTTGCTCATACACCTGCTTTTGTTTGAATTTGAGTTGTTCCTCGTATGGCAGGTTTTGCCATTTGCATCCACCACAAATGCCAAAGTGCTTGCAGGGTGGAGTAGTCCTTATGTCGCTAAACTTGTGGAATTTAATGACTTTTGCTTCAGCATAACTATGCTTCTTGCGAGTCACTTGAAGGTCGACCACGTCGCCTGGTACACAATAGGGTACGAATACTACCAAACGGCTCTCAGGCGTACCGTCGTGTTCGGGGATTGTAATTTTTACTACAGACTTACCTTCTGCGGCGACGTCGGTAATGGTCACCTCTCGGAATATTGGTAAAGGTTTTTTCTTTCTTGCCATGAATGTTTTTGTAATTTGTCTGCAAAGTTAATCATTTTTACTTTTAAATCGGAAAATTGGGCTGGAAAAATACTTGTCAACGCATTTCAGTATATATAAACATATATGGTTTAAGTGTGTGGTGTCGGAAAGTTGGTAAAAAAAATTATGTATAAATATTATTAAACTCTTGCACAATTATTCGTTTTTGTGTATTTTTGCACAATCTGAATGAAAAAGTGCAGTTTTAAGTGTTTGACACATTAATATAAATAAAACATAACATAAAAATCTATTATGAGTCAGAAAAGAGTTTATACCTTTGGTAACGGAAAGGCAGAAGGTAATGCGCAGATGCGTGAGGAACTCGGTGGCAAGGGTGCCAACCTTGCTGAGATGAACCTTATTGGGGTTCCTGTTCCTCCAGGTTTCACTATCACAACAGACTGTTGTAATGAGTACTACGAAGTAGGGCAGGAGAAGATTATGGAACTGCTCAACGACGATGTGATGGCAGCTGTCAAGCACATCGAGGCGCTCATGAACAGTAAGTTCGGCGACAAGGAGAATCCCCTGCTCGTGTCGGTCCGCTCAGGTGCGCGTGCTTCCATGCCTGGTATGATGGACACCATCCTCAACCTCGGTCTGAACGACGAGGTTGCTGAGGGAATGGTAGCCAAGACGCAAAACCCACACTTCGTTTACGACTCCTATCGTCGCTTCGTACAGATGTATGGCGACGTGGTGCTCGAGATGAAGCCTGTCAACAAGGAAGACATCGACCCGTTCGAGGAGATTATCGAGAAGGTGAAGAAGGAGAGTGGAGTAGTGCTCGACAAGGACCTTTCGGTTGATGATCTGAAGAAACTTGTGAAGCTTTTCAAGGAAGCCATCAAGGAGCGTACAGGCAAGGACTTCCCGGACGATCCTATCGAGCAGCTTTGGGGCGCTATCTGCGCCGTGTTCCGTTCTTGGATGAACGAGCGCGCCATCCTCTACCGCAAGATGGAAGGCATCCCCGACGAGTGGGGTACTGCCGTCAGCGTTATGGCAATGGTATTCGGCAACATGGGCGACACCTCTGCTACTGGTGTATGCTTCAGCCGTGATGCCGCTAATG
>CAMUVE010000109.1:0-2806 GCA_947163985.1 uncultured Prevotella sp.
ACAACATTGTGGCACGCATAGAGAGTCAGAAGAAGCACAAGGCAATAGTACTCTACGACGAGTCCTGGAAGAAGGGTGTCGTAGGTATTGTGGCATCACGACTGACGGAAATATACTTCAGGCCCACCGTTGTACTCACCCGTGACGGCGACCTCGCAACGGGTTCCGCACGAAGCATTGCGGGTTTCGATGTTTACTCCGCTATAAAGAGCTGCAGAGACCTTATGGTGAACTTCGGAGGACACACCTATGCTGCGGGTCTCACACTGAGATGGAAGGATGTTCCTGTTTTCCGCGACAGATTCCAGAAATATGTTGAAGAGCACATCATGCCCGAACAGACAGAAGCTATTCTGGATATTGATGCACAGATAGACTTCAAAGACATCACCCACCGTTTCCACAACGAATTGAAGCGTTTCGGACCCTTCGGACCTATGAATGCCAAACCGATGTTTATGACAACAGGTGTTTACGACTTCGGAACAAGTAAGGTGGTGGGCAGACAACAGGAACACATAAAACTGGAACTCGTGGACTCTAAGTCGAATAACGTCATGAACGGCATAGCCTTCGGACAAAGCGGCTCCGTAAGATACATCAAGTCAAAGCGCGCTTTCGACATAGCATATACCATAGAAGACAACGTTTTCAAACACGGAGACATTCAGCTACAAATAGAAGATATTAGACCAGGGGAAATTGAATAATTACCTATCTATACTAAAGAAATACTGGGGCTACGACAATTTTAGGGGCATTCAGAGTGAGATAATAGAGAGTATTGGGGCTGGTCATGATACGCTGGGACTTATGCCCACTGGAGGAGGAAAGTCCATAACATTTCAGGTACCCGCACTCGCTATGGATGGGATATGCATTGTCATCACTCCACTAATAGCACTCATGAAGGACCAGGTGGCTCACCTGCGCAGGTTGCACATCCGTGCAGCAGCAATACACAGCGGTCTTACCCACGAACAGACGATGGCGATTCTCGACAACTGCGTATATGGCGGAGTGAAGATACTGTACATATCACCGGAACGTCTTTCCTCGGAACTATTTCAGGTGAAACTGAAACACATGAATGTCAGTTTCGTCACCGTTGACGAGGCACACTGTATAAGTCAGTGGGGCTACGACTTCCGTCCGTCATATCTGGAAATAGCCAAGATACGCCACATCGTCAACGTACCTATCCTCGCACTTACAGCAACAGCAACGCCAAAGGTTATCGACGATATTCAGGAAAAGTTAGGCACCGTTGACAACAAATCTTCTTTCAACGTGTTCCGCATGAGTTTCGAGAGGAAGAACCTCGCATATATTGTACGGAACGTCGCCGACAAATACGACTATCTCCTCAACCTACTCAATAGTGTCGAGGGATGCGCTATAATCTATGTACGCAGTCGTCAACGGACTAAAGAAATTGCCGACTTCCTGATAAAAAACAATATCAGCGCCCTCTCCTACCACGCAGGTCTGGAGAATATGATTCGCGACCAGCGCCAACGGGAATGGCACGACAACCGAGTAAGGGTGATGGTGGCGACGAATGCCTTCGGAATGGGTATCGACAAGCCCGACGTACGACTGGTAATACACATTGATTGTCCCGATTCTCTCGAGGCATACTTCCAGGAGGCAGGACGCGCCGGCAGAGACGGAAAGCGCTCCTATGCTGTGCTGCTATTCAATGGCAACGACACCACAAAACTGCTCCGTCGCGTTGCCGACACCTTCCCCGAGAAAGACTATATTCGCAAGGTCTATGAACACCTGGCATACTTCTACCAGATAGCATTGGGAAGCGGATATAACACCTACCACGAATTTGGCATCGACAAGTTCTGCCACACCTTCAAACACTTCCCCCTTCAGGTGGATTCGGCACTGACAATCCTCGCACGCGCAGGATATATAGAATATGGTGAGGAACGTGAGAACAGAGCACGGGTACGTTTCATCACAGGACGTGACGACCTGTACATGCTGAACTCGTTAAACTATAATGAAAACAAAGTTATAACATCGCTGCTCCGCAGCTACAGCGGACTGTTTACCGACTATGGCTATATTGACGAGAGCTTTATTGCACAACAGACGGAGCTTAGTCCTCAGGACGTTTATCAGGTACTGAAAGGACTTGATAGCAAACACATCATCAGTTTCATACCGCAGAGAAAGACTCCATATATCCGCTACACACGAAGTCGTGAAGAGATGTCGCGCCTTGTATTTCCTCCCGAGATATACAGCGAACGTAAGAAACAGTACGAAGAGAGAGTCAAGGAGGTAATAGAATATGCTACAAACAACAGCATTTGTCGCAGCAGACAACTCCTGAAATATTTTGGCGAGAAGTCGTCACACGACTGTCATCAGTGTGACGTCTGTCAGGCACTTGACTCTGGTGATTACAACAAGGAGGAGATAAAGAGTATAAAGGAAAAAATTCTCAACATTCTCTCCGACGACAAGTTCCATTCTGCCGAAGAGATAAAGAAAATAAAAGTGCCCTTCGAATTACTCGATAGGGCACTTGAAGATCTTCTTTACGAAGAGGACATCTACTTAAAAGACGGCCTCTTTATTAAGGCTTAGTTGTTCTCTGGACGCAACTGACGAACCACAGCACCTGCGCGCCACATCTCCTGATTGCGCATAGCCTCAAGTTCTTTCTCCAGACCCTCACGATAGTCGGGCTTAGAGTTTGCATCGATAGAGATCTGTGCTTCTGTACCATTCTTAACTGAAGCATAGAGCTGTTCCATTACAGGCTTGATAGCATCATGGAAGC
>CAMUVE010000110.1:0-2582 GCA_947163985.1 uncultured Prevotella sp.
CTGGTAGGTCTTCTTTGCCTCGTTCTCCATATCTTCGTCGCTGACGAACGAAGGCATTATCTGCTGGTCGCGATATGTCAGGAACTCCTGCTTGAAGGACTTCGCTGTGTCCATCTTCGCATCGAGGGCTGCCTGCACCTTCATCTTGTAGTTCACAAAGAGCTCTACGTACTCGTCAACACTTTTCTTATCTATGACTCCCTCGGAGTTGTTCTTATTGTAAGAGTATTCGAACTCTGAGCGCAGTACAGGTTTTCCTGCAACGGTCATAATTACCGGGTCGTTAGCCTGTGCCATAACGTCAAGACTGACAGCACTCAGCACAACCCCCATCAAAATTCCAATTCGTTTCATTATATTAATTCTCAATTCTCAATTCCCAATTCTCAATTCTCAATTCTCAATTCCCCCTATTCCGGTCTCGAATAATTTGGCGCCTCACTGGTAATAGAGATGTCGTGTGGATGACTCTCCATAACTCCGGCATTAGTAATCCTTGTAAACTTAGCATTGTGCAGGGCCTCTATCGTTCCTGCTCCGCAGTAGCCCATTCCCGAGCGCAGACCACCTACAAGCTGATATATAACCTCCTGCAGCGTGCCTTTGTAGGGAACGCGTCCTGCTATGCCCTCGGGAACGAGTTTCTTCACGTCCTTTGTTCCCGACTGGAAGTAGCGGTCCTTGGAACCGTTCTCCATAGCCTCGAGCGAACCCATTCCGCGGTAACTCTTGAACTTCCTGCCGTTGAAGATTATGGTGTCGCCAGGACTCTCTTCTGTTCCTGCTACCAACGAGCCTATCATCACCGAGTATCCGCCAGCCGCCAGCGCCTTGACAACGTCGCCAGAGTAGCGCAGACCGCCGTCGGCAATGAGCGGAACTCCTGTGCCCTTCAGCGCACAAGCCACGTCATAGACGGCGCTCAGCTGCGGCACTCCCACACCAGCGACAACACGTGTAGTACATATACTGCCAGGACCGATACCCACCTTAACGGCGTCGGCACCGTTGTCAACCAACAGTCGTGCAGCCTCTCCCGTAGCCACGTTACCTACAACGATATCTACGTTGGGGAATGCCTTCTTTGCCTCAACCAGCTTTTCTATTACGAACTTGCTGTGTCCGTGAGCTGTATCTATGACAATAGCGTCGGCACCAGCCTCCACCAGCGCCTGCATGCGTTCCAGAGTATCCTCGGTAACGCCTACGCCGGCAGCTACGCGCAGACGACCTTTCTCGTCCTTGCACGCCATTGGCTTGTCCTTTGCCTTCGTTATGTCCTTATATGTTATGAGTCCTACCAGGTGGTTATCTTTATCCACTACTGGGAGTTTCTCAATTTTGTTCTCCTGAAGAATCTCTGCAGCAGCGTTAAGGTCGGTCTGCTGCGTTGTCGTCACCAAGTGCTCCGATGTCATCACCTCGTCAATCTTCTTGTCGTGATGGCGCTCAAAGCGCAGGTCGCGGTTAGTAACGATACCCACCAGGTGGTTCTCGTCGTCAACAACAGGAATACCGCCAATATGGTATTCAGCCATCATCGCCAGCGCATCGGCAACAGTCTTTCCACGACGTATTGTCACGGGGTCATAAATCATACCGTTCTCCGCACGCTTCACAATAGCCACCTCACGTGCCTGAGCCTCTATCGACATATTCTTGTGAATAACACCGATACCACCCTCACGAGCTATAGCTATCGCCATAGCACTCTCCGTAACGGTGTCCATAGCAGCCGTAACAAAGGGAATGTTAAGACTAATGTGTCTCGAGAACTGTGTTTTCAACTCAACGGTCCTTGGCAGCACGTCCGAGTAAGCCGGAATGAGCAGCACGTCGTCGAACGTCAGACCGTCCATCACAATTTTTTCTTCTGCAAATGATGACATAAAACTATACCTTAAAGATTAATTGCGTGCAAAGGTACAATTAAGCGAGGACAAAACCAAAAATATTTAATATTTTTATTGTTTTGATTTTAGAACCTGGAGATTTTAATCTCAAAGGTTTTGAAGTCAAAACAATATGAAAGATTTATCTTTTCTTTGTCGAGCGTACGTACCTTCGACGAAGTCAAAAGTACAATATACTGGAAATTCCACCTCAAAGGGTGTAAGGGTGTGCAATGCCCGATGCATAAAGGCTTTAAGCGCAACACCCTGGGGTGTGCACCTCAAACCCCGATAAACACAGGGGTTTAACACCCTTACACCCTTAAATGTCAAAATTACAAGTATAGCAAAATCACTATAATAAACAAAAATTGTCTCTACAATTCAAACTTATAGCCTATAGTGAACTGGAAAACGCTGTTACGAGAGTAGATGCCGTTGACGATGTGGCAAAGTCCCCAGTTATAACGCGCGGCCAAAAACAAGAAAAGTTACAGTAAAATGAAAGAAAATCGATAAAAAACTTGGCAGTCCGCGTATTTTTTTTTACATTTGTCGGCAGAATTGCGACAAAGTTACTTTTCAAGATATTATTTGAAATCACTTAACATTCTTGATTGATGGTTACACTTTGTATTAGTCTTATAGCACTTGTCTTAGGCTATCTGTTGTATGGCCGTTTTGTGGACA
>CAMUVE010000111.1:0-2562 GCA_947163985.1 uncultured Prevotella sp.
ATGTTACCATCGCACCACAGACTGGAAAGAGGAAAGAAGTCGGTGCTGGTGAACCTTCTTGCAAACCAGGCAGGCGAGGATATGATAGCATGTGTCGATGCCGACTACGACTGGCTCATTCAGGGTGCTACTGCTACCTCGAGAGAGATGATAAACAATCCTTACGTGTTGCATACCTATGCCTATGCCATAGAGAATCTGCAATGTTACGCCCCTTCGTTGCATGACGTTTGTACGATGACAACCCTTAACGACCGTTTTGTAATTGATATTGAGGAGTTTATACATCAGTATAGCATAGCCATATTCCCACTTTTTGTATGGAGCGTACTTTACTACAGGTCCGACCGTTATAAAGAATATACCATTACTCAGTTCTGTAACACCATAGAATTGGGCGGCTTTAGTCTTAAAGAACCTGAGGCATCGTTATCTCACCTGAAAAAGAAGGTACATCGCGAGATAGAGATGTTGCAAAGGAAAAATCCTAATGCTAAAGAGAAGTATTTAGGTCTTAAGCATGAGTTGATAGAGAAAATGGGAATAACTCCGGAAACTACATATTTATATATACAAGGGCACCACTTCTTTAATAAAGTTGTTCTGCCAATACTCAATAAGATTTGCAAGAACCTGGAGATGGAACGTGAACGAGAGATAGAGCGTCAGGCAGTTCACGACACCCAGCGGCGCAACGAACTGTCGTGTTATCGCCATAGCGTACAGGACGTGGAGCAGATGTTGAAGAAGAACACTGCCTATATGCAAAGCGGACCAGTAAGGCGCTTAAACGAAGATATCAAGAAACTTTTTTAGTGATCCTTCCAGAATGCTGGCGTAAAGAGAACAATGACTGACAGTATCTCGATACGTCCCATCAGCATAAGCAAGGAGAGTAGCCACTTGACAGCATCGGGAAGGATGGTCCATGACATTGTAGGACCTATCTCAAGTCCCAGCGTTGGACCTACATTGCTGGCACAGCTTATGGCAATAGTTATTGAATTAGTGCTGTCAACACCCATGACAATCATTATGAAGTAAGTCACGAAGCACATTATCATATAGAGTGCGAAGAACGACATTAACGATATCTGTGCAGAGAAGGGCACACTCTGTCCGTTAGCCTTTACCGGCAGTATGGCTTTGGGGTGAAGAATACGTTTCAGCTCGTTGCGCACAGAAGATAACATCATTACGCTGCGTATGCACTTAAAACCTCCGCTGGTACTTCCTGCACAACCTCCGAAGAACATACAGAGAGAGAGTATTACCCACGTTATGTGGTGCCACTTGCCAGCATCGTCATTAAAGATTCCGGTAGTAGTCATGAACGATACTACCTGGAAAAGTCCCTTTCGTATTGCGGTGTGTATGTCATAGTTAGAGTCAACCCTCAAAATATAGACAATAGCGAGGGTGGCAATAGCCACGACAGATATATAGAAACGGAATTCGGTGTTCTGGAAGAGTTTTGAAATCTTACCTTTGAAGAACGAGACGTACAATAGCGTGAAACTGGTTCCCGAGAGGAACATAAACAAGATAGCTATGTAGTCTATGGATATAGAGTGGAAGTAGCCCGTACTTGCATCGTGGGTAGCAAAACCTCCCGTGGCGGTAATTGTCATAGCGTAGTTAATGGCATCGAAGACTGTCATCCCTGCGAAGTAGAAACACACCATACAAAGTAATGTAAGCATGAAGTATATGCTCCAAATCCATTTTGCTGTGGTGCTCAGTCTGGGGTGCATCTTTGCTCGTATAGGTCCTGTAGCTTCGGCAGAGAACACCTTGACGTTTCCTCCTACCAGTGAAGGCAGGATGGCAATGGTGAAGAACACTATTCCGAGTCCGCCGATCCATTGTGTCAGCGAACGCCAGAAGAGTATTCCGTGGGGTAGGGATTCTACGCTCTCTATGATGGATGCTCCTGTGGTGCTGAAGCCCGACATCGTTTCAAAGTAGGCATCAGTAAAGCTGGGAATGTAACCGCTAATAAGAAATGGTAGAGAACCAAAGAAACTGAAGATAATCCACGTCAGCGTCACCAATAGGTAGGCATCGCGGCGCCCCAAGGAGTTTTCGGCATCCTGTCCTATGAAACGTAGCGCAAGAGCTGCCGCCATAGTGACTATCATGGCGATGATGAATGCCATAATATCGTCCTCTTGGTAAACCACAGCCATAGCAAGAGCAACACCCATAACGAATGTCTCGAGCAAGAGCAACGCTCCGAGGATTTTGTATATCAGTTTCAGGTTCAGCATATTATAATTATACTACTGGAAGAATTTCTCTATTTTAGACATGCTTATTCCGTGTGAGAATACTGCTACGATGTCGCCTGGCTCAATCTGCGTGTTTCCATTTACCAGTTGTCCGTCGCCGTTGCGTACAAGACCTCCAATGGTAGCACCCTGAGGAAGTTTCAGCTCATAGACCTTCTTCTTGGTGACAAGAGAGCCTTGCTGGGCTGTGAACTCGGCAACATCGGCATTGGCAGACATGAGGAATCTGATGTTTGTCACGTCGGCATCGAGAGTCATCTGGTAGATATTG